>NZ_JBYHFP010000002.1:0-420493 GCF_057669885.1 Sporosarcina sp. Y1011 | reverse complement strand
CCCAAAAGTTAGATTTTGACTCTAACTTTTGGGGTGCACAACATAACTTGGTGGTTTTTTTATTTACGAGACCTCTTATTGTTAGAACGAAAAATCGACGCTTGTGCATAATTTAGCGCATGTCTACTGAAAAAAGAGAGGAGGAAATTGTCTGGATTCACCAATTCTAGCTACTCGTTAAGCGATATAAAACATCATCCTCATCTTGAGGTTTTCCACGTCCATCGGTATTATTTGTAATGAAATAAAGCGATTTTCCGTCTGAAAACACATCTCGGATACGGCCAAAACCCTCAATTTTATCAACTACTTCACCGCTATGCGGATCTATGACTAGAATACCTTCTCCACGAAGGGCTGCAATATACAGCAATCCCTTGTGAAATACCATGCCAGATGGTGCCCAAGTTTCATTTGAACCAGAAGTAAGCAATGGCGTTTCCAAACCGTCTTTCGATTCTGTCCCCTCAATGATCGGCCACCCATAGTTTTTGCCTTCAACAATGATATTTAATTCGTCATTTGCGGATTGACCATGTTCCGAAGCGTACAACTTTCCGTTTTCATCCCACGCGAGCCCTTGAGGATTTCGATGCCCAGAGCTAACAATTTCAAAGACGTTCTCTTCAGTGAGCCGAATGATTTTCCCGTTGAATGATTTTGGGTTTTGAGCTGAATCAGGATCCGCGCCATCCCCTATCGTTGCGTACAAAACATTGTCAGGTGAGAATGCGAGACGGCCACCATGATGGACTGGTCCGGATTCTATACCATCCAATAAGATTTCGTTTTCGTACCAAGAACTCCCATCATACTCAAGCGTCACAATACGATTGACCGGTGCTCCTTCAATATCATATGTGTAGTAAGCATAGGCTTTTTGGGAGTCCTGAAAACCTTTATCCAAAACAAAGCCTAGTAAACCGGATTCAGCTGCATTCGATAATGGTGCTGATAGATGGACGTCCTCACGTATCAATTTTTCGTCCTGCCTAGTCTTAACAATCGTTCCCGCTTTCTCGGAAATGAAAAAGTACTCACCATCATAGTCAATGGACCAAGGTGAAAGTAGCTGAGTTACAATCTTTTCAGTTTGATCATGATTTTGAGTTGGATTTAATTCCTGATTGCAACCTGCCAGAATGAGTAAAAAGAACAATAGAAGTAGGTGTTTCAAAGCGAATACCTCCATTCATACTTCATTTTCATTAGTATATAACGGCGTGCAGAAGAAAAGGAAATGAAACCCATCAAATATGGCAAGTTGTATTGTATAAAAATGGGTTAGGACTGGCATGCTTATTTGTAGATATCATAATAGATTTGGAAAGTAGTTCGAAGGAGGATATTAGGATGGCAGAAAATAAAAAAGGCCTTTCAAGAAGGGATTTCCTAAAGACAACCGGAATAGCGACCGGAGCACTCGTAGGAGGGGGTCTCATTGGAGGTCTTGTCGGATACAACGTTAACAAGGATGGTCAAGTTGCAGGAACGGCCGGACATAAAGGAGCAGGCGGTGAACCGGTCTCAGTAAGCAATCGAGGTCTGATGTTCTTTACGAACATGGCGGAGTTCAGTGTGTTGTCTCAAGCAGTTGAACGGATTTTCCCTGAAGACGATCTTGGTCCTGGTGCAATTGGACTCGGGGTTCCCTATTTCATCGACAACCAACTAGCGGGCAATTACGGAAGTAACTCGAAGGAATACATGCAAGGACCATTCTTTGCCGGCGAAGCGACGCAGGGATATCAAAGTAGACTGACGCGTGCGGAGATTTTCAGACAAGGAATCGGAAAAATGGAAGCGGAAGCAATGGGGCGGTTCGATAAAAATTTCGTTGATCTAGAGGGTGGCCAGATGGACGAAGTGATCACCGCGTTCCAAAAAAACGAAATTGATATGAAAGGTGTGTCATCGGAATTTTTCTTCAAGCTACTACGGCAGGCAACATTGGAAGGTGCTTACGCAGATCCAATTTACAACGGCAATACCAATATGGATGCTTGGCGCATGAAGGAATTCCCAGGCAATCAAATGACCTATATCGCAGAAATAGAAAACGAAAAGTTTATGAAATACGAACCACTATCACTAAGTAGTATGGAACATTAAAGGGGGAGCAGCAAATGGCAACAACGTTGGAAAAAGTGGATGTCGTTACGGTTGGAGTTGGTTGGACAGGCGGTATTATTGCTGCTGAATGTGCAAAAGCAGGACTTAAGGTTGTCGGATTGGAACGTGGAAAGGAACGTAGTACAGCAGACTTTTCGAGGGTGCATGATGAGTACCGCTATGCAATGCGCTATGAGCTGATGCAAGATCTATCGAAAGAAACAATTACTTTTAGGAATCACCAAAAAATGAGGGCATTACCTATGCGACAAATGGGGTCTTTTCTTCTTGGAGAAGGTCTCGGCGGGGCAGGGACACATTGGAACGGGCAAACATGGCGTTTTCTTCCCTATGATTTTGAAATCAAGTCAATGACAGACAAGAAATATGGAAAAAACAAACTATCCGCCGACTACCTGCTTCAAGATTGGGGCATTACCTATGATGAGTTAGAACCTTATTTCGACAAATTTGAAAAGACTGCAGGGTTATCTGGTGAAGCCAAAAATCCTTTCGAGGGGAAACGTTCTTCTGATTACCCAACACCCCCAATGATAAAAACCCCACTTCTGAAAAAATTTGAAACGGCTACAAGCAATCTTGGATATACGCCCTTTATGTTACCATCCGCAAACTTGTCAAAGGCTTATACTAACCCTGACGGCGAATCAATAGCAGCCTGCCAATACTGCGGGTTTTGCGAACGATTTGGTTGTGAATACGGAGCAAAGACTTCACCGGAAATTACGGTCATTCCAACCGCAAGGAAAACCGGAAACTTCGATGTACGTTTCCATGCAAATGTTGTAGAAGTGTTAAAGAAAGGTACTAAAGTGACGGGCGTAAGGTATATCGACAATCAAACTGGAGAAGAATATATACAACCGGCAGAAGTTGTTGTGCTTACGAGTTATGTCATGAACAATGCAAAACTATTAATGGTGTCAGGCATCGGAGAGCAGTACAATCCAAAGACGCAAAAAGGGACGCTTGGCAAGAACTATGCATATCAAATCCTTCCTGGTGCTACAGGTTTTTTCGATGAACAAATGAATGTTTTTATGGGAGCCGGAGCTCTTGGTATATCAATCGATGATCTGAATGGAGACAACTTCGACCACAGTGATCTGGATTTCATTCACGGGGGGAATATCGCCATGACTCAGACGGGGACACGTCCAATCCAGTCAAATCCTATACCGCCAGATACGCCAACATGGGGAGCCGATTTTAAGAAGGCTTCTATTCACAACTATACAAGGACACTTAACGTCTCAACAGAAGGCGCGTCGATGCCACACAAGGATAATTTTATGTCGCTCGACCCAGATTACAAAGATGCGTATGGTATTCCATTACTCCAGCTGACGTACAATTTTACTGACCAAGATCGAAATTTACACAAGTATATAGGTGGAAAGACTACTGAGATAATGAAAGAAATGGGTGCGAAGACAGTCATGGCCGGAAATCCTATTACAAACTATGATATTGTTCCGTATCAGACAACTCATAATACAGGTGGAACTATTATGGGGGCAAGTCCGGATAACAGTGTGGTCAACAATTACTTACAACATTGGGACGCTGAAAATCTTTTTGTAGTCGGTGCCGGGAATTTTGCGCATAACAGCGGATACAATCCTACAGGGACAGTTGGCGCACTCGCTTACCGAGCAGCGGAAGGAGTCATTAACTACAGTAAAAACGGTGGATCACTAGTGTGAAAATGAAAGGAGTCCTATGCAATGAGCTTAGCGAGTATTGGCGTACCTGGTTTGATCATCATCCTAGTTATTGTTCTCATCCTGTTCGGACCGAAAAAACTGCCTGAAGTGGGAGCCGCGGTAGGGAAGACGCTTGCTGAATTTAAGAAGTCGGCAAAGGATATTATGGAAGACGAAGAACCGGTGAACCAAAAGGAAACGAAGAAAACCGAACAACTATGAGCAGGTGAGGATATGGATCCATATGGAGATCACAATCGAAAAGTTGTCAGTCCGCTTGATAAAATCCACACTGTAATTGAGGAGGAAAAAGTAGGGCGTGAAGATGAAGAAAGCACCAGTAAGATAGTAAATGAAGTGAATGAATCCGTACTGGAGGCTGATCCATCCTTAGTCGATCATCTCACGGATTTAAGAAGACAGCTTGTCAAAAGCGCGGCTGTTTTCCTTTTTTTCTTAATCGCGGTGTTTTCCAGTATTAATCTCTGGTTCCCGTATATTACCCGGGGGCATGAGCTGATTATTCTTGGACCATTGGAAGTCGTGAAATTTTATATGTCGATATCAACAGCACTTGCATTTGGTTTGTCGATACCTTTTCTTTGCCACTTTCTTTGGCAATTTGTCAAACCGGGACTGAACGAACGGGAAAGTCGTTTCCTAAGTCTGTATTCCCCCGTCATGTTATTGCTTTTCATTATAGGCGTTTCATTCGGTTACTTTATCGTCAATCCACTTAGCTATAAATTCCTTGTTTCGTTAGGGGCAGTAAATTTTAACGTAATGGTTTCAGCGCAGGAGTATATCAGCTTTTTACTCATGACGACCATGCCGATTGGGATAATATTCGAGTTGCCTATAGTGGCACTATTTTTAGCAGCAATCGGATTGCTAACTGCGGAATCCATGAAAAAAGTACGTAAATGGTCGTATCTTGCTATCGCAATCATTTCGGCCTTGATCACGCCACCGGATTTTGTCAGTCAGCTCATTGTACTTATTCCAATGGCACTACTTTATGAAGCGAGTATTTTTATTGTCTTGTATGCGGAACGTAGAAGTGCCGTAACGAATTAAAGGAGGTGTCCGAGAGAGGATACCACCTAATGAAGTCAATTAAAAATGTTCTGTAGAAGACCTTTTTTTCGTCCGGTTGTTTGGGATGAACGGGATTCTGAGAAAGTATCTGTTTTTTTTCCGTGCTTTGAAGTTCCGCCAAATTCATCGAATTGCTTGGATAGTTTTTCCCTTGAGCCTTTGTTTCGCATTAGGTAAGCGGCACCCAGTCCGAGTGCAGCAAAAGTAGCTTTTTTTCTCATCTGATAAACCCTCCTTGTTTTTAGTTGTTTTCCCCATTCAAGTGAGATTAAACAAAGATATACCTGTTTGAAGAGATATTCCAATGTGAAAAACCGGTACCCCATATTGGGATACCGGTTTATTCAGTAGCTTTAAGAATTCTTGTGCGAACCATTTTTCATGGAGAATGGACCTGTAAACGATTCAACCTGTTTCATCAGTTTGTCCCGAGCACCTTTGTTTCGCATTAAATATGCAGCGCCCAGTCCAAGTGCTGTCATGGCCATTTTGTTCATAGAAAAATCATCCTCCTTGTTTTTGGTGTTCATGATAATATGCCCGATTTGAGGGATACTAACCAGGAAGTCTGCAGGAAGGTTATTTCGGATTGCTTCCCAATTAGCTTTTTGAGGGTTGTGTAAAACCTTTAATGACATGAATATGCCCATCATCTTCCGTTGTTCGAACCTCTACATAATGCGTATGGTAACCACCCGGCATCAAAATAGGGAGACTCGTATACGCTTCGTAGCGATGGATATGGTCGTCTTCAAAGGAGGTATTTCCCTTAATATGATGAAAATGGCCTTTATCCGTCTCAATGGGTGTACTGGTTACGCCTGGATGCATATGGATATGCCCATCACTACACGTGGTCGAACCTAGGTAGCTATGAGTGTGTCCATCCTCCCTATTTACGCTTGAAGGGATTTCAGTATTATTCACTGGGACAGTTTTATCTTCGATTGTTTCGGGACTTTGTACAGGAGGGAAATTCAAACCGTAAAATAGGTCATCCATATAATCGTCTAGCACGCTTTCAACTCCTCTTTTTAGATTCCCTACTAACGTATGTATTTTAAAATATTGTGGTTACAATAGTCAGCCCTATCCACTCCGTATATAAAAAGAAGGATTGAAACTATTTCCATGCTTTGGTCGTACATAGAACAGATACAAAGTATTGGAGTAATTTTATATTCTCTCAAATTCAGATAGATAGTCTGCAAATGAAATAGATATATATGATTCTAGAATTATGTGGAAGGGAGCGTTCGAATGAATAAAATCATGGTCATCGGGGTGTCATCTGGCGTGGGAAAGTCAACATTTGCGCGTCGACTAGGTGAAATGACTGAAATCGAAGTAACACATTTAGATCGAATGTATTGGAAACGGGATTGGGTGGAAGCTTCGCTTGAAGAGTTTTCTGCAGCACAACGACAAGTTGTTCAAAATGATCAATGGATTGTTGAAGGTAATTACTCGGGTACATTCAATATTCGAGAGCCATATGCGGATACAATTATTTATTTGGAACTCCCTCTCAGGGTCTGTTTGTATCGTGTGTTGAAGAGGAGGGTGCAATTCCATGGGGAAACTCGGGATGATATGGGTGAAGGGTGTAAGGAAAAGATAGATAAGGCATTTTTGAAATTCATTGTGACAACGTATGGAGCACGGAAAAAGAAAATGATAGAGCGGATGCAGCGTTATGCGGGGGAAGGGAAGACTGTTCATTACTTGAAAACGCCCGAGCAAATTAAGGGTTTTTTAGAGACATATAAGAAGGGTAATTGTAATTAAATGGTTGAAGTTGTTATATCCTTGCCTTTGCATACATCAATATGAAAATGGACTGCAAGACTAATTGTAGAGAAAGGCAGTCTGTTGAAGTGATGATGAGAAAAACATACAAAGAATCTCTCCAAAATATGAATACATAAAGCCGGTTTTTGAGTGTGATTGGCTTTATGTATTATTTGAAATGGAATCGGGTGCAACCCATGTTTTGGACCATTTTTCGATTTCTATCATAATGGGTGTAAGTGACATTCCTTTTTCAGTTAACGAATATTCAATTCGTACTGGTGTTTCTGGGTAAACATTTCGGATGACAAAACCTTGCTGATCAAGATCTTTTAACCGTTCGGATAATGTTTTACCACTGACCCCAAGTTTATCGGTCATGGTACAAAAACGCTGCGGTCCTGCCATTAATTGATATAAAATAAGAGTAGTCCAGCGTTGACTCAACACAGAAACAGCTTTTTCAAAACGTGGGCAAAGCTCAAATTCGCTCATAGTTTATCGGTTCCTTTCTACGGAAACTTAATACGTTGATAAAAGTTACTATAACATATAAATTTAGTTACATAAAGTAATTAAGTTACTATTTTTTGGAGGGGAAACCAAAGAAACTTTCATAAAACACCAATTACGAATACTGGAGAAGTATATTTTAATGTGTTAAACCAAGGTAGATCAATTTATTTTTATGATGAGGTTATCGGGTTTAAAGTACTTGAGCAAGTTTCGAAGACAGCGACATTGACTGCGGACGGAAAAACACCTTAGTTGTGAGCGCGGTACTGGTTTATGGACCAATCAAAAGTGTCGAATGAATTGTTCATATGAAGGGGGGTGAAACTTTCTTCGACGCCATCCGTAAAACAACGTATACTTAAAATTAATAGTCTATCAAAATGGTGATATGAAAAGGAAGTGGGATATATGACGAAAAAGCTATGGTTTCAAGTGGGTGTTGGAATATTGCTTGCAATGCTTATTATTAAATACTTTATGGAGATTCAAGGGATTTTTTCACCGCTGGTTATTATTGCAAAAGCCATTTTCATACCGTTACTTTTAGGCGGCGTACTTTATTATATTATGGAGCCAGTCCAACGGTTTCTGGAAAAAAAGAAAGTACCAAGGTGGGGAAGCATTCTTTCGATTTTTGCGATACTCTTAGCGGTCGTTTGGATATTTGTAGCGATTATTGGTCCTCCGATAACGAAACAAATTAACAACTTGGTTGATAATGCACCTACAATTACTAATGAAATCAACGTCATGAAAGACTCACTTCTTCAACAAAAAGATGATTTACCAAAACAGTTGGAAGATTCTATTGACAGTGCAGCTGATTCGATTCAATCCATTGCGGTCAATTTTGGGAAATGGATTGTTCAGTTTTTACAGTCGTTTCTACAGGCAATGTTCTTGCTAGTACTTGTTCCATTTTTCTTTATTTTCATGCTGAAAGATCATGAAAAGTTTGCACCGTTCATTTATAATTTCTTTTCCGGGAAAAGACGAGAATGGATTAAAAAAACCTTACACGATATCGATACGGTACTTCGTTCATATATCCAGGGACAGTTGTTAATCAGTTTTATTTTAGCAATTTTCTTATACATTGGTTATCTGGTTATTGGCTTGGAATATGCTTTACTGTTAGCTGTTTTCGGCTTGTTCATGAATTTAATTCCATTCATTGGTCCGTGGATATCTGCTGTACCAGCAATTATTATCGGCTTCCTAGAGGATCCGAAGACTGGTATCTTAGCTGCAATCGTTATGCTTGTTGCCCAGCAAATCGAAAGCAATCTCATAACGCCGAATGTGATGGGGAAATCACTGGATCTCCATCCGCTTACGGTTATTACTGTAATACTGGCTGCAGGTAATATCGGAGGTTTTCTCGGCATCATTGTTGCCGTTCCAACATATGCAGTTGGTAAAGCGATTGTCAAAAATATTTACGCTAGACGCAAGGAAATTAAAGAGGCGGCGACATCTACAGTATAGAGAAATGTGAACTTTTCAGGAGTTGAGATGTCTCGTGCTTGGATGTATCCGTATGTTTCATGGATATACCAGAATTATCGTTTATAAAACAGTTGCTATTCATAAATATAACGTAGTATAATCACTCAAAAGCCGGCATCAAATACGAATTATAATTCGTATCTGATGCCGGCTTTTGAGTTATCTATTAAATTTTCTTTTTCTCTGCTGCTTCTTTATCATCTGATTTGAATTCATCTGTTACATCATCCATGATGTCTTTTGTTGAACTCTTGAACTCCTTTAGAGTTTGTCCTACAGCTCTTCCTAATTGAGGCAATTTGGATGGTCCAAAGATGATTAAAGCAATTACTAGAATAATAATTAAACCGGGTACACCGATGCTTGGCATGGTTTTCTCCTCCTTTAAATTCAAATACACGCTTAAGGTAACAAAAATCAATATAATATTACTGCCAATAGAAATGCTTTAATCTTCTTCCTTCAAAATCTTCTCACGCTTCAATTCATTTGCCCGCTTTCTTTTAAGTGACCAGCTAGACACAAGGATACTGATCTCAAATAGCAGTAATAAAGGAATAATGATAAGAATATCGGAAATGAAGTCAGGTGGTGAAATAGAAACACCGACTATTACAAGTAGGAAATAAGCAACCTTTCTCATTTTCCTCAACTTTTCCGGTGTTACAATACCTAACTTTGTCAGAAATAGTACGACCACAGGTAATTCAAATACAATACCCACTGGAATGATCAAGTTAAACATGAATGTAAAGTACTGTTTCATCCCGTAGGTTTCAATTGCACCAATCGATTCGTTGATGTTTGACATAAAGTTCAACATTAAAGGGAAGAGGAGAAAATAACTGAAACTGATTCCCGCCAAAAACAAGAAAAAAGAGGCCGGAATAAACATGACTGCTCCTTTTGATTCTTCCCCGGACATACCCGGCTTCACGAATAACCAGGTCTGGTATAACGCAATGGGCAATGTAATCAGAATGGCCAACAGTAAAGCGCATTTTAAATAAATCATTAGCCCATCCGTATAGCCGAAAACGTTCCATTCTACGTGAAGGGCTGTAGGCTGCATCTTGATGAAAGTTAATATTTTTGGTGCAATACCGAAGCCTATTATAATTGAAATTATAAAAGTCGCAACTACAATAATGAGCCGTTTCCTCAGCTCCGTTAAATGTTCGACAAGAGTGAATTCTTGATCTGTTTTCATGCTTTTTACCACCCACTATTTTATAATGCTAGATAGTAAATTCGGAAAGTATAAACTTTCTTGTTTACCGAAAAGAATAGCTTTAATTTATACTATACTGAAAAAAATGCAGTAAAATTATAAAAGTAATCTGACCACCTACACATTATACACCTCAAAAATGATTTGTAAATAAGAGGACGCTCAATAATGGAGAAGAGCAAACTTGGAATAGAATAACTTTCTAAGATGAGGGGATAGTATTTCTAATCCGTATTAAGAAACGAAAGCAGTAGAATAAGAAAGCTTTGTTTTTATCATCAGAGTAAATTTGGAAAATAAAACAGCCTTAAATCAGATGTGATTTAAGGCTGTTTTCATCCACTTTGATTGAAGCGCTTTAATTCGTCTTACAATTGATCGGCTTATATTATATTCTACTATTTTCATTAACAGGATGCGCATAATCAGTTTTCCGGACTTTCTGTTTGGAGACGTCTTGTTTGGCTGAATTAGATGATTTTGGGATTAAGAATATAATCGCAATCAGTGCCAATACAGCGAATATGACGTTGGTGATGATTCCGATAGAAGCCGCCTTTTCAATATTGCCTGTAAGTGTTATCGCGCTATATACCGAGGCAGAAATGGCAACACCGAAAGAACTGCCAAGTGAGCTCGACATTTTGTAAATACCTGATGATGAACCGATCTTATCTTCCGGTACACTAGAGACTGCCGTATCTGTGGATGGCGTAGCATACAATCCGAGTCCGATACCGAACAGGATGAATCCAACAAAGACGACGATGATATAGGCTGTGTCTGGTAAAAATGTCAATGCCATTAATCCGATACCGATTGCAGCCAAGATAGAACCTACCACCATTGGCAATTTCGCTCCGGTTTTCTGCAATGTTTTTTCACCGACACGGATCATAACGAGGACGGATACTAAATAACCGATGGATAAAATCCCCGATTGAAACGCCGAGAATCCTCTTCCGACTTGCACATATGTATTGGCTACAACAAGCGTTCCTGCTACCGCATTCAATAAGAAGTTGGAGATGGTAGCACCTGTATACGGTTTGTTTTTAAATAAGTTAAAATCAATCAAGGCGTTCATTTTGCCTATTTCTATTTTAATAAAGAACAACACGCCAATCAGCGTAGCAGCAATTAACCCTAATATGAGTGGACTTGTCCAACCGAAATCGGCACCCCGTGTGATGACAACGTTTAATGCAACCATCATCAATACGAATACGACTAACCCAGTATAATCGAAACGGGAAGGAACTTTCTGTACCACTTTACTTTCGGGTGTGTCTTTGAGCAAAATCATTGCTAGGATAGCGAAAACGATTGAAAAGATAAAAATCCATCTCCACCCCATAGAAGTCGCAATAGCTCCCCCTGCAAATGAACAAACACCAGAGCCACCCCAAGATCCGATGGACCAATAACTAAGCGCACGTTGTCTATCTGCCCCATCATAGTATGTTCTTACCAAAGCAATCGTAGCGGGCATAATGCAAGCAGCAGACAGACCCTGGACAATCCGTCCAATAATCAACAATGTAGCGCCATTGGTTATGACAAGAAGAAGCGAACCTATAATGCTTAAAATAAGCCCGATATAGGTTAATTTTTTCCGCCCGAATTTATCGGCCAATCCACCCGCTGCAACAACGAAAATACCTGAAAACAATGCGGTCAAACTGATTGCGATATTCAGTGCGCCCAATGAAATCCCTAAATCTTTTTGCATTACCGGGACAATATTGACTAAAGATTGTGCGAAAAGCCAAAAAGTAATAACACCGAAAACAATTCCTGTCAGCATCTTATTCGTGCCCTGATAGCCTGTAGCCATGATTTTCCCCCTCAAAATTAGAAAGAAACTATAGTGGAAATATCGTTCGTTTTTTATGTATTCCATCATATTATCACAATAAAATAATGAGGGGGAGGTTTAAATCATTATTGTTTAAATTCGAATTAATATGAATAATATGAATCCATGGATAAGGTGGTTTGTTCTATTATACGTTTTCTTCCACTTGAGCAACCCATGTTTTTGACCATAATTCGATTTCTTTCATAATTGGTGTAAGAGACATTCCTTTTTCGGTCAATGAATATTCGATTCGTACAGGTGTTTCAGGGTATACAGTACGAACAACATAGTTTTGCTGTTCCAGGTCTTTTAATCGCTGAGATAATGTTTTTCCGCTGACGTTGAGTTTGTCAGTCATTGTACAGAAACGCTGTGGACCTGCTGTTAATTGATACAATATAAGGGCAGTCCAGCGTTGGCTTAATATAGATACGGCTTTTTCGAAACGCGGACAAAGTTCAAATTCGTTCATAAAATACCAGCTCCTTTATTGACAATTCTCATTCTAACATATAAAGTTAGTTACATAAAGTAAGTAACTGATAAAAAGAATTTAGGAGGAATATAAATGAATTTTCATAAAGCACCGCTTACGTATACAGGAGAAGTGCATCTCAACGTCATGGACTTGGACAGATCAGTCCGTTTTTACAAAGAAGTGATTGGCTTTAAATTGCTTGAACAAGAATCCAACAAGGTAGTATTGACAGCGGACGGGAAGACGCCCCTACTAATTATCGAACAACCGGACAATGTGACACCGAAAGAACCACGTCGCTCTGGACTGTATCACTTTGCGCTTTTGTTGCCAGAGAGAGCCGATCTCGGAGCGATTATTAAACATTTCGTGCAAAATAGTACACGGATCGGGGCTGCTGATCACCTAGTGAGTGAAGCGCTCTATTTGTCAGATCCGGATGGCAATGGAATTGAAATTTACACGGATCGTGACCCTGCTGTTTGGACTTGGGAAAATGGAAAGGTCGACATGAGTACGGACCCGCTCGATGGGGAAAGTATTGTTGCAGAAAGTGCAGGAAAGACATGGGAGGGGCTCCCTACCGGTACGGTGATGGGGCATGTCCATTTGCATGTGGCAAATCTGCCTGAAACGGAAATTTTCTACAATGCCCTTGGCTTCGAAGTCGTGACCACCTATCCACAGGCTTTATTTATGTCGAATGGGAAATACCATCACCATCTCGGCTTGAATACATGGAATGGCGAAGGTGTAACACGCCCTAAAGCGGGAAGTGTTGGACTTCAATCGTATACGCTCGTTTATCCGGATGAAACAGTTTTGAATGAAGCTATTACGAAGGTGGAAGCGTTAGGTATGAAAGTGGAAATGAACGGTAGTGGATTTATGACGGAAGATCCTTCCGGTATTCGAATTAATCTTCGAGTCAGGTGATTTATTTCATCAACAGAGTATAAGATGGATTATCAATAATCATTACCTGAATCTAAAAATGATATAATTGACTAAAAAAACGCTAGGTGAGATCTAGCGTTTTTTCATATTCACGGATTGAGGTGTCTCGTTGGTTAATTAGATTTGTTAAGTTTGAAAGTAGAGATTTCTGTGTAAATCACATTTCGGATTAAACAAAGCTGAACAACTAGGGCATTCCGAACCTCTCTCCAAATACTCCGTAATTGTCAGTTCATGACCACAAGCCCCGCACAGAACTGCTTTTTCAATAAATTTATCATCGGGCCAGACGGCGGGATTGCCACACCCGTCTTCTTTGTGGCATTCAAAGCAAGGAAAATAGGTGTCGCAGCAATAAAACTTGATAGCAATTCGATCGACTTCAGTATGGTAGTGGGAGCAGCGAGTTTCGTTATCAAGTACTTTACCTTTAACAGTATGACCTTTAATTTCCATATAGGTTCTCTTCCTTTCGCCTTAAAATTTGTACTGAAACAGTTATATGATGGGAAAGCTAATGTGAAAAAGGATTGGTGTCATATTGAAAGAGTTTCCGATAATTTATACGAATATTTGGGATGCTTTTTGGGCAATTCCAGTAATTTTGCTAGTTGTAATCTTAATGAAGATCCTTTTCAAAATATCTGAGACCTGGTTTTCAACAGTTACAACTATCACTGGACTTGTTTTGTCGATTTTCATTAGTCATCCAGGCAGCTTGCCCGCCGGGATTTTCATGGGCTTTTTTTATGGTGGCGCAGCCAGTGGGACAATTTATTCGCTGAAAGTCTGGTTTGTGAATTACTCAGGTAAATCGGGTTAATGAATTACTTTAACGGGCAAAAACCACATTGCATAAGTCCTGGAACATCTTTGGAGAAGCAACATGTCTTGCGGACTTCAGTGTTTAAAAGGGCAGAAGGTTCGCATCCACCTAGGTAATCCGCGAATAATGAATGTGGAGCGATATCTTCCCAAAGTGCATCATCTTTCAATAGATTGAGGTCAGCACGCGCATCTAAGGATGTAGCTGGATTTTCTAGCAGTACGTGATATTGCCAAAGGAGAAACCCGAAAATGTTTTCCCATAATGTTAGCGGTGAAACAGATGAGATGGTTCGGATTTTCCTGATGACAGCGTCACACTGATCTTTTAGAATTCGTTTAATAACAACGCGACGTTCACCATCGTCCACGTCCTGCCAGTCTTCCGCATTCGCAAACATACTAACAGACAGTTTTCCGTATTCTACTTTTGCCCCGAAATGAAGATGTTTTTTATCTCCATTCCATACCTCATCGTACGCCGCCAAGTTATAAAATTGCATCGCGGTGAACATTCCGAAACGACGCATGAAGTACGACGCTGCTACAGTTCGGTTAGGGCTTCCGCTCACTGCTTGGACTACATTTAATACGTCCTCCATTTTTTTTTCATCGAGCAGCGTTTCCAATGTGAATAAGTTTTGTTCCGGTTTTTCTACGTAAATGCTATACATATTCAGTTGTCTAATTTGATCCGAAGTTAAGTTTGTCATACATCCATTATATCCATCAAAGTGATAGGTCATCAAGTTGAGTGAGCGTTCAGTCTGTTGTATACTAATTGCTAGTTGAAAACTTACAGAGGTGGAAATCAAATTGGAAAAACGATTGAATGCAGATGAGTTTATAGGGTTGATTGGGAAAAAGGCGGATATCATCGTTCCGATTGCAAATGGGGAACCTCACCGTCTGCTGGATATAATGGAAGCGAATCATACAAAGTTACATGACGTTAAAATTCATCAAATGCTGACTCTTCGAGAGCGGGATTATATAAACGGTAAAATGAAAGGCCATTTATCACATGTTTCATACTTCTTAAGCGGTGCGACACGAAAAGCTTACCAAGAAGGCAAAATAGAATTAGTACCGAACGTTTTCCATGAAGTTCCGCGCATGTTGAAGAAAATCACAAATATGTCGATGGTCTTGACGGTTGCGTCGCCCATGGATGAACATGGTTATTTTTCTTTAGGAACGCAGGCGGACTATATTTCGGAATTCATCGGACATGTCCCGTTTGTTTTAGAAGTGAATAAGCATATGCCGCGGACATACGGTGAAAATCAGATTCATATAAGCCAGGTTGCGGGATACATCGAAAATGATCAGCCATTATCCGAAGAGAAGTCACCTTTGGTTGGGGAGAAAGATCTGAAAATCGCTGAATTTGTAACAAACATCATAGAAAACGGGGATTCACTTCAAATAGGAATCGGCGCAATTCCAAATGCGGTTATGGGTATGTTGAAAAACCACCGTCATCTTGGTATCCACACTGAAATGCTGACAGATGGCATCGTCGACCTAGTAAAAGCAGGGGCGGTCGATGGTACACAGAAGTTTACACATAAAGGGAAAATCGTAGCGACATTTGCTTTCGGATCACAACGTTTGTACGATTTCCTCCATGAAAATCCTGCTGTTGAATTTTTACCGGTCAGCAGGGTGAACGATCCACGTGAAATTGCGAAAGAAGAGAGAATCGTTTCCATTAATGCGACGACCGAAGTGGACTTTTATGGACAATGCGCATCTGAAACAATTGGCGGCCGTTATTATTCATCGACTGGAGGACAAGCTGACTTTGCTCGTGGCGCGCGTTTTGCAAAGCATGGTAAAGGGTTTATCTGCATGTATTCAACAGTGAAAAATGACACTATTTCGCGCATTAAACCGCAATTGACGCCGGGTTCTGTCGTTACAACGTCGAAAAACGACGTTGACAACATCGTTACAGAATACGGAATCGCCAGTCTGTATGGAAAATCGTTATCTGCACGTGCAAAAGCACTCATCGATATCGCTCATCCGGCATTTCGGGAGGAGCTACTGTTTGACGCAAAGAAGACCGGGATTATTATTTGAATAAGTTGAAGTGACAACGACCATGGAGAATCCAACCTCCATGGTCTTTTTGATGTTGTCTCGATTTCAACCGCTCATATATCCTTATCGACCGCCCCTAACTTGCGGCTGACCGCCCGTAACCCGCGGTGGACTGCCCGTAACTTGCGGCTGACCGCCCATAACTCGCGGTGGACTGCCCGTAACTTGCGGCTGACCGCCCATAACTCGCGGTGGACTGCCCGTAACTTGCGGCTGACCGCCCCGAACTCGCGGTGGACTGCCCGTAACTTGCGGCTGACCGCCCATAACTCGCGGTGGACTGCCCGTAACTTGCGGCTGACCGCCCATAACTCGCGGTGGACTGCCCGTAACTTGCGGCGACCGCCCATAACCCGGCGGCGACCGTCCATAACCCGCGCCTGACTGCCCACAACTTGTGTCCGACCGACTAGATAGTTTATCAGTCAGATGACTGTCATGAATTTCTTGTTGAAATATCACTGAATAGACCCATTTTTTCGCATGCGCCTAACACACTTTTTTAGGCTGATACATACTATTTGAATGAAGAGGTGGTGACGTTGAAGAGAGATAATAAAGCTGTCCGATACGATCCGTTTGAAATCGAGCAGCGTGAATGGAGACAAAGGCAAACGAAAGAACGGTTGAAACAGATGTTGACGATTGCTTCTCCCTTGTTCCTGCTACTCATGTGGGAATTTTTGTCGAGGACTGGAATGATTGATATCCGTTTCTTCCCCCCTCCATCCGCAATTGTAAGCACCTTTTTTGGGATGATTTCCAGTGGTGAAATGGCAAGTCACATCGGCGTTTCATTGTACAGGATTTTTGCGGGCTTTTTAATGGGTGTCATACCAGGTGTCATCATCGGATTACTAATGGGGCTTTATTCGCCAATCAGGCATTTTGTCTCGCCAATTGTGATGGCCCTGATGCCGATTCCTACACTTGCCTTGCTTCCGATTATTATTATTCTTTTCGGAATTGGTGATTTATCAAAAGTAATAACAATTGCGGGCAGTGTTTTTTTTCCGGTTGTCATAAATACAGCTGCAGGTGTTATTAATATCGACTCGATCTATTTAGATGTAGCCAAAAATTACGGGGCAGGAAAATTGAATTTTTTTACGAAAATTGCTTTGCCGGGCGCGATGCCGGTCATGTTGGAAGGAATTCAGATGGGGCAGGCGATAGCGCTACTAACGATTGTGGCAGCTGAAATGATGGGGGCAACATCCGGAATAGGATATCTAATTTGGGTATCGTACAAAGCATTTTTACTACAAGAAATGTATGTAGGGCTCATTCTCATTTCCTTTTTTGGTTATCTGTTCTCTCTATTGCTCCGAGGAATTCAAAAAAAGATGTTACCGTGGAGGTGAGCAGGTGAGCAGAAGAGCAAAAATCGTGATTCAGAATCTGACGAAAGCATTTTACAAAAAACAAGGCAGCGTAACAGCACTGGATGACATTAATCTTACAATCAAAGATGGGGAATTTGTCTGCCTCGTTGGACCGAGTGGGTGCGGTAAGTCAACGTTACTGCGCATATTAGCAGGGCTCGAGAAACCGAGTATCGGTGAATTTACAATTGCAACAGATGGAGAAGGTCGGCCGCTACAGTCGATGGTGTTCCAGGAAAAGGGTATTATTCCGTGGCTTACTGTCGAGAAAAATGTGGCATTCGGTCTAGAAATGCGTCATTTACCGAAAAAACTCATAAAAGAACGCACCGCTTATTATTTGAAAAAAACCGGTCTGGAAAAGTTTTCGTCCCTATATCCAAAAGAATTGTCAGGTGGAATGAAACAGCGAGTAAGTATTGCACGTGCATTTGCAAACGATCCGGAAATATTGCTGATGGATGAACCATTTGCTGCACTGGATGAGCAAAACAAGTTTATCTTACAAGAAGAGTTGCTGTCCATTTGGTCAGAAACAGGAAAAACAATTTTATTCATTACCCATAGTATTGACGAAGCGTTGTTGTTAAGCGATCGCATCTTATTAATGAGTTCGCAGCCGGGTAAAATTATTCAAGAAATTAGTGTCGATATGCCACGTCCTCGAAAAATAGAAGACATACGAGAAAACCCTGTAATGGCCGGACAATTCGTAGAAATATGGAAACACCTGCAAGAAGAAGTACAAAGGTCAAGACGGGAAGTTGAATAGAGAGGGAGAGATTCGATGGCAAAGTGGATGAAAAGCGGATGGTTGCTATCGTTATTAGCGTTAGCGCTCCTCGTTGGTGCTTGTTCTCCGAAAGAGACAGTAAAACCGGTAGAAGATGAACAAAAGCCTGAAGAAACAGTTGATGTTAATCCTTCCGGTGATTTAGCACCACTCGAAAAAAGAGCAAAAGTTATTATTGCGGAAGACGGGGCAGCCTCGGGGGCAGGTTTCTACATTGCGAAAGAGCGAGGGTATTTTGAAGACTATAATATCGAAGTGGAGTTTGCACAGTTTGCAAACAGTGATGACATGCTACCAGCACTAGCGGCGGGCGAAGTGGATATTGCGGGCGGTGTATCAACCGCATCATTCTTTAATGCGATTGCGCAAGGCATTGACGTAAAGATTATTGCAGATAAAGGGCATAACGTACCAGGGAAGTCGTATTTCACGCTCGTTATTGGTAACCATATGGTTGACGTAATCAAAGAGTATAAAGACTTAAAAGGAAAAAAAGTAGGGGTATCTTCTCGCAACTCGATTGATGGATACATTTACGAGGAAATGGTTAAGCACGCAGGTTTGACTCAAGATGATGTTGAGTTCGTACTCATGGCCGATTTCGGAACGATGCTCGGTGCGATTGATAGCGGAACCATCGATGCGGCCATTAATATAGAACCGCTTATCGCACAAGGTGTAGACAAAGGGTTTCACGTTCGGTTCGGAGATGCAACCGATTATGCACCTGAATCCCAAATTGCGATGGTCCTGGGCTCTCCTCAGTTCATGGCCGAGGAGGAAGACGTTTCTTTGCGATTCATGTCGGCCTATTTGAAAGGTGTGCGCGATTATAACGATGCATTTATCAAAGGGGAAGGCAAAGAAGAGATAATAGATATTATGACGAAGCATACAGCGTTAAAAGACCCCGCTTTATGGGAAAAGGTAAACGTAACTGGTCTAGATCCTGATGGTAAGATGTTCATTGACGATATAAAAAAACAATATGACGCATACAAAGCAAACGGTGCCATTCGTGGTGAAATTGATTTTGATAAAGCGATTGATACTTCAATAACAGAAATAGCGGTAGAAACAATTGGAGAATATGAACGCTAATCGACTGTATCAAATGTGGGCCAGAGTTTTTGGTAATAAAATATGCACCTCAAAGAAATTGCCCACACCTTAATTGGTGATGGGCAATTTCTTTTTCGCTAGTGCTGTTTGGAAACTATGTAATCCCATTCCTACAATGATAACAGCGATTCCAACGAGAGAAATTGTGCCGGGGAGTGCGATACCGAGTATCATCATTTCGCCAAGAATGACAAAAATGAGTTGGGTGGACTGTGTTGCTTCCACAGCAGCAAGTTTACCCTGGTCACCTCGTACACGGTCGGTAGCCATGAAAAATAACGTTGTAGCGATAACGCCCGAGCTGATACCGACTATGAAAGACTGACCAAGTTGGCTCCAGGAAGGAGGTCCAACAGTCCATAATGCATAGATGGAAAAAACAATCCAAACGGGAATCGTCATGAGTGTCATACCAAGTACGCGCTGGAAAGTGTCAAGTCTGCCTCCTAAGAGTTCCATCATTTTTCGGTTGCCAAGCGGGTAAGCAAATGCTGCAATGATGACGGGAATGATACCAAGCGAAAGCGTACGTAACTCTACGTTCTGCGCATGCGGTATTTGGATCAGTACAACTCCTGCAAAAATGACAAGTGTAATTCCTAGTGATAGGAGTGGGATTTTTTGTCGAATTTTCATTTCACCGTCTTTCGTTTTCACAACCAATGTGAACAACGGGGCTAACAAGACGCCTGCCACAATTGTCAATTGCCATGTGCCAGCAAGAAGCCATCCCGGACTGTAAGCTGCTGCGTACGTAAGGGGAGCATAGAACAGAACAAATGCCGTTACACTCCAAATGAAGAATGGGGCGGGTTTTCGGATAAATTCATTCTTCACGTCTCCAAGGCCTTTTCGGTGAGCGACAATAGCTATTAAAAACGGCACCATAAAGAAATACCGCAGGGAAGCACTCCAAAGCCAACTTCCGCCCTCTAATTCCATCGATCTGTTCAAAATGAATGTCACTGCGAAAAAAACAGAAGAGATGACACCAATCCATATTTCTTTCATATCATAGGTCATCCCCCTCTAATCATGCACGTTCTTCAAATAGTTTTACGGCCTCTATAATAACTTGTGTTGCTTTTTCCATGTTGTCGACTGAAATATATTCGTATTTCCCGTGATAGTTTTCTCCGCCGGTGAAAACATTAGGTGTCGGCATGCCCATATAGGACAATTGAGAACCGTCTGTCCCGCCGCGTACGGGTACGATATTGGGAGTTATGCTGAGATTCTTGAATGCATCAGACATAATATCGACAATCTCCATGACGGGTTCAATTTTTTCACCCATATTGAAGTATTGATCTTCAATTTCGAGTGAAATCATATTGTCTCCGTATTCCTTCTTTAGCTTGTCAGCTGTTTCAATCATTAACTCTTTTCTCGCTTCGAATGTTTCACGGTCGAAATAGCGAACAATATACGAAAGTGTTGTTTCTTCCGTAGATCCGTTGAATTGCATAAGATGGATAAATCCTTTGTAGCCATCCGTCTTTTCAGGGATTTCATCTACAGGCATTGCTGCTTGGAATTGATTGGCCAGTAAAATGGAATTGACCATTTTATCTTTCGCAGAACCTGGATGAACACTAACTCCACGGAAAGTAACTTTAGCACTTGCTGCATTAAAACTTTCGTATTGCAGCTCCCCAAGCGGTCCGCCATCCATCGTATATGCATATTTCGCCCCGAACTTGTTGACATCGAATTTATGCGGACCGCGTCCAATTTCTTCGTCAGGCGTGAAGGCGATACGCAATTTCCCGTGTTTCAAGTTAGGGTTTTCCTTTAAGAACGCCATCGCTGTAACAATTTCAGCAATACCAGCTTTATTGTCAGCACCGAGAAGTGTTGTTCCGTCTGTAGTAATAAGTGTGTGACCAATATAGTTTTTTAGTTCAGGGAAATTGTCTACGGCCATTACGGTACTGTCATTCAGTTGTATATCGTTGCCATCGTAGTTATCTATACGTTTTGGGTTAACATTCTTCCCTGTATAATCGGTTGCAGTATCAACATGCGCAAGAAAACCGATAACTGGTACATCGCGATCCGTATTGGCAGGTAGTGTTGCAAATAAATAACCGTAATCATCAAGCGTAATGTCTTCTAGCCCAATTTCTGCAAGTTCTTTTTGCAATTCATGCAGGAGGTCCCATTGGCCAACTGTCGAAGGTGTGGAAGTACTAGCTGCATCAGATTGTGTATCAATTTTTGCATAGCGCACAAGACGCTCAAATAATTTTTCTTTCATATTAAAGTAAACCTCCTAATAAAGTTCTGATGCATCTATCCTATCAGATTGCTCCGGTTTACGGAATACTTTACAATCCGGCTACCGATACTGGCCGCTATGAGGGTTTGTGCCGCGTAATACGTCATCATAACGAATGCATCGCGATAGGGGATTTCGAAAACAAACCGATCAATTGCAAGAACTGAATCTGAGAACATGAATAACAAAGCACCAATAATCGCAAGTTTTAATCTTGTGCGGATGGCCATCCATCCCATCGTTATAATAATACCAATATAACCGATAATGGCGATACCAAGAACAGTCTGCCCGTTAGAAAACTGTGAACCAGCTATCCATATTGCCATGCCGCTACCATATAGAAGGAGCGGAACTGCTGCCCGGAATGGCATTGACTTGTATCCAACATGACGGAATGCAAAAATATAAAAAATATGTCCTATGAAAAATGTGATAAGGCCGGGTAAAAACCAATATATGACACCATCGGCAATCATACAGACGATAAGCCCAGCGATAATGATCCGTTTATATTTACGGGAAAATAAAGGTCTTGTCGTTACCGCAAACAGAATAATGAGTACCATTGGAATGAGTTTCATGAGAATCTTTAGACCGATAGGGTTAGTGGGGATAAAGAAAATATAAATGATTCCCATTACAACAATTGCGGTAAGTAAAAGAATTCGAAGCATCAGGATAACCCCCTTTTCTATTACTTTTCGGGAGGTGACCAGTAAAATCCTTCTTTAATTGTCTAGTTGAAGTGGGCAAATAATCATGTGCTTAATACACGGAACAGATTTATTGGGAATTGTAATTTATAGAGAGAGTTGCTCTTCCAAGTGTGCATAGAAAAAAGGCATCATTGTTCAAGCAGATGCCTTTTTAGTCTTTATAGAAATAAAACAATCAATGGGAGATTAGGTAAATCCCCATTGATTGTTAGGTATGCTTTATTAAACGATTGAGTAATTCTTATGTGAAACAACAGTTAAGTTTGAAGCGGCACCAATAAGTTCGGCGTCCTTCGATGTAATTTCAACGATAACGGAGTTCTCAAGTATTTTAAAAATAGTACCATTCACTTCGTGTTCATTACGGACAAACGAAATTTCTTCATCGATTCTGCGCGCTGCGACAAAATCCGATACTTCTTTTTCCCTACGTGGAAAAGCCATTCGAATTCCCCCTATTATCCATTCTCATCTTGCCATCTATTTAATGAGTGCTTTTGGGAAACCCAAAGCAAAAAGTAAAAGTAGATGAAGATGGAAAACAACTAACCGTAAACTATATTTCATGTGTTGTCTACTAATAGTATACCATATTTTAACGAAATTTGCATTAAAGTAGATTTGATGGTCAAAAAGAGGAGTATATTTGAGCGATTTCAACGTTTTTCTTAATGAAATATTGTTTAGATACCTTCTTATATAAAAGCATGTCCATTGATGCTGTAGTTTATGATTACCAAGTAACGAACTTTCATACATTTTAGGGATAGAATACATTTCGTTATCTATCTTTGCGAAGGTGATTAATAAAAGTCCCGGTAGATAGAATCAGAAACCCCTCTAATAACGCTTCGCCGCTTTGTGGATGCCTCCCGCGATAAGCCGGAAAGAAAACCACTTTCAGTCTTATCGCTCCGGCTACCACGAAGTCGCACCTGCGCTGGATGGTCTGTGTAAGAAAGCTCATTTCGTTATAGGGAAATTAGACATGCAGCCTATAGTGCGTCTTTCTTCAATGAAGATAGTATCAAATAGCAATCACATTATAATTTCAGTCCATACATCTCAAAAATACAACTCCAGCACAGGCGCGGCAAAGGGATCGCCGAAGTTCTGAGCCTGGATGCGAAGCGCCAATCCAAGTTCATGGCGAAAGGCATCGAGGCCACTGAAAAAGTTCTTTATTATAATAAGAACTAGTTGATTGTAGTGGAGAGCGGCGACTCCAGCGGGAACAGCGCGAGCTGAAGACCCCGCAGGAACGCAGTGACGAGGAGGCTGAAGCCGTGCCCGCGGAAAGCGTCGGCTCGGAACGGAAATCAACGGGATATGAAGGAAATCGGATTTTTTCAGTGCCCTCAAAGGCATCCCCAAAGCGCCAAGCGGTCTACAATCCACACTCCGAATCACAACCCACTTAATAGTGAACACCCTCGGCGTGGGTGTGGCAAAGGCTCAGGGGATTTTAAAAAAATAAAAAACATCCAGTATCGCTTTTATTAAAAAGCGATACTGGATGTTTTTTTCTTTGTTAGGGAAGTGTCCTTGAAGATGCCTGTACAATGCCTTTCTCCAATTCTCCTATACCATTTTTCTTTCTGACAAAAATGAAGTAAGAAGCAACGGTCAAACCAGCTATAAGTAACGTAAGTACAGCTTGTACTCGCAATGATTCAATGATAAGCATTGCGATAAATATTCCCGCAATAACGACGATGGTTGCGTACGTTAGGTAAGGGAACAGCCACATTCTAATCTGAAGTGCTTCTGGGTTTTCCTTTTCAAGTCGTCTTCGCATCTGTAAATGTGAGAATGCGATGACCAGGTAGACCAGAAGTGCCACAGCCCCGGACGAGTTTATAAGAAATAAAAATAACTTGTCGGGCGAGATATAACTAAAGATGACCGCGATATATGAAAAGATTGTACTGAATAGGATTGCTCGGATAGGGACGCCACTTTTACTTAATTTTAAAAAGGCTTTTGGTGCATCGCCTTTCTGTGCCATCCCGAACAACATCCGGGAATTCGCATAGAGCGCTGAATTTAAGCAAGATAGAACGGCGGTTAAGACTACAAAGTTCATAATCTGTGCCGCGGCAGGAATACCTACATAATCGAGAACAGCGACAAACGGACTGACAAGTAAGTTTGCGGAATTCCAAGGCAGTAAAGTGACTACAATCGCTATTGAACCGATATAGAAGATGAGAATCCTCCAAATAACGCTATTTGTCGCAATTCGAACCGCTTTTGCCGGGTGGTCAGACTCGCCGGCTGCAATCGTAACAATTTCGGTACCCATGAATGAAAAGATGACTACTGTAATGCCTATTAAGACAGATCCAAATCCAGTTGGCATGAATCCGCCTGCACCTAAAAGATTCATTGTACCGGGAGCCTCAACTCCGGGGTACCAACCGAAAATAACACAAAGACCGAGGACGAGGAACAAGCCGATACTTACGACTTTAATAAGGGAAAACCAATATTCAAATTCTCCAAAGGATTTTACTGAAAAAAGATTTGTCAGTGTTAGCAAGATAGTTAAAATTAATGCCATTAACCAAAGTGGGAAATCAGGAATCCAGTATTGCATAATAGCTGCACCGGCAATTGCTTCAATTGCTATAACGACTACCCAGAAAAACCAATATAACCATCCAATTGTAAAGCCTGCCCACGGCCCGATTGATTCGGATGCATAGGTGGAAAAGGATCCGCTTGTGGGATGTGCGGCTGCCATCTCACCGAGCATTCGCATGACTAAGACGACAATTGTTCCTGCAAATGCGTAGGATAGAATCGCGCCCGGCCCTGAAGCGTTAATAACTGCACCACTTCCGATAAACAGTCCAGCTCCGATGACACCTGCAATTGAAATCATACTGATGTGCCGGATTTTTAAATCTGGATTTAACTTACCTTGTTGATGAGACATCTACATTCCCCCTTGTAAAAGTGATTATTCTCTCGTTTAAATTACCGTAATCTGTCTTGAATGATTTTGTCAATCATGTTCATTTAGAATGAATGGTAGACCTCCTTTTGTATGTAAGCGGTTTCAAGTACTTATAACTGAGTATTTGTATAGGTCAATATACCAATCATACAACAAAATCTCTGAATTATAGTAGACGACTTGTAAACCAATAGGAAAAATATTTATACAATGTGTTAAAAAAACCATTACCATTTTTCGGTTGGGCAATATGTCCAAACTTTACCAAGAAGTGCTCACACTTTGTCTAGTTAAATGAAAGCGGTTACTATTTAAAATTGAAATAGAATATTCGAAAGAGTTAATTTAAGTGGCAGGATAATATAGGTACGATCTCATTTAAAAAAAATGCTAGGTTGGAAAGGGAGATTAGATGAAGATAAAGGCTGAAAATAAGACTTATATTCGAGATCGGGAGGCTGTAATTAATTTAACTTCGGATCTAGTACGCATTCCAAGCGTTTATAGGGAAAATACTCCGGATGGAAATGAAACAAGAGTAGCGATGCACGTTGCCGCGTATTTAAGGGAACTTGGGATTGAAACACATGTGGAAGAGGTTGTGCCAGGAAGACCGAACGTCATCGGGATTGTCGACTCAGGAAAACCTGGTAAGACTCTTCTATTTGAAGGTCACACTGATGTCGTGACTGAGGGAGATAGGGATGCTTGGACTTATGATCCTTTTAGTGCACATATCGAGGATGGACGGATGTACGGTCGCGGTACAAATGATACTAAGGGGAATTTAGCTTGCATGATAACTGCTGTCCATTCACTCCTTCAGGATAAAGAGGAATTCAAAGGGAAAATAATTTTATGTATTCCTGTGGATGAGGAAGGCATGATGAGTGGCATAAAGCACTTCATTAAACAAGGTTGGGCAGATGGTGTAGATGGAGCAATCATTTGCGAACCGGAAGAGAATAACGTTTGTATTGCACAACGTGGAGCTATGCGGATAAGGGTAGACATTTTTGGGAAGATGGCGCACGGTGCAATTTCTTGGAGTGGCATTAACCCGAATTGGCGCATGGCAAGACTCATAGTAGAACTGGAGAAATTGGAGAAAGAAGAGCAAGCAAGATTGGGTGAGGATCCCTATTTAAAATGGCCTTCGATTACTCCGACGATTTTACAAGCACCCGTGAAAGGAGATGCACAGATTAACGTCATTCCGGACCACTGCATGATGACGCTTGATATTCGAACAGTTCCAGCTCAAGACCACGATGAATTATTAGGAAGAATTAATGCGATTATTGACAAACTAAAAGAGTCTGATCCAGATTTTAAATCTGAATTAACGATTCTCGATAACCGACCTTCTACAATTACCGCTGCTGATGACCCTGTTGTACAGGCAATATACGATGCGGTTGAATCGGTAACAGGGGAGAAGCCGATTTATAACGGAGTTCCTGGAGCAACGGACGGGACATTTCTTCATATGCACGGCATACCTATAGTAACAATTGGTGCAGGGGACCGAGATATCCCACACCAAATCAACGAATATATCGACATCGAAGAACTAGCTGTGACAACTGCAATATTTAGAGACGCGGCTCTCCGATTTTTAAATGCAAAGGAGTGATAGAATATGACAGAATTTAAGATCGCAGTTATACCGGGGGACGGAATCGGCATTGAGGTAATGGGAGAAGCAGTAAAAGTATTGAGGGTGTTGGAAGAATATGAAAAGGATTTTGTGTTGAATATTGAGGAATTTCCATGGAACTCGGATTATTATGTAGCGAATGGACGAATGATGCCTGAAGACGGACTGGAAACGCTAAAGAACTTCGATGCTATTTTGTTTGGAGCTATTGGTGATTCACGTGTTCCGGATGACGTTACGGTCTGGGAATTAATTATGCCAATTCGAAAGAAATTCCAACAATATGTAAACTTCAGGCCGGTTAAATCGTTGCCTGGAGTTAAATCACCTCTATTGAACGGCGAGGATATCGATTTTGTCATCTTCCGCGAAAATGCGGAAGGAGAATACTCGGATAGTGGCGGTCGCATGTTTGATTCGCAGGATTCCGAACTGGCCATTCAGAATACAATTATGACCCGCGGTGGAATTGAAAGAATAACAAAAGCAGCTAGTGAATATGCGGTAAAGAACGGCAAAAGGAAGTTAACGAGTGCAACAAAATCGAATGCTGTTACCCATGCAATGAAGCTGTGGGATGAGCATGTAAAGCGAGTTGTGGAAGAAGAGTATCCTGAGTTGGAACTAGAATCTTACTACATTGATGCGCTCGTTGCATATTTTGTCCAAAGGCCACAATCCTTTGAAGTTGTTGTTGCATCCAACCTGTTTGGAGATATTCTATCGGATCTTGGTTCTGGAATTGTAGGGGGTCTAGGACTTTCACCTTCAGCTAATATTAACCCCGAAAAGGAATACCCTTCAATGTTTGAAGCAGTTCACGGGTCTGCACCTGATATTGCTGGAAAAGGAATCGCAAATCCAATTGCTCAAATATGGTCTGCAGCTTTAATGCTAGATCACTTGGGCAAAGCAGACCTATCTAAAATAATCATCAATGCAATCGAAGATGTACTTTTGGAAGGGAAAATAAAGACAGCCGACATTGGTGGAAATGCAACGACTGAACAAATGGGTAAAGCTATTGTTGAGAAAATACAAGAACGGTATATCATTGAGAAAATGGGGAGTTTAAATCATGAAATTAACAGATAAAGTCGTTGTAGTAACTGGTGCAGGCGGAGGAATGGGAAAAGCAATCGTTTCACAATTGCTGGAACGAGGCGCTTTCGTTATTGGAATTGATTTGTCAGTAGATTCATTAAAAGATATTCAGCAACCAAACTTTGTAGCCAAAGAGGCTGATGTTTTAGATGAACAAAAAGTCTCGGAAATCTTTGAGGAGATTAATAATGAACAAGGTAAAATAGATGGTCTAGTCAATGCATTGGGTATTGCGCAATCTCAAACTCCTATCGAGGAAGTATCGTTAGAGCAATGGCATCGGCTTATGGATATTAACGCAACCAGTTTGTTTATCACCTGTAAGCAAGCCGTTAAATATATGAAGCCGAAAAACAGGGGCTCAATTGTTACCATTGCATCGATTTCAGCCGTTAGACCACGGCCAGGTCTCCAATCGTACATTGCTTCAAAGGGAGCGGCGGAGAGTTTTTCCAGGGCAATGGCGATCGAATTGGCCCCTCATTCAATCAGGGTTAATACAATTCATCCGGGTCCTGCGGATACAAACATGCTTGGGCAATTTGCTGGGGAAAACGCGGATGTATCTGCCGTGAAAAATGATCTATTTAAGCAAAGCGTTCCTTTAGGTGAATTAATTCAACCAGAAGATATAGCGAGTGCTGTCATCTATCTATTATCAGATAATGCAAAAATGGTAACTGGCGCTACATTAAACGTTGATGGCGGAAGAGGTTTGTAACAACGAGAGGCAGTGAATAGCTAATGAAACGAATTCAAATGTTGATAGATGGAGAATGGATTGGTGACGATAGCCATGAGTGGTTACCAGTTTTCAATCCATCAAACGGAAAGAAAATAGCGGAAATCGTAAAAGGTAGTAAAATTCACGTAAATCAAGCTGTTGTTGCAGCACAAATAGCGTTTGAAAGTGACGAGTGGAGAAGGGTAAAGGCTTATGAACGTGGACAACTTCTTGTGAGCTTTGCAAATTATATTAGAGAAAATGCAGAACAATGGAGCGAGTGGGAATGTGAAGATGTTGGTAAACCAATGTCACAAGCGCGTTCAGATGTTGAAGCTGCCGCTAGGTATTTTGAGTTTTATGGCGGTGCAGCAGACAAAGTGATGGGGGAAACAATCCCGATTGAAGAAGGGATATTAAATGCTACAGTTCTTGAACCTCTTGGTGTAACCGCTCACATAATCCCTTGGAATTATCCGCTTCAAATTATTTCTAGAAGTGTAGCGGCTGCTATTGCAACTGGAAATGCAGTAATCGTTAAAAGTGCAGAAGATACTCCAATGACAGCCCATGCGATTGCAGAGTGGTTTTCTGCAAGTGAATTACCAAAAGGGATTTTCCAACATATAACAGGCTTAGGTGTAGATGTCGGAGGACCATTATCGGCGCATCCTGACATTGCTCATGTGACATTTACTGGATCTGTGAATACAGGAGTTGCAGTTATGAAAGCGGCAGCAAATAATGTTGTATCTGTGACTCTTGAACTTGGCGGTAAGTCACCTAATATTGTATTTGCTGATGCATCTGAAGAGAAAGCATTGGAGGGGGTCGTTAAAGCAATTATCCAAAATGCGGGTCAAACATGTTCGGCAGGCTCGAGGCTCTTGATAGAAGAATCATACAAAGAAGAGTTTTTGAACAAGTTAATAACTAAGTTTAATACATTAACAGTTGGTCCTGGGAGTGAAGATAAAGATATTGGGCCGATTCTAAACAAAAAGCAATATGATCAAATCATGAGTCGAATTGAAGAGGCTAAGAATTTAGGCAGCATTATTGCGGGAGGAAAGGCGGTGTCAGTTGAAGGTTCAGAAGGTGGTTATTACATTGAGCCTACAATTATAGATGAGCTATCCCACACCAGTTCATTAGCTCAAGAAGAAATATTTGGACCAATATTAAGTGTGTTTACTTTTAAAGATGCGGAGGATGCTATCCAATTGGCTAATGGGACTGACTATGGTCTCGTTACGGGGATTTGGACACAAAATATCGACGTTGCTCACTATGTAGCTTCAAGGGTGAAGTCGGGTCAAGTATTCATTAACAACTATGGAGCAGCTGGTGGAATCCAAATGCCTTTCGGTGGCTATAAAAAAAGTGGAATTGGAAGAGAAAAAGGTTTCGTGGCATTAAGAAATTATACACAAATCAAGAATATAGCCATTAAATTTGGTATTTAACAGTGAGAAGAGGTGAATTTATGCAAAGCCTACAAATTAACAGTGAACCTTCTCCGCTAGATGTTAACGTCTGTCTTTTAGAGGTTAAAGGATTGAAAACTTATTTTCATATGGGGAAAGGGAAAATTGCTAAAGCAGTTGATGATGTCAGCTTTTCGATTAATAAAGGTGAAACAGTTGCATTAGTAGGTGAGTCTGGCAGTGGAAAGAGCATAACCTCATTATCAATTATGAGACTAATCCCAAGTCCTCCAGGTGAAATTGTAGAGGGTTCGATTAAACTTGAAGGAAAAGAATTGTTAACCTTATCAGAAGGTGAAATGTGCAACGTCCGTGGGAAAGACATTGGAATGATTTTTCAAGAACCGATGACATCTTTGGACCCGGTGTTTACGATAGGAAGTCAGATTGTAGAATCGATGATGGAGCATCAAAAACTAAAGAAAAAAGATGCTTATAAAAAGGCAGTAGATTTATTGAAAATTGTTGGTTTTTCTAGGGCTGAAAAAATTATTAAAGAATATCCACACCAATTATCTGGTGGGATGCGACAAAGGGTAATGATTGCTATCGCGATGTCTTGCAATCCTAAGCTATTAATCGCCGATGAACCGACTACAGCACTAGATGTAACGGTTCAGGCTCAAATTCTAAATTTGATGGTGGATATGAAGGAAAAGTTCGACTCCTCTATTTTGCTAATTACACATGATTTAGGCGTTGTCGCCGAAGTGGCAGATCGTGTACTTGTTATGTATGGGGGTCAAATTGTTGAAGAAGCCTCTGCCAAGGATCTCTTCTTGAGAACGAAGCATCCATATACGACTGCATTATTAAAAACCATTCCGAATGTAGACGTAGAGTTGGAACGATTGGATTCGATACCCGGTTCTGTACCCCCAGCCCATCTATTTCCGAAAGGTTGCAGATTTGCATCGAGATGTGAACATGCAATGGATATATGTCTTGAAAAGAATCCTAATCTTATAGAGGTTAATCCTCAGCATAAAGTAAGATGTCATCTTTTTGGGGATTAAGGAGGAAATTAGTGTGGATGAAAGAGAAAAAATACTTGAAATAAAAAATCTGAAAAAATATTTCACGATCAAAGGTGCTGCATTTAAAGGCAAAAGCAGTCAAGTCAAAGCTGTGGATGATATAAGTTTTGATTTGTATAGGGGAGAAACGCTTGGAATTGTAGGAGAGTCGGGCTCTGGTAAATCTACATTAGGGAGAACAATTCTGCGCTTACTAGAACCTACTGAAGGGGAAATTATTTTTGAAGGAACGAATCTTGAGAAATTAAGCCTTCGAAAATTAGACAATTATAGAAAGAATATGCAAATGATTTTTCAAGATCCATATTCTTCATTGAACCCGAGAATGCGCGTGGGGAAACTTATAAGTGAGCCTTTAGCTGTACGGAAAATACTAAATAAATCAGACCAATCCAAAAAAGTACTTGACTTAATTGGGAAAGTTGGTTTACCAAAAGAGTCTCTAACAAAATTCCCGCATGAATTTTCAGGTGGACAAAGACAGCGTATAGGAATTGCGAGAGCGCTTTCATTGAATCCACAACTTATAATTGCAGACGAACCTGTTTCAGCCCTTGATGTTTCGGTTCAATCACAGGTTTTGAACTTAATGATGGATTTACAAGATGAATTTAAGTTGACCTATTTATTTATTTCCCATGATTTAAGTGTTGTGAAACATATAAGTGATCGTGTAGGTGTGATGTATTTAGGGAAATTGGTTGAAATTGGCCCCAAAAAAGACATTTATAATAATCCATTACATCCTTACACCCAGGCTTTATTATCTGCAATTCCTGTTGCTGACTTTGGTAGTAAACGAGAAATCATTCAATTGAAGGGTGAGCCACCAAGTCCTTCAGATCCACCGCCGGGATGTGCATTTCATACACGATGTTCCCATGCTTTTGATCGATGTAAAATTGAACGCCCTGAACTAATCCGGCAAAAAGATGGGCAATCCGTGGCTTGCCATCTTTATTCGGAACAGCCAATATCTATTTGAAAAACTAATGAATGAGGATTGGTGTATATGACTTTTGGCAATATTACCGACGTGCCGGGTATAAAGGTTGGGAATGTTGAAAATCTAGAAGCGCTAACAGGTTGTACGATTATCCTTACAGAAGAAGGGGCGGTTTGTGGTGTAGATGTTCGCGGATCTGCTCCTGGCACACGTGAAACAGAATTACTGGATCCTATTAATTCAGTAACTGAAGTTCATGCAATCAGTTTGGCTGGGGGAAGTGCATTTGGTTTGGACTCGGCTTCGGGAGTCATGCAATATCTCGAAGAAAAAGGGATAGGGCTTGACGTTGGGGTAGCTAGAGTTCCAATTGTGCCAGGTGTAGTTCTGTTTGATCTCCCGGTTGGAGATCCCAAAATTCGTCCTGATAAAAAAATGGGGTATGAGGCGGCTATGAAAGCAGCAAAAGGGTCATTTCCATTTGGGAATATAGGTGCAGGATGTGGGGCAACAGTTGGAAAGATAACTGGATTTGAAAATTGTATGAAAGGGGGCTTGGGTAGCGCTTCTCTTACATTGGACAATGGTCTTGTGATCGGTGCGATTGTTGCGGTAAATGCTGTTGGAGATATAAGGGATCCGTCAAATAGAGAAATCATCGCCGGTCCAATTGACCCGGAAACAGGTGAACTTATTGATAGTCTCCTATATTTACAGAAAAACATAAAAAGCACAATACTTCCCGGTACAAATACAACAATCGGGGTTGTAGCAGTAAATGCTAAGCTGACAAAAGCTGAAGCAAAAAAGGTAGCGCAAATTGCACAAAATGGTTTGGCAAGAACTATATATCCAGTCCATACGATGTTAGACGGGGATACAGTTTTTGCCCTTGCAACTGGTGGTGGATCGTATCCAGTGGATTTAATCGGGAGCTTAGCGGCACAAGTCATGGAAGAAGCGATTATAGTAGCCATAAAATCTGCGGACGCAGTTTCTGGAATACCGAGTTTTAGAAGCATCCAAAGAGAAGGTTAAACGAGAATGACGACATGAATAGTTAACGTAAACCATTATAAGGGGGATTTTTGCAATGGAAAAAAGAAAATATTGGTCATCACTTGTCTCAATGCTACTAGTCTCCATTCTGTTGCTAAGTGCATGCACTAGTGAAAATGGAGAGAAGGATAAAGAGACGGATAAAGAAGAGACTAAAGAAATAAGAGTAAGAATTAATGATGATCCTGACTTTTTGGATCCACATTCAGCCACAGCTTCTATTTCGTTTCAAATGATTTTAAATATGTTTGAAGGATTATTTTCTCCAGAAACAGACGGTACACTTAAGCCAGCGATAGCTGAAGACTATAAACTCTCAGATGACGGTTTAACTTATACGTTTAATATAAAAGACAATGTGAAGTTTCATAATGGTGATCCGGTCACAGTTAAGGATATAAAGTATACATTTGATCGTTTAATGGGAACTAACAATAACGAACCACTATCTTCTAATTTTGTGAAAGTCGAATCTATCGAAATACCGGATGAAAGGACTGTGGTAATGAGACTCACAGAGCCTAATTCGAATTTTTTATACTCTCTGACAGCATTACAATCTGCAATTATCCCCGAAGCGAACGACGGAAAACATAATGATCATCCAATCGGAACTGGCCCGTTTAAATATGTTAGCTATAGTCCGGGTACTGATCTTGTTTTAGAGAAAAATACTGAATACTGGAAAGAAGGTATCCCTTATTTAGATAAAGTTACTTTCGTATTCCAATCGGATGATCAAGGGGCATTTATGGCCTTGCAGGGGAATGAACTCGATTTAACAAGCATTCCTGCACATCGTATATCTGAAGTAGAAAACGATTTTAATTTAAATCACCAAGATAATAACTCATCATTGGTAATTGCCTTTAACAATGAAAGAGAGCCATTTAACGATACAAAAGTTCGTCAAGCGATTAATTATGCAATAAATAAACAAGATATTATTGATTCGGTGTATTCAGGTTTCGCCACTCCATTGGGTTCAAATATGAGTCCTGCAATGGGGGATTACTATTTGGATGGATTACAGGATGTATATGATAGAGACATTGAAAAAGCGAAGGAGTTATTAACAGAAGCAGGTTATCCAGATGGTTTTAAAACAAAGATGTCTGTCTCATCCCATAACACAATGTACTCCGATATTGCTCAAGTTACTGTTGAGAATTTAAAGGAAATTGGCATAGATGTTGAAATAGAAGTGATTGAATGGGGAATTTGGTTGGACCGCATATATCGTGGAAGAGATTATGAGATGACAGCAATCGATTTAACGGGTAGACCGTCTGCTTATGAGGTACTCAACGACTATGTGTCTACTAACGATAGTGAGAACTTCTTTAAATTTAAAAATGCTGAATTTGATAAAGTAATGACGGATGTATTAAACGAGCCTGAACTGGACGATCAAATTAAACTTTATCATCGTGCTCAGGAGATATTAACTGAAGAGGCCGCGGCTGTTTATATTGCTGATTACCAGATAATATGGGCATTAAATAAAGACTTAGAGGGTCAAAAGGCGTATCCTTTCTGGTTCCATGACATGTCGGAAGTGAGATCTGCAAAATAGAAAGGAACAGAAAATATGGCTTATATCATACGTAGAGTTATATTATTCATTGTTACTGTGGCACTAGTATCCGTTATTACCTTCGCCGTTTTTCAAGTCATGCCAGGAGACCCTATCCGTATTATGTTAGGCCCAGACGCTGACGAGGCGCAAATAGCGACTTTAAAAGCGCAACTTGGTTTAGATCAACCACTTCATACCCAATATTTTGAGTGGATTAAAGGGTTAATGACAGGTGATTTAGGGCAATCAATCCGATTCTCAAAACCAGTCTCAGAATTGATTCTGGATCGATTACCAGTTACCATCTCCTTGGCTATTATGACGCTAACTATCGTAGTAGTTGTTGCTATCCCTCTTGGTATTTTTGTAGCGAAAAGACAAAACAAATTAAGTGATGTTGTTTTCTCTACAGTTACCCAATTAGGGATGGCAATCCCTTCCTTTTGGTTAGGGATGTTATTGATTTTATATCTTGGAATGAATTTTAAGTTTTTTTCTGTTAGTGGATATGTGCCTTGGACACAAAGTGTAACAGGTGCATTAGGAGCATTATTGTTACCAGCACTGACAATTGCGATTCCTCAAATAGCAGTTAAATTTCGCTATGTAAGGAATGCTATTTTGGAACAATTACGATTAGATTACGTGCGTACGCTTCGGAGCAAAGGAATCAAAGAAAAAAAGGTTCTTTACAAGCATGTGTTAAGAAATTCGATGATCCCGATACTGACAATATTTGGCCTAATAACTGCAGAAGTTATCGCGGGAACAATTATTGTTGAACAAGTTTTTGGTTTGCCTGGCATAGGTAAATTATTAATAACATCTATTAGTTATCGTGATTTTCCACTAGTACAAGGCATAGTCATGTACATCACACTTGCAGTTGTTTTTATCAACTTCTTGGTGGATATATTATATTCGATTCTTGATCCACGAATACGATTGACATAAGGAGGTCAACATGAAATCACTAATGAGTCACGGGAAAAATATAAATTTAATCATGGGCCTCCTCATATTATTAACTTTTTTACTGTTAATGCTTCTAAGTTTTATATATACACCGCATGATGTGAATGAGATGAGTGTCGCGAACAAACTGCAAAGTCCAAATGCTGTGCATTGGTTTGGGACAGATGAATTTGGAAGAGATATCTTTAGCAGAATTATGAAGGGGACCCAAACAGCTTTCTTTGTAGGTACAGTAACTGTGTGCATAGGAATGATTTTTGGCACTCTTATTGGTGGAATTGCGGGTTATGTAGGCGGTTGGGTTGATGAGGTTTTTATGAGAATTATGGATGCATTAATGGCTTTTCCAGGGATTATATTAGCCTTGATGCTAGTAGCTGTTTTTGGTCCGGGTATGCTAAATACCTCGATTGCTCTTGGTATAATAGCGATCCCCACTATAGCAAGAATCGCACGAAGTGGATTTATTCAGCATAAGGAGTTTGAGTACGTTCTATCGGCAAAATTGGTAGGTGTGAAGCCGTTTAACATTATGTTTAAGCATATACTTCCGAACGTTTCGTCCCCTCTTATTGTTGCGGCATCTATAAGTTTTGCAATTGCAATGTTGGCAGAAGCGAGCTTAAGTTATTTAGGGCTGGGTGTTCAACCGCCAGACCCTAGTTGGGGACGTATGTTAAGGGATTCTCAATCGTATTTAGCAAGCGCACCGTGGTATACATATGCGCCGGGTGTTGCAATCACGTTAATGGTTTTAGGGTTTTATATGTTAAGTAATGCAATTAGAGATATTATGGATCCACGTTCAAATTGACACAATCAGGCACACGCAATATGCGGAATATTTAAACGAGCTTGTGGTTATATATTTTGGGAATCATGTTGCGAATGCTACATTGAATACCCCCATCTAGCTGCATAAATTGTTATGCCAGTTATTGATGGGGGAATTATTTATGAAAGAAGCGCTATTAGACCATCTCGCTTCGTATTGTTAAAATATGTCTGAATATTTATAAGTAATTATTATCGTCATGTAATAATTGTGACAACATCATTTTTGTGTGTAGTCCCTATTACCAATTCATAAGCCTTAACGGCGGTTTCGATAGCGAGGCGATTCGCTGGTTCCATAAAATCTTTTCCAAGAAGTGTTTCCAATCGATCAAGTCGGTGGTACAGAGTTTGTCTGACGATGAACAGTCGATCTGAAGTTTCTTTTTTTGATCCACTACATTCAAGATAGACGCGGAGTGTCTCGAAGAGATTGCTATTCAACTTCTGATCGAATTCGAGCACAGCCCCCAAGTATTCATTAATGTATGTTTCAAGATGGCCGCTCTTTTTTAATAAAAGCAGTAGTCTGTAAATCCCTAAGCTTTCATAGAAATTACTTGTAGTTATTTCAGATTCATGTAGCTCCAGTACCTTATGAGCTTCTTTGAAACCTTTGCTTATATCTGAAATAGCGGTGTAGACCGTGCTTACGCCGAAAGTACATTTTTCCCCATCTATAAAGTTGTTTTCTTTCATTTTGAGAATGTCATGTGTGATTTGTGAGAATCTATCTGTCTCCTTTTTTAAATGATCAGCTGCGATGAATGAAGCAATGACTGTAATCTCATTTCTTCTAACTGAAACTGCAGGGAAAAAACCATGTCTTTTGAAAAGGGAACGAACCACTATAGATCTTTGAAGTTTTATTTCATCCAAGTCCTCTTCGCTGAGGTTAATTACTGGCGAGTCTATTTGAATAATAAAAACTCTGAAATGCATATTGCGGCTAGGGGGAGGAAAATAAGCTTGGAGATCGTCTTGTTCATACTCCCGGCCGTTTATTAGGTTTTGAACGAGTTTATCTTCTGAGTTTTGTTTACGTTCTTCGATTGTCCTAGTCCGCAATAATATTTGTGCTATAGCAAGGCTAGCGCGGTCTAAAATAAGAAAGAAAAATTCCTCTGATAGTGGAGGGTGTTTTATTTGTATGTACAAATTCCCCCAAACCTGGCCAAGGACTCGAACGGGCATTAGTGCGAATGTATCATCACCGAGCGTAAAGGTTCTTTGTTCCGTGTTATCCATTGAGGAACTTTTAACATATGAACGGAGTGATTTATCTAAGCTTTTAATTTCTGATGGATAATAAAATGGCTTCGCATCATCGTTAATAAAAAATACGTTCTCTTGAAAATGTTCATGTAGTTCACGAAGGATTTTCAGAATACCGTTGTGTGTAAGTGATAATGAAATGAATTTTCTCGACAGATGATCGAGTTGGGATAGCATCTCGTGATGTTGATTAATGATGAAAGTATGAAGGTCTTGGGTAATGTCGACAAACTTTACAATTTCCTTGAATAATATGATTGGAAAATTACTTTCATTGGCTAACTTGACTAATTCGGGAGGAATCTCTTGTAAATGAGGTCCGATTTCTATACAGATTCCTGCGACATCTTTTTCTATTAGTTTTTTCACATATTTTAGTTGGGAAGGGAGATCAAGTTGTAAACCTACACCTGTTGTAAGAATAAGTTCGCCTCCATTTATTAGCGAATCAAATTCTCCTGTTTCTAAAATATGCGACCACTTCACCCGTCTATCTAGTCCTTCAATACCAGCGATTAGTTTCGCGGACTTGAAAGAATTACGAGCAAGGACGTCTTTCACTGTAAAGGTTAAATCACTCATATTTATAAATCCCTCCCAAATGTTAAAATACTAAACTAACGATTTTACATTATGTAAAGTGTTAAGTATCTAAATAGTCTGTAAAGTATAGTATGAAGCCTAAATAAATCAGAGTCAACTAGCAAGACAAATAGAATAGGAGGAATAAAAATGACAATCACAGCAGTAGAGAAGAAAACGCTTACAAACTTCATCAATGGACAATGGGTAAAATCAACGACAGATAAATATGAAGAGGTACCGAATCCAGCGACGGGAGAAATCCTTGCGGAAGTTCCCATTTCTACGCTTGAAGATTTAAATCTAGCGGTAGAGGCAGCGAAAACAGCATTTGCAAAATGGAAGAAGGTTGCTGTGCCACAACGTGCAAGAATCTTATTTAAATATCAGCAATTGCTAATAGAGAACTGGGAAGCACTTGCAAGAATTATTACGATTGAAAACGGCAAAAATTATGCTGAAGCTTATGGTGAAGTGCTACGCGGTATTGAGTGTGTCGAGTTTGCCGCAGGTGCGCCAACATTAATGATGGGTTATCAGCTTCCTGATATCGCAACGAACGTTGAATCGGGCATGTACCGCTATCCAATTGGGGTCATTGGGGGAATTACACCGTTCAACTTCCCGATGATGGTGCCGTGCTGGATGTTCCCACTAGCTATTGCGAGCGGGAATACGTTTATCCTTAAGCCATCTGAGCGGACGCCACTCCTGGCAAACCGTCTTGGGGAATTGCTGCATGAAGCAGGTCTGCCGGATGGTGTATTCAATATCGTACACGGCGCACATGACGTCGTGAACGGTATTCTAAATCACCCAGATATTCCGGCAGTATCGTTTGTGGGTTCACAGCCAGTTGCTGAATACGTCTACAAAACGGGAACGTCGAATGGCAAACGTGTTCAAGCATTAGCGGGCGCGAAAAACCATACAATCGTCATGCCGGATGCGGATATGGATGCGACGGTAACCAATATTATTAATGCCGCGTTTGGATCCGCAGGGGAGAGATGCATGGCTTGTGCTGTGGTTGTTGCAGTCGGCGATGTTGCGGATGAATTAGTCGGAAGATTAGTAGATGAATCAAATAAAATGACAATTGGTAATGGCTTGGAAGAAGGGATATTCCTTGGGCCGGTCATTAGGGATTCACATAAAAACAAGACACTTGATTACATTGAGTCAGGCGTTGAAGAGGGCGCGAAACTGTTACGTGATGGCCGCGATGATAAGTCCACTTCTGAAGGCGGTTACTTCGTCGGACCGACGATTTTCGACAATGTGACAACAGAAATGAAAATTTGGAAAGAAGAGATTTTTGCTCCTGTATTGTCAGTTGTTCGAGTCGATACATTAGAGGAAGCGATTGAGCTTGCAAATAAGTCAGATTTTGCAAACGGAGCTTGTTTGTTCACAGATAGCGCGAAAGCGATTCGCCAGTTCAGAGAAGAAATCGATGCGGGGATGCTTGGCATTAACCTTGGCGTTCCAGCTCCAATGGCATTCTTCCCGTTCTCTGGTTACAAGAAGTCGTTTTACGGTGATCTTCACGCGAATGGCCGTGATGGAATCGAATTTTACACACGGAAGAAAATGTTGACAGCACGCCACTAATCGTAATGCGGTCGTTCAAAATAGGGGATAAATGCTGAGGTTCTGCTGATGTAGGCTTCAGCTATAAAAAGGGAGTGGGGCAATTGACAACAGCTAAAGAAACGACAAAGTCATTAGTTCAAAAAGACCGTGAAAATGTGTGGCATCACATTTCCGCTTATAATGAAAAAAATCCGCCGATGATCGTAGAAAGTGGAGAAGGAGCATGGATCACAGATCATAACGGTGATCGTTATCTAGATGGAATGTCCGGGCTTTGGGCTGTGAATGTTGGATATGGGCGTGAGGAACTTGCACAAGCCGCATATGAACAGCTGAAAAAACTGGCGTATGTACCGATGACGCAAAGTCACGAACCGGCAATTTTGCTTGCTGAAAAGTTAAGTGAAATGCTTGGCGGCGATTATAAGATTTTTTATTCCAATAGTGGTTCTGATGCGAACGAAGTAGCTTTTAAACTTGCGCGTCAATACCACCAACAGAATGGAGAACCGTCCCGTTTCAAATTCATCTCCCGTTACCGGGCCTACCATGGAAGTTCGATGGGCGCAATGGCAGCAACAGGGCAGGCATTACGGAAATACAAGTATGAACCGCTTGCGCCAGGATTCTTACATGTAGCGCCGCCAGATAATTATCGCAGACCAGCTGGGCAATCTATCGAAGAATATAATATTCAACGTGCCCAGGAGTTTGAAGAGAAAATTATTTGGGAGCAGAAAGAGACGATTGCCGGGATTATTATGGAGCCACTTATTACGGGCGGCGGTATCTTAATTCCACACCCAATCTATCTTGAAAAAGTTCAGGAAATCTGTAACCGTCACGGAGTCTTGCTCATTGTTGATGAAGTGATTTGCGGATTCGGTCGGACTGGGAAAGCGTTTGGCCATCAGCACTTTAATTTGAAGCCAGATATTATTACGATGGCGAAAGGACTAACGAGTGCTTACCTGCCATTATCTGTAACTGCAATCAGAAAAGACATCTACGAAAAATTTGATACAGGCGAAGAAAACAGTCATTTCCGTCATGTGAATACGTTTGGTGGAAATCCTGCTGCTTGTGCAGTCGCATTAAAGAACCTAGAAATCATGGAAAGAGAAAATCTTTTTGATCGATCCGCTGAACTTGGTGAGCGACTGCTAAAAGAGCTAGCTAGCTTGAAAGACCATCCATTCGTTGGCGATATTCGTGGCCTCGGCTTCCTTCTTGGAATTGAGCTTGTTGAAGACAAAGAAACGAAAGAGCCTGCATCCAACGCCCGTGTTGCGAAAATCATCGGGGATTGCAAGGCAAATGGGCTCATCATTGGCAGAAATGGTGATACCGTCGCAGGCTTTAATAATATCCTGGCGCTGAGCCCGCCGTTGTCTTGTACCGATGAAGACTTTGATTTCATTATCGCAGTTATGAAGAAGGTATTTAAGGCAAACGAAGCTTGATATAGGTATATAAGTTGGACATATGAATATAGCGTAGGCGAGCCTAACTCCGATAATTACTGGAGTTAAGGCTCGCTATTTTTTTGATGTTGATTATCTGAACCCTAGACTGTGTACTGATTAATCTAGCGTAGGAGTCTTAAATAGGGAGGTTTCCTCTCGTGCAGTAGTCAAATATGTTGATTGGAGTAGGTGTTGTAATTGAACTACTTTCAATTTTGGACAAAATGTATAGTCAATGTGGTTTTGATTTTACAAAACGTAAAGCAGAAGTCAAAATTTCTATTAATATACTGATAAGGCAAAGCGGAATTCAGTTTAGCAATTTTAAATGCTCGAAAGGAATTGTGTTATCAATTTTTAAAAACGAAAACAGGGGGTTAATTAAATTATGAACAAGCTAGATCGTGTTGTAGGCGAAAAGAAATCGGTGGACAAGATATATCATTTTATAGGCGGGGTGAAATCGGAAGGGGAATCTGAACGTTATGGACCTATTTATAACCCGTCCACAGGAGAAAAAACTGCTGACTGTCCTTACGCAACAGCTGCAGATGTGAACCAAGCCGTAGAGGCTGCAGATAAAGCTTTTAACACATGGAGGAAAACCCCCGTTGCAAAAAGGGTAGAAGTACTATTCAACTTCCGGACGTTGCTAATTGATGCAACTGATGAACTTGCTAGAACGATTGGGCAGGAAAACGGAAAAACAATTTCGGATGCAAAAGGAGAAATTAGCCGTGCAATTGAAGCGGTCGATTTTGCAATTAATGCACCGCATCTATTAAAAGGCGAGCATTCCACTGATGTAGGCGGAAGCATTAACTCCTTCTCCATTAAACAGCCGCTCGGCGTTGTCACATGTATTTCACCCTTCAATTTCCCGGTAATGGTACCGGTTGCGATGACAACAATGGCACTTGTATGCGGAAACTCTGTTGTATTAAAGCCTTCTGAGCGCGTACCAAATTCTGCACTGTTCATATCGGAGCTTTGGAAAAAGGCGGGGCTTCCTGCTGGGGTATGGAGTGTGGTGAATGGTGATAAGGAAGCGGTGGATGCGTTAATCACACATCCAAAAGTGATGGCAGTCAGTTTCGTCGGTTCCACAAAAGTGGCGGAATATATTTATGAGGAAGCCAGTCGACATCATAAACGGGTAGCCGCATTCGGTGGTGGGAAAAATCATATGATCATCATGCCTGATGCTGATATCGATTTTGCAGTTGACTCTTTCCTAGGGGCTGCGTATGGAGCGGCTTCTCAGCGTTGCATGGCTCTGTCTGTCGCGATGCCTGTTGGTAAAAAGACGGCCGACATATTTGTCGAGAAGTTAATAAAAAAAGTAGAAGAGTTGAGAGTGGGTTCGTATGACGATGAACAAGCCGACTTTGGGCCGGTCATCACACAACAATCCAAAGAAGCAGTACTCAAATCGATTGAAAACAGCTTACAAGAAGGGGCAAAACTCTGTGTAGATGGCCGTAATCCCGACGTAGGCAAAAATAGCAATGGGTACTATTTAGGCGCGACTTTACTGGACAACGTTACACCGGATATGGAGGTTTATCGGCAGGAAGTGTTTGGACCGGCAAGGATAGTAGTTCGTGTAAACAATCTGGGTGAAGCGATTGATTTGGTAAACGGACATGAATTTGGAAATGGGGTCACGATCTTTACGCAGAATGGTCCTGCAGCCCGCGAATTCACGGAGAAGGTCGAAGTCGGCATGGTAGGTGTCAATGTACCAATTCCGATTCCAGTAGGCTATCACAACTTTGGAGGCTGGAAGCGTTCAAAATTTGGTGAAAGTCATATGTTCGGACCGGATACTGTTCGATTCTTTACGAAAATTAAAACGGTGTCAGAAAGATGGCCAGAAACTACAGACCATAAAAAAGGTGTTGCATTCGACTTCCCAAGTAATCGGAATTGATTTGTTACTACTTATTGATAGAGAAAGAGGGATAAGAAAATGACAAAAGTGATAAAGGATACATCATCATTAGTTGAAAAGGATCGTCAAAATATATGGCATCACATTTCCGCCTACAATGAAAAGAATCCTCCGATGATCGTCGAAAGCGGAAAAGGGGCTTGGATCACCGATCATAAAGGTAATCGTTACTTGGATGGCATGTCTGGACTCTGGTGTGTGAACGTCGGATACGGGCGTGAGGAACTCGCGAAAGCTGCGTATGAACAGATGACAAAACTGGCCTATGCACCTATGACTCAAAGCCATGAACCTGCCATTGAGCTTGCTGAAAAGTTGAATGAAATGCTCGGAGGCGATTATGTATTTTTTTATTCGAATAGCGGATCTGATGCAAACGAAGTGGCATTTAAGCTTGCACGCCAATACCATCAGCAAAATGGGGAACCGTCACGTTACAAATTCATCTCACGTTACAGGGCTTACCACGGTAGTTCTATGGGCGCGCTCTCAGCCACTGGTCAAGCTCTACGGAAATATAAATATGAACAGCTCGTTCCAGGTTTTCTGCATATTGCACCACCTGATAATTACCGTAGGCCGGCAAATCAATCGGTTGAAGAATACAACATACAACGTGCGCTAGAGTTTGAAGAAAAAGTTATTTGGGAGCAGAAAGAAACAATTGCCGGGATTATTATGGAGCCTCTTATTACTGGTGGCGGAGTCTTGATCCCACATCCGATTTACTTGGAAAAAGTTCAAGAAATCTGTAATCGCCACGGCGTCCTTCTAATCATTGATGAGGTTATCTGTGGATTCGGACGAACTGGGAAAGCATTTGGCCATCAGCACTTTAGCGTAAAGCCGGACATTATTACGATGGCAAAAGGGCTGACAAGCGCGTACTTACCGCTATCTGTTACAGCTGTGCGAAAAGATATTTACGAAAAGTTTGACACAGGTGAAGAAAATAGCCACTTCCGTCATATCAATACTTTTGGCGGGAATCCTGCAGCTTGTGCCGTGGCATTGAAGAACCTCGAAATTATTGAGAAGGAAAGCCTTATTGAACGGTCTGCCGAGCTTGGTGAGCGTCTTCAAAAAGAGTTGGCAAGCCTAAAGCAGCACCCGTTTGTTGGTGATATCCGCGGTCTCGGTTTCCTCTTAGGAATTGAACTAGTTGAAGACAAGAAAACGAAAGAACCTGCTTCCAATGCACGTGTCGCCAAAATTATCGGGGAATGCAAGGCAAATGGACTTATTATCGGGAGAAATGGCGATACGGTAGCTGGTTTTAATAATATTTTAGCACTCAGTCCGCCATTGTCCTGCACTGACGAAGATGTAGATTTCATTATTGCTGTTGTAAAGAAAGTGTTTAAAGAAAACGAATGATACAAATGGGTAGAGGTGTGTATTCACCTCTGCTTCCTATTCTGATGAAAGTATAACTTTGTGATTAGGAGGTGACGATTTGTTCAATTTACCAGCGGAAACATTTTGGTGGATTATTCCATGGCCATTCATATGGGTTGGACTAGCAGTGTTTATGTATTTTAAGATGAAAAAAGAAGATGATGAGGAAGAAAATAATAGTTAAAAGGGGGGTGTTGCCGTGAGTATGGATGGAATAATTTTTGTAGTCTATTTAGCAGTTCTTTTAGGGATCGGTCTTTGGTTCTCACGTAAATCTGCAGAGTCCACAGAACAATATTTACTTGGAGGCAGGTCCCTTGGCCCAGCGGTTACTGCGATGACGATGCAGACTACCGCAATGAGTGGTTTTATGTTTATGGGTGCACCTGCAATGGCTTTCCAATATGGATGGTACGCTGTGTGGTATGCCATTGGTGATGCGGGTGGGTCGATTATTAACCTTTCCGTTTTGGGGAAACGGATGAGAAGAATGTCTGAAAAATTAGGAGCACTTTCTCCGATTGAATACTTGGAAAAGAGATTCGAAAGTGCCAGCGTACGTGTTGTAGGTTCCATTATCTCCATAGTCTTTCTTTTTGGATATGTTTGTGCTCAATTTATAGCTGCGGGAAAAGCGATGTCAACACTTACTGGCTTTTCATATGAATTGTCATTGGTTATTGGTGTTAGTGTCATTATTATTTATACAGTGGCGGGCGGTTATTTGGCTGTTGCGTATACGTCTTTTATACAAGGGATGATTATGGTGCTTGGAGTGGTTGGTATCGGGTGGTTGGCTTATTTCCACGTAGGCGGCATATCCGGACTAAATGCCTCTTTGGCACAAATTGATCCTACTTATTTAAGCATTTGGGGGAAAGGCTTAGCCTTTTATGGCCAATGGGGAGTCGTATTGGGTGCCATTCTAATTTACTCAATTGGTTATATGGGGCTCCCGCACGTTGTAGTTAGACATATGTCGATGAAAAGTACTAAAACGGTCAAAGGGGCGGTTTTGATAAGTGCTATTTGGAACCAGTTCTTTATCTTTGTTCCATATATTTTAGGACTTATCGGAATTATTCTATTGCCTAATATCGCTGATCCAGAAATGATAATAACGGAATTAGCCTATACTCTTTTCCCTGGTATTTTTGCAGCACTTCTCTTGTCGGCGATTATGTCAGCCGTCATGTCTACAGCGGATTCTATACTGATGCAGGCGGGCTCCATTCTTTCCCGAGATGTCTACCAACGGTTCATTAATAAGAATGCGAGTCAGAAAACAATGGTACTTGTCTCTAGGTTGTGTATACTAGCGGGCGGAATTGTCGGAGTTGTTGTTGCTATCTATGAACCACCGTCGATTTTTGCTTTAGTTGTTTTTGCTTTTGGCACACTTGCAAATAGTTTCCTTGTACCTTATGTTGCTTCTGTTTATTCGAAGAAGGCTAATTATATCGGTTGTTTATGTGCCATGATTGGCGGAGCGTCTACTAATATTCTTTGGACTTCGATGAGTTTGGAAGGTCCGACGGGGTTACACCCATTCTTAGCGGGCTTGTTAGTATCAATCATTGGGATGATTATTGGTAGCCGATTTGGCAGCAAGCCATCCCAAGAAATACAAGAAGTATTTGAGGAGTCGAGAAGAAAACGCATATTTACAAAAGAGTTTGACCGGAATATCTCCCGAAGTCTAGCTCCTGAAGCTAAAAATATCTCCAAATTTTTAGCGAAAGAAACGGAAGGCTACGAGCGTGGTTACTCATGAATGCAATACTAACTCAAGATGTAACGTTTGAAAAACAGGATATCCTTCGTGGGTTTCAAAAAATCGATAGGCGGGCAGAAATTCATATAAGTCAATTGATATACTATCCCTACTACTTTTTTGAGTTCGAAGTATACGCGAAAAGTTTACTAGCGTTTAAAGGGAAAATAGGCTGTACAGTTGATGCCCTCAGCGGTAAGGGGGCAATAGTGGATGTACAACCTAAATTTTCAAATAATCATATTGAAATGGAGCAAATACCAACTGTTATGGTTAGCGAGGATGATGCAAAAAAGATTGCAGAGAAATTTGTATTTGATCATACATCGTCGAAAGCTAAATTTATCACAATTCCTAAAATTCAACTGGTGGGCAGTGCACTCTTTCATCGGCCGTTTTGGTTAGCGGAGTATGGTCAAGAAGGACATGCGCAACGTCAAATGATTTTTGACGCGATTAGCGGAAGTTACCACCCTTTATAAATTAGTTTCAGTGGTTTCAATATTACCTTGAAGTTCCATTACTCTTTTTAATCATTAAAAACTGAGAACCTTCAAACGAGGGGTTCTCAGTTTTAAGATGCTTTCTTTTTGAAAACTGCAGAAACCTGTTTCTCGCTACGGTTTTTCATCCGACGGAAATTCTCGATATGTTTCCAAATTGCGATGCCGAATAAGAATACTGCCGCTATAATGGGCCAGTATCCATCTGCCCAAACTGCCATCGCGATGAGCGTCACGTACAGCATCAGCACGCCAAACACGAGAAAGTCTGTTACAAGCGCCACGATGACAAATAATGCAAAGCCAATGAGTCCAACCTGCCAGTCGATGGCGAGCAGTACGCCAATAATCGTGGCGGTTCCTTTACCGCCGTTGAACTTCATATAAAACGGGAAGTTGTGCCCAATCACGGTTGCAGTACCCGCGAGGAATAATAGTAAAGCTACAATTTCCCCTGGAAGTCCGGCATTTACAGCAAAGTATCGTACAAATAGGACAGCTACTGCACCTTTACCGATATCAATTGCAGCAACAAGTGCGCCGAATTTTTTCCCGAGAACGATTGTGGCATTCGAAGCACCGGCATTTTTCACCCCGGTATCTTTTAGGTTAACGCCCGAAATTATCTGTGCGACAACCGATCCATGCAAGCAACCGATGGCATATCCCGAAACTAGTACACTTGTAATCCATAACCACATAACCATTCCTCCAAAACATTGGTAAATTAATTGTAACATTAGAGGTAAACGCAAGGTTCAGAAAAATTATTTAATAATCTCTTGACTTTGTCTCGCGATATCTACTATACTATGTCACAAGATGGAAAACTGAATGATACAAACTCTTATCAAGAGCGGCGGAGGGAATAGGCCCTGCGATGCCCGGCAACCGACAAGCGACCAGCTTGTAAAGGTGCTACTTCCTACAGGTCGGTTCGAATGATCTGAAAGATAAGGGGAGGAAAAAGCGAAAGCGTAACCCTCTTCTTAAGCGAAGGGGGTTATTTTTTATTTCCAAAATACCCCCAGCGCCTCCGCAGATCACAATCAATTCCATCTAAAAAACTTTGGAGGTAATGACTTTGACAAAACTTAAACCTGAAACACTTCTTCTACACGGTGGACAAAAACCCGATCCTGTAACAGGTTCTCGTGCAGTTCCTATTCATAGAACCTCATCATTCGTATTTCGTGATACTGAACATGCTCAAAAATTGTTTGGACTGCAAGAAGCAGGCAACATCTATACGCGTATTACAAATCCAACCGTTGCTGTTTTTGAAGAACGTATTGCACTTCTTGAAGGAGGAACGGCGGCAGTTGCATTATCTTCAGGAATGGCGGCTATTGCATTTTCAATCTTAAATGTCGCAGGCGCAGGTGATGAAATTGTCGCGGCGAGCAATTTGTATGGTGGTACGTATAATTTATTTGCTAATACGCTTCCGCGTTACGGCATCAATGTAAAATTTGTCGATGTAACGGATCCTGAAAACTTCCGCGCAGCGATTACAGATAAAACAAAAGCTTTATTTGCAGAAACAATTGGTAATCCAAGTTTACATGTGCTTGATATTGAAGCAGTTGCGGACATTGCACATGAAAACGGTCTACCACTTCTTATAGACAGTACGTTTGCATCTCCATACGGTTCAAATCCAATCGAATTTGGTGCAGATGTCGTGATCCACTCTGCAACGAAATGGATTGGCGGACATGGTACAACAATCGGTGGAGTTGCTGTTGACGCGGGTACGTTTGATTGGACACAAGGACGGTTCCCAGGCTTTACTGAGCCGGATGAATCTTACCATGGCCTTCGTTATGGAATTGACACTGCAGGTGCGGCGTTTGCCACTAAGCTACGTGTTCAATTGTTACGAGACTTTGGACCTTGCTTGGATCCGGATAGTGCCTTTAACTTCTTACAAGGACTTGAAACCTTGCATCTGCGTGTGACAAGACATAATGAAAATGCTATCAAAGTGGCAGAATTCTTGAAACAGCATCCATCTGTTGAATGGGTAACGTATACTGGGAACGAAGATCACCCATCATATGACCTTGCGAAAAAGTATTTGAAAAACGGCTTCGGCTCCATTATCGTTTTCGGCATCAAAGGCGGGCGTGAGGCTGGTCGAAACGTAATTGACAACGTTAAAATCTGGTCGCACGTAGCTAACGTTGGCGATGCAAAATCCTTGATCATCCATCCTGCATCAACAACGCACCAGCAGCTCGGCCCTGAAGATTTGAAAAAATCAGGCGTTACCGAGGAACTAATTAGACTATCGGTTGGTCTTGAATCAGCAGAAGACATTATTGCAGATTTAGCGCAGGCTATTGAAGCAGCAGTAGCTGTAACAGTATAATTTTTGGAAGAAGGATGGCTATGACAATCCTCTTAGTTTGTTACGCCCTATAGCCATTTAAATGAAACTGAAAAATGGGGACTTGTTATTAAGCAGTCCATGGAGGTGGCGAAATGCCGTCAATCAAGGTTGCTCTACTCGGCTTCGGCACTGTAGGTGAAGGGGTTTACAGAATTTTGAATGAAAGAAAGAATGAGATTAAGCAGCAAACAGGCTGCGAAATCGATATAGTTGCCATCCTTGTTCGCGATGTAGCGAAAGTGCGTCTAGCAACACCCGGGGTAAAAGTGACGGGAGACATCCAGGACATACTGATGAACCCGGACATTGATTTCATCTTTGAGGCAATTGTTGGTGAGGAACCTGCCTATACGTATCTTTCAGATGCAATCGAAAAAGGCAAACACATTATAACGGCAAATAAGAAAATGTTCGCGACACATGGTCCGGCATTATTGAAACACGCGGAATTCCGAGGCGTTCAGGTCGGTTATGAAGCAACTACAGCGGGTGGAGTACCAATTATCCGTACAGTAAAAAACTTGTTGCCTGCAGATCGAGTACGACGAGTCAGAGGGATTTTAAATGGAACCTCAAATTTCATCCTGACAAAGATGCGGGAAGAGAAAGTTTCGTTTAAGGCTGCACTTATTGAAGCACAAGAGCTTGGTTATGCGGAAGCAGATCCGACTGACGATGTTAGTGGTAAAGATGCTTTTCGAAAACTGATGATTTTAAGTGCACTATCATTTGGTGCCCAGCCTGATTGGAGAGACATCCCGACTGTGGGAATCGATGGAGTTAAAGCTGAAGATGTTGCAGAAGCGTTAAAAGGGAAACTTCGTTATCGGCATATCGCGGAGATTTCAATTGATGAAAAGGGTGTCTTGCGAGGAAGTGTGGGACCGGTACTAATTGGTCCTGACAATCCGTTATATGGAGTCGACGGTGTTGATAATGCAATTATTGTTGAAACTGATTATCTAGGGTCCCTTACTCTTGTAGGCCCGGGAGCAGGCATGTATCCGACAGCGAGCGCATTGATCGGAGACTTCTTATATATGGTTAGACAACGTGAAAAGGTTCTTATCAAAAGTTAAGAAAAAGGCGATTCCATCTCAGGAATCGCCTTTTCAAATCATTTTTTTAGCTTCATTAACTTAGCTTCTACTTTCAAAGCTTTGATAAATGAGATAACCATCAGCAACATGACGAATGAGAATGGCAGCGCCGCGATAATAATGGTGTTTTGCAAGGCCGTAAGTCCACCGACAGAAAGTAAAATGAGGGCAATTGTCGATTGGATGATACCCCAAATGAGTTTAACTGTATTAGGTGGTGTCAACGAACCGTTTGTCGACTGCATGCCTAAAACGAAAGTTGCCGAATCTGCAGACGTAATGAAAAAGGATGCAATCAGTAATATGGCAAATACTGAAACGGCGATAGACAAAGGCATTGCACTAAACATTTCAAAAATGACTAGTTCCGTATCGGCTTTCGCCAAATCGAGAACGCCGCTTTTCTGAATATCGATGGCTGTTGTTCCAAACGCTGAAAACCAGAATGATCCAAGGAGCGTAGGGGCAACAAGTACACCAATCATGAATTCGCGAATGGTACGTCCTTTTGAAACTCGGGCTATAAACATACTGACAAACGGTGCCCATGAGATCCACCAAGCCCAGTAGAAAATAGTCCAGCTGTCAAGCCAACTACGATCACTAGAGTCTAAAGGTGCTGTGCGAAAACTCATTTGAACGAGATTTGATAAATAACCCCCAAACGAATCAGTAAACATATTGAAAATAAGCAATGTCGGTCCCACTATAACCACAAATCCGAGAAGTGCGAGTGCAAGTACTAAATTGGTATTCGACAAATATTTAATACCCCTGCTAAGTCCCGACCAGGCGGATCCGATGAATAGGACAGTAACGACCCCAATGATGACAATTTGAGAAAAGATATTAATTTTAACGTCAAATAAGTAATGAAGACCTGCATTAATTTGAACAGCGCCGAAGCCGAGAGATGTAGCAACTCCAAACGATGTCGCGAATACTGCGAGTACATCGACGAGAACGCCCCACGGACCTACCATTTTTTTCCCGAATATCGGCTTCAGTGTTGCTGAAATTAATCCTGGTTCGCCTTTGCGGAACTGGAAGAAGGCAAGAGATAGTGCGATTACGCCGTACATTGCCCACACATGGAGCCCCCAATGGAAGAAAGTCTGTTGTAGCCCTTCTTTAAAAGCCGCATCCGTATTTGGAGCTTCCGTGGCGGGATCGATTGCAAAATGTGACAATGGTTCTGCGGCACCATAAAAGACCAGTCCGATACCCATCCCAGCAGAAAAGAGCATGGCAATCCATGAAATTGTAGAAAATTGCGGACGATCTGTATCTTTTCCAAGACGGATTTTTCCATATGGACTTATGATGAAATAGAAACTCAGGACTAACATAAATGACATGAGTAACATATAGTACCAACCGAAAGTTGATGCAACAACGTTTTTAATATTCGTTGTAATTGCTTCAAAACTTTCAGGGGCAAATGCGCCATACCCAACGGTCAATATGATGAGACCAATTGTGATATAAAAAACGTTTGATATTTTCTTCATACTTCCCCCTCGTGTTACTGGTAATGTAGAAACAGTTTTTAACTATACTAGCAAAATGTAATGAAAGCAACTGTCCGGTTAAATAAGTATTCCCGTTCATAACCCTTTCCATTCGTGTGCAAGGACGATGCGGAGTCCTCTATTTAAATAAAAATAGCTGAAAATCCATAGATTTTCAGCCGATTTCTCAATCTTCATCTTTAATGTCGCGATCCGGTGGAATGGGTTCGTTACGCCATTCGTCAATTTGGTGTTTTAATGTTTCGAGCTGTTCTAAATAAAGACTAAACTGATCTTTGTTCACTAGAAATTGTTCGCCGTCATGGACAGAACGGATTCGTCCTTCCCTTACATACTTCTGAATTTGTTCGACGGGCATGCTAAGATATTCGGCAGCTTCTTGAATGGAGATATACATCTAAGCCCTCCTTAGAAAATTCAGTTGTAGATAAAGTGGCGGGTGCTGTTTCGGTTAAATCAATTTCTTGAAGTTTAACCGTTTATTCAAAGCCATCATAATCGGAATTCCAATTGCCATGACAACAAATTCACCGATTGCAACTGTTAACCATGTAAGTAGGAAAGGGAGCTCTAATGCTAGGTTTAACTCGAAAGCAATGATGAACATGGTAAAGGTGAAAACAAGTGTGTTGAAGACCAATCGCTTGAAAATGCCAGGTATAAATTTAGCAGAAAATATCGTGATTGAAAGAGCTATAATTGATTGACTTACGCCGAAAAATAGGTCATACATGCCAAGTGGAGAAAACAAGTTTGTGACGAATACTCCGAGTACAATGCCGAAGAAGAACTTCTTATTAAATACCACAAGATGGTTGAACAGCTCGGAGATACGAAATTGGATTGCTGAATAAGCCAGTGGTGCTATTAATAGAGATACGGCTACATATAAAGCGGCAATAATCCCGCTTATGGCCATTGTTTTTATTTTCATTACTTATTTCCTCCTAGTTTTTTAGCGTGGGATGGTTACGAACCACGTGTATGAACAATTTATTATTATAGTGGATAGTTACTAATTACGTCAAGTTGATTTAAAGTGTTGGAACTCTCGAATTACATGGTATCTTCTATATATAAAGGGAAAAGGAGCAGTGGAATCATGTCGCAGCGAATTGCCTACACAGTCGTGTTGTTAGGCGCAATCCTATGGGGAACAACGGGCACTGCACAAACGTTTCTCCCGCAAACCATCCATCCATTGACAGTTGGTGCATCACGGCTTGCGGTGGGTGGTTTTTCATTGTTGATTCTATTACTAATCATGCGAAAAATTAATTTTCGAAATTGGCCGTGGAAAGCTACGATTTACGCGGCTATTTCAATGGCTATTTTCCAGTATCTATTCTTTTCTTCTGTTAGATTAACCGGCGTCGCTATAGGAACAGTCGTTACAATTGGCAGTTCGCCTGTATTTTCTGGAATCATCGAATGGTTGTTGTTAAAACGACGTCCGACACTTATTTGGCTTGCAGCTACCGCGCTTGCGATTGCGGGGTGTGCACTACTATTTTTAAATAAAGACGGTATCGTTGTTAATCCAGTAGGTGTTTCGATGTCGCTTGGGGCAGGACTATTGTTTGCCTTTTATGCACTTGTAAATAAAGAAGTACTTGAAAAAGTGGACGCTGTACCTGCTGTTGCAGTCATCTTTTCAATTAGTGCGTTGTTGCTGATGCCACTTGTGTTTTTATTCGAAACGGATGGTCTGATTTCTGCTCGGGGAATATCTGTGGTACTGTATCTTGGACTAATTACGACAAGTGTAGCGTACATCCTGTTTTCAGCCGGATTAAAAAGAATTCCATCGTCGTCTGCCGTTACTCTATCACTTGCTGAACCGCTTACTGCAGCTGTTTTGAGTGTTATTGTGGTTGGCGAGCATCTCGACGGAACGTCCTGGACGGGCATTGCTATGTTGCTAGGCGGAATCCTCGTATTGACGCTCAGTGGTAGAAAAATGAAGAAGTCAGATAAACCCCTGGTCTCCCATCGATAGTTGGGAAGTCAGGGGTTTTTACCGATATAATCTGTTCTTAAGAAATTCTTCATAATTACAGTAGGTGAATGTTAAGATTTGGCGGTTACAATTGGTATCATAGAGAAAAGCGAGGTGCGGAAGATGGCGAAATTCACAGTGCTTGTAGCGGATGACGATCAGGATATCCGTAACGGGATTGAAATATATTTGAAAAATGAAGGTTATGAGGTACTGAAGGCGGCGGATGGTATAGAGGCACTTGAGCTACTGAAGTCGAATGATGTCCATCTTCTTATTCTCGATATTATGATGCCAAATATGGATGGTATTACTGCGACATTCAAAATTCGGGAAGCGCGCAATATCCCGATTATTATGCTGAGTGCGAAGGTGGAAGACTCTGATAAAATCCATGGACTATCCGTTGGCGCAGATGATTATGTGACGAAACCTTTCCATCCGATGGAGTTGATGGCCCGTGTGAAGTCGCAATTGCGTCGCTATATCCAATTTGGGACATACGATGGTCAGAAAAAAGTAGAAATCGACGGGCTTGTTCTTGATGAAGAAGCAAAGGAAATCACTATTGATGGTGACGTGGTAAAACTGACACCAATTGAATACAAAATCACAGAGTTGCTGATGAAAAATGCGGGGCGTGTATTTTCCATCAATGAAATCTACGAGCGCGTTTGGAATGAAGCAGCGTACAATGCTGAAAATATCGTTGCGGTGCATATACGTAAAATACGCGAAAAAATTGAAGCAGATCCGAAAAATCCGAGATATGTAAAGGTGGTGTGGGGCATTGGTTACAAAATCGAAAAATGACTGGGGTGTAGCTTGGTCAATCATCGCTATTGTCATTGCGGCTTTAAGTATCGGTTACTGTTTCTCCCACATCATTGACCTGGTCGGTAATGGAATGGAACGTTCCGGTAGAGCGATTGCTTACTTCACCCGGATAGTGAAAGGAAATGTATGAATATGAAAAATAAACGAATGCCTCTAGTTGTCTGGTCAATCCTGATCGCCTTGTTTTTAACGGCGCTTGTCTCTATTATAAACACGGGTCCGAGGTTTGTAGGGAATAGCTTTGTAGATACAGATGAATTCAAATCAGAAATGGAAAGTTTTTATGACAGGATTAGTACGACGGTTTTGAATCCGATTGATGTGGAAAAGGAGAAAAAACAAATCAACGTATCAAAGGAGGAAATCGCAGAGCATCGTGAGCGTTACGGCACATTGGCAGAACAAATTGCCAATATTGCAGCCCAATATCAAGACCGAATCGCAGAGGCGACAGCAGCTGGCAATGAAGTGCTGAAAACAGAACTGGTCAAAGAACAAGAATTAAAAACAGATGATATTCGAAAAAACTTCCAAGATGATAAGTATGTAGAGGAAAAAGTCCGTTCTGAAAAAGGAAAGGCACTTGAACAATATGTAAATGATCATATCAATGGTATGGATGGTTATAACTTCTCACACATTGCCTACGAATTGAAAGATGTGGAAACGGGTGAAATGTTTTCGTCTGGAAATGTCAACGTGTCCACTGTCTATCAGAACGTGTTTGATTCCGAGGAAGGGTACTTTGAGGCGAAGTCACTTCGTATAAATACCAATGATTTGTATCAGTACACTAGAAACCATTCTGGAGAATACATCGACAGTAACCCATCAATAATCGAGAATCCTAAACGAGATTTCGAAGGGATTGTCGCCGTTTCAAAAGCGGCATTACTGGAAGGGGTTTACGGTCAACAGGCAATCTGGTTTAACAAATCTAAATACATTGCCTATGGAACTTGGGTTGCGGGGGTAATTGCATTAATCCTACTGTTGACAAAGTTTCGTTTCAATAAGAACTGGGTGAAGGGTAGAAGAGGGGCAGACTGGTATAATCGTATAAAAATCGATGTAAAAGGAGCTCTGTTGGTAATAACATTGCTGATGCTCTATACTCATTTATTAATTGTTGCAGACTTTGTCTATTTTTATGGCCTTGAAAATTTACTAATGTATATAATTTCTTGTCTTTTCCTTGCAATCCTCGTTTTGCTAACAGTGTTTCAGGCGGCTAATTTCATGGAACGACTAAAAGATGAAGAGACGTTGAAGCAAGAAATTAAGGATAGTTATAGTTTGAGATTTATACTTGCGTGGCAAGGAATGTTTTTGAATCGTTCAATTGGTAGACAAATGTTCCTTCTATTAATCGGTTTTTTCCTAGCGGGCATCGGGTTTCTCGGTGTTCTCATGCAACCTATATTAATTATGATTTACATTCCACTTCTATTTTTCGCTGGATTGCCATTCCTCTATATATTCGTGAGAAGAACGGCGTATTTGAATCGTATTATTGTGGCTACTGAAGCGATGGCGAATGGACGTCTTCATGAGGAAATTAAAATCGAAGGGAAATCACCGCTTGCCGATCATGCACGGAATCTCAATAATTTACGCGAAGGTGTCCGGAGTTCCATGACCGAACAAGCGAAGAGTGAACGCCTAAAAACGGAACTTATTACGAACGTTAGTCATGATCTTAGGACACCATTAACATCAATTATAACGTACACGGATCTATTGAAAAAGGCAGATATCACAGCCGAAGAAAGAACAAAGTATATAGATATTTTAGATAGGAAATCACAGCGTTTAAAGACATTGATTGAGGATTTATTTGAAGTTTCGAAAATGGCAAGCGGTAACTTGGAGCTTCACAAACAACGTGTCGATTTGACACAATTGCTTCAGCAAGCACTTGCAGAGCACGAAGAAGAAATTTCGAAATCGGGCCTTGATTTTAGGGTGAACTTACCAGAGTCTACGCTTGTTGCCTATGTCGACGGGAAAAGATGGTGGCGCGTACTGGATAATTTGATTGTCAATGCCATTAAATACACATTGCCGGGTACCCGTGTCTATATTACACTTCGAAAAGTGGGAGATAACGCGGAATTCGTCGTGAAAAATGTGACGAAGTATGAGCTTGGTGAAAACACTGACGAATTGTTTGAACGATTCAAAAGGGCTGATGCATCACGTCAAACGGACGGTTCTGGACTTGGTCTTGCGATTGCACAATCCATCGTCGATTTGCATAATGGGAATATGAAAATTGAAGTAGATGGAGATTTATTCAAAGTAACGGTCGTCGTGGCGGCGGTTTAATAAATAGATAACGAAGTAAGCTGTAAGCAATGCCTTTATTTAAACGAGGCATTGCTTACAGCTTCTTTCTATTGTCAGGATCATTAATTGTGAAAAGGGTTTAAGGTTTTCCTTTAGCAGGAATGATTAACTAAAACAGATGCTACGTCTGGTACTGTAATTTGGGAGATGATTGGTTTGTTTAAAAAAAGATGGCTTGATATTGGTCAGGGTTCCCGGCGTCTGTTATTTCTGATGGGTGCAATAATATTTCTGTTAATTTTCGCAACTGTAGGATTCATGTTTTTCGAAGACCTACCGTTTTTCGATGCATTATGGTTGACAATCATCTCCGTCATGACGATTGGATACGGGGATATTTATCCAGTGACAAATGGAGGTAAAGGATTTGCGCTTTTCCTCGTGCCGGCAGGGGTTGCGATTGTGACATATGGACTTGGTACAGCGGCTACGTACATTATTGAAAAACAATTAGCAGAGAAAGTGTGGGAGAAGCAGATGAATCATGAAATAGGAAAGTTGGAAAATCATATCATTGTGTGTGGATTCGGCCGCGTTGCGCAACAGGTATACAAGCAACTAAAAGAGGAGGAAGGCGAGACGAAAATACTCTACATTCATGACAACGAGGAGGAAATACTTGCAGTTGTCGATCGGGGAACTCTTCGGCTCATTGGTGATCCGACGAATAAGGATATTCTGTTGAAAGCGCGTGTCGATCATGCTAAGGGATTGATTACAGCACTGGAAAGCGATGCGGACAACGTTTTTATAACCTTAACGGCAAAAAGTTTGAATGAGGATATAGAAATCGCAGCACGTGCAGAAAAAGAGGGGTCAGAAGATGTGTTGAAAAGGGCAGGCGCAACCCGGGTCATTAATCCTTCTGTTATCGGAGGGCGCGAGCTAGCCATGTCCGTTATAAAACCGACAGGAATTGACTATATAAATAAGCTTATTCGTTCGGGGAATAAGGACTTTATGGTCGAAGAAATCTTGTTGGATGGACATTCGACGCTTCTTGGACAGACCGTTGATGAGTTGGACATACGGAGAAAGTATGGCGTCACTCTCGTCGCCATAATGCGGGAAAAAGAACTAATCAGTAATCCTGATTTAAAAATGAAGTTTAGCAAGGGAGACATCCTTATTGCGATTGGTGACCGAGACTGTATTGAAAAACTTAAGGACGCGGTAGACTCATCCTTTCAATAGAAATAAATAATATACACTCCAACAAGTAAAACACCGATATCTGCAAACATGTGTATCGTCCAGGAGGGCAAAATGGTTCCGCTTTTTTCATTGGCCAACTGAAAGATCACTCCTCCCAACCAAAGTCCCGCAACGGCTACTACGAGAAGTGCCGGGCTAAACCAAGGTAAAAAAATGGCAATATGGTAAACCGCAAACAGGAAAGATGGAACAAGAAGTCGGATTTTTGAATTGCCCATGAGACTTGGCAACAGGCCGCGGAAGTAAAACTCCTCCAGCATCGAATTACCGAACAAAATATAGAATGCGATGAAAGGGAACACTGTAGCTGTTACACCAGCGTCTTCTAAATCGACAATAAGTTCATTGAGATTAATGAATGGCTTTAATAGGAGAAATGACATGATGATAACGGCCATTATTAAGATTCCCGAAGCGTTTGCGATACCCATACTTTTAGAATCTGTACCGCGTAATCGTAAGAATGGAAATCCAAACTTCCTATATAAAATGAGTGGAATCAGTAGAAATAGAACAACCTTCGCCATCGTTTTCCATATGTATTCAACCTCAAGACTTTGTTCAATCCAGATAAGAATAGCGATGTTGATTAGCGGCATAGCAAAAAAAAGCGATTTCTTCAAAAAATCCCCCCCTGTTTATTGTAAATAAGACGAAATAGTGGGATAATGGTTTCACAGGATTCTGAAAATAGGTTTGCGTCTCTTCAAGGTTATTTAGTGAATGAAGGGCATCATACGTTCAGAAATCCGTAATATATTAATCTTTTCAATGGGTTACCTGAATTACTACTAGCAATACTTGTGTTAACGATTGGCTATTTTTGATAGCGAAAGTTAAAGCAACAAGACTCAAAATAAAAAAATGAGAACCGTGCGAGGGGACGGACGGAAAGCGTATCCCGGTTCCCCGTACGAAGAGGGAGGATTTAAAGTAGATATGACAAAATCAGATGGCAATTATCCAAACAAAGACGATCTAGAACCAAATGTTAAAGGGATGTCTAAATCCGATGAGCTACCGCTTGCGGATCCTTCCGATTCAAATACATCGGAAGTTTTCAGAGAAAATGAACAGGAAGAGACGGGTGAGAACAAACCGTCTGCTTTCGCCGAAAATAAGATAAATAATACGAATACGGGTAATAATAAACCGGTATCGGGCGTAGGTTCTCCTAATGGCGAGGTAGATAAAGAAATAAGTAATTTTGATCAGCATACACACGAAAAATGGAACAAAGAGAAACCGAATGAAGATCCTTTTAAACCATAATTAAGCAGCGGTCACCCCTATATGGAGTGGCCGCTTTGATTTTTCTTGAGGGTACGATAGAGTAGAGGGGGAGAATTAAGAAAGGGATGATTATAATCGAAACATTGAATCAATTGAAATTCAGTCGTATATACACACTTGGCCGTGTAGCCAAAATAAGTGAAAAGGCATGGGACACACAACCTGCAGGATTCAGCAACACGATTCGCTGGAACGCGGGTCATATTTTTGTCTCGATGGAAACGCTTGTTCAAAAAGCAGTGGAGGGCTATGACCTTGTTAATCCGGAATGGATTTCATTTTTTGTATCGGGCTCGACTCCAGAGGGCTGGGAGGGGAACATTCCTTCCATAGAAGAGCTTCTCGTGGCGTTGGAGGAACAACCGGAGCGTATTATAAAAGCACTCGGTGGAAAATTGGATAATTCGTTACAAGAACCGATGTCAATCGGACCTTTGCATACGATGGCAACAGTAGATGCGGTCGCTCAATTTGTAGTTTGGCATGAAGGCATTCACGCTGGTATGATTAACGCGCTGAGCCGCTTGGCAGGGGAATAATGATATAAGTAAGGCAGCCACTTAGAGACGGAGACTATCCGAATCTACATGGCTGCCTTTTTTTATATGCCTGTCGCCTCTGAACAGGCGCACTGCGCTTTTGATATGTCAATTGACTAGTTCGTGTGTGAATGCATAAATGACCGCTTGCGTCCGGTCTTGGACTTCTAGTTTAGATAGCAGGTTGCTGACGTGCGTCTTCACTGTTTTCAGTGCAATAAATAAATCATCAGCGATTTCCTGATTCGTTTTTCCTTTCGCAAGATGCATTAAAATTTCAAGTTCACGCTCCGTTAAGTCATCATGCAGTTGCCGGTCCTTGCCAGCCCGCATTTTTTGCATCATCTTCGTAGTTACTTCAGGCTCCAACACCGTCTGTCCTTTCAAAGTCTCACGAATTGCTCCCGCGATTCGCTTGGCGTTTGAGGTTTTTAATATATAGCTGAGAGCTCCGGCTTCAAGTGCGGGATATACTTTATCATCGTCCAAAAAACTTGTAACAATGACAATCTTCGCTTCAGGCCACTCTTTAATAATCTCCGCGGTTGCTTCTGCACCATTCATTTCAGGCATAACCATATCCATTAAAATGATATCGGGGCGTAGTGCGAGTGCTTTTTCTACTGCTTCTCTCCCGTTTCCCGCTTCACCGATGACTTCCATATCCGGCTGAATCTGCAAATAAGCTGACACACCAATGCGGACCATTTCATGATCATCCACTAATAAGATCTTGATCATTCGATTCATCTCCTCTTCGGGTAGGCAATTTTACTTCAACAATTGTACCTTGGGATGGTACAGAAACAATTTTGCAAGAACCCCCGATTTCAATTGCACGCTCTTTGACATTTTGGAGTCCATAGGAACCGCCTTTTCCATCACTGTCCTTGAACCCAATCCCGTTATCTTGCACGCGGAAGATAGCAAGGCCGTCCCGTTCTACAAATAGTACTTCGACTTCTGTTGCTTGTGCGTGGCGAAGAGTATTGGATAACGTTTCCTGTGCAATTCGGAACAAATGATCTTCCGCCCCTTTCGACAGATTCACTTCTTCTAAACGAAAACGGATATCGAACAGTACTTTCTCTCTGAGTTCAACCAGTAGCTCTTCAAGTCCCTCTGTAAGTGATTTATTATTCAAAGCTGCTGGCCGCAGGTGAAGAAGCAAAGCCCGCATTTCCAGTTGCGCCTGCTGTACAACGCGTTCGACTTGGAGCAAAGGTTTTTGTGCTGATAAGTCGTCGTTGTTTTCTGTGATAGCAGATATTAGCATCGATGCAGCAAATAGTTGTTGGGAAACGGAATCATGCAGTTCACGTGCAAGTCGCTGTCGTTCTTGAATGATGCGCTCTTGGATAAGTTTGTCTTGCGCTTCTGCTCGTTCATCAATAATCCGCTGTAAACCTTTTCGCTGCGTTTGAATGACATTTGACACTGAACCAATTGCTCGGTCCATGCGTGGAGAAAGTTTCTCTTTTAAAATGACATCTTTTTCAGCATCAATTAATCCAGTTAATCTCTGCTCGATTGCTTTCTCTTTTGAACTTCCTAAAGTACCACTCCATAGGGCTATTCCCCAAGCAAGCACAAAAATCGTATTTAAAACCCACCAACCAAGCGGAACCTCCGCAAATTGCAACTCGAAAAAGGCGAACCAACTTTCCTCCAAAGGTAGGCCAAGAAGGAAGTAGACATACACCGCTGCAATGGTGAGAAGTAGAAGTGATAGCATAATACCGCGTCCGATGACTGCTCTCATTTTCTAGTCACCTCAACATCCCCGGCCCAAGTGGAAAGTGTAATGATGAGTTCAGGAGAATCAGGCATTTTGCCTTCATAACTGTCTTTCATATGAAGCGTTTCATTGATAAGTCGTTTTCGATGGATGCCAAAAATTCTGGCGTCTCCAATTAATGTCGTGTAATGAATACGAACGGGGATTTCATAAGGTAACTCGATTTTGATTTTTCCAAATCCCTGTCTCACTGATATTAAGGAAGTTCCTTTTGGTAGTACTGTATCTGTCACATCAATGTGAATATCGCTAAAGAATCCCTGAACGTGAATATCCTCCCATTCATAAGACGAAAACGGGGAGGATTGGACAGAAAATAATTTGTTTTTCCAAATGCCGTTCGGAGTTTCCTGTTGGATTTCTTTTAACGGCCGCATGATTTCTTCAGACGGTACGCCTTTCCATAACTTTACAAGGATATAGACGAGACCACCAAAAATGAGCAATCGTAAGCTCCACAATGTGAAAAGCGCGACCGCGATGAAGAAAAGTCCAATGAAAAAGAAAGGTTTTGAGCGCTTCTTCGATCCGTAATAAATAAATCCGGCACCAAGAAGGGCGAACACGATATTACCGTTATGAAAGAATACCGATTCGACAAATATGAGCAGCAGAAAGGTAAATCCCCAAAATGTAATTTTGCTCGTATTCGTACGATCCATTTTTTGCTCCTCCTTCTTGAGGTCAGATTTTTTGAAAAAAGGAAAAGGAAGGTGGGCAACTATTGCCATTTCCTGAAAACACCCTCCTCCTACAGTCTAGTTTACACAACTTCCGTATCTTTTGCGGAACTTTTCTCTAATGATTGAAGTCGGCGGTCCATTGAAGACGTTTCGAATTCACGTTCAATCTTCCCACCAAGGTTTTCAATATACTTTTTCATCTCGCCAACTGTACCGATATTACTGTCTGCATTTTTCGGAGAAATAACTTCGTCCATGCGGTGATGGGCGCGCGTTACGTTTTCTTTGCCCATCAATTGTAGCTGACGCACTTTCATATCTTTTACTTTATGTTTCATCTCTTCGAATTTGCGCTCTAAAGAGATTAATTCGTAAGCTGTCTCCATAACACTTTCAGATAGTTCTGCAGCACGTGTATCGTACGCGGAAATTTCTTCTTCGGCGAATGCGATTAGGTCTTGTTCACCAGCAACTATTGCAAGTTCAAGCTGACTCCGACGTTTGTCCGCCATTTTTTCTGCTTCTGACAATTCTTTTTGTAATTCATTTTGCAATGTGCTTTGTCGTTCAAGTAATTTCCCGATTGAATCAGTCTGTTTTTCAGCCTCACGAATATATTGGTTCAACATTGCGATTGGGTTCTTCGTTTCCTTTTTGTCGAATAGAGTATGGAGATCTGCTTGTAACGAGTATTTAAATCTATTCCAAAGTGAGTTCATTGATAGTTCCTCCTCTTATTTTGTGATGTCATTCCATTGGCGTTCAAAGTTTACAAAGGGATCGTTTGAAACATTACTGATGACATTGTTGTTTTCCGAGCCTTTCCATTTACGCCAAGCATACCAAACACCGAGAATTGCGAGAATTCCGATGAACGCTGGTACATTCGCTATAGCGCTTAACAAGGCGAGAATGAGTACGCCGCCCCAGAAAAATTTCGAGATTGTAGAATTACTTTTTCTGAAATAATGGAACCCTGCATATGCAATCAATGCAGAAAAGGCCAGTGCAAGAAGTGATCCAAGATTCACAAGGACGATGATTGCTGCCGTAATACCAAGTACTGCAAAACCAAGTTTCTTCATGTGTTGTTCCTCCTTTCGTTTGTAGCTTAATCTTATAACGATTTTACACTTGTCCAAACAGGCGCTGTACGGATTTGCAACTCGGTCTTAAGGCTGAGTTGATTTACTATAGCTATGGAAAATAGTAGGGATTTCATGTAAACTATTGTTATGAGAATAATCTATGAATTTAGTAAACTGTCGAAATAACAGTTGCGTGTAGAAACTAAAAATGGAGTGTCATTGTAAAGTCGCTTATCTGAGAGGGGTGATAGGGGAATGAGAGAAGTTGTTATTATTGAAGGGGTACGGACCGCGATTGGTAGAAGAAAGGGAAGTTTTGAAAATTATAGACCAGATGACCTCGCAGCGATAGTGCTTGAGGAGCTTGTCAAGCGTGCCGGAATTGATAAAGGCGCAATTGAAGACGTTATTTTAGGATGTGTGACGCAGGCAGGAGAGCAGGGCGGTAACATTGCTAGAACTGCAGCACTTATCGCTGGATTTCCTGTTCATGTACCTGGAGTAACAATCGATCGACAATGCGGTTCAAGTCAGCAAGCTGTGCATTTTGCGTCACAAGCCATTCTTTCGGGAGATATGGATATTGTCATTGCAGGCGGCGTGGAGAGTATGACGCGCGCGCCCATGAAGTCCAACATGGGAGAATCAAAACCAAGTCCAAAACTCATAGAAAAACATGAAATTATTAATCAAGGACTATCGGCGGAACGAATCGCTAAAAAATGGAATTTATCACGCGAGGAACTTGACCGCTTTTCATTCGAAAGCCACCAAAGGGCAATTCGGGCAATCGATGGAGGGAAGTTTGAAGAAGAAATCGTCTCTGTTGAAATCAAGAGAGATGATGGTACAACTGAAATGTTTTCTAAAGATGAAGGGCCTCGTCCCGAATCGACAACGAAAGTGCTGGCTGGGTTACGAACAGTCTTTGATGAAAATGGCGTAATCACTGCGGGTAATGCTAGTCAAATGAGTGACGGCGCATCGGCGGTACTTCTAATGTCACAGGAGAAAGCGAATGAGCTTGGACTCAAACCGATTGCCCGCATTGTTGCGCGTTCTGTTGTAGGGTCTGATCCCACGTTAATGCTGACAGGGCCTATAGAAGCGACCCGGATAGTATTAGAAAAAGCGGGTCTTTCAATAGAAGATATGGATATGTATGAAGTGAACGAAGCATTTGCACCAGTTCCACTAGCTTGGCTGAAAGAAACCGGGGGAAATCCTAAGAAATTGAATCCGAACGGCGGTGCCATTGCACTTGGCCATCCACTTGGCGCGACTGGAACGAAATTGCTTATATCAATGATCCATGAACTAAAACGGACAGAAGGTCGATACGGATTGCTCGCGGTTTGCGAAGGAATGGGTATGGCTAACGCTACAATTATCGAACGCATTTAAGAGGGAGGAATGAAGTTCAATTCCTCCCTCTTAAAGCCTCCGGCGGATGTCAAAGATTTTGAAGGGAGTTAATTGAGCAAGCTCAATTCAAAATCTTGACGCAATCACACCGAGGCGTGATTGAAAAGGGGATTCAGGGATGGAAATGGAGCAGGTTGTCGCAATCGTAACAGGCGGAGCATCAGGTCTTGGGGAGGCCACTGTAAGAAGGATAATCGATGCCGGCGGAAAAGCAGCTATTTTCGATATGAATGAAGAGCGTGGATTGGCACTTGCAAATGAGTTTGGGGAAAAAAATGTTGTATTCTTGAAAACGGATGTGGCAAGTGCGGAAGAAGTGGAGGCGAATGTAGCCTCCGTCAAAGGGACTTTCGGGAAGGTAACTGCCGTAGTCAATTGCGCAGGCATTGCGACACCAGGTAAAGTCGTATCGCGAGGTACTCCGATGGGGCTTGAACAATTTGAACAAGTGATACGGGTTAACTTGATAGGGACCTTTAACGTGATTCGTGTGGCAGCGGCTGCTATGCAAGAGAACGAACCAAACGAAGAAGGAGAGCGCGGAGTTATTGTAAATACAGCCTCCGTTGCTGCGTTCGAAGGGCAAATTGGACAGAGTGCATACAGTGCATCAAAAGGCGGTGTCGTTGGGATGACATTACCGATTGCGCGTGAACTTGCGGCATTCGGGATTCGTGTGATGACAATTGCGCCGGGTCTTGTAGAAACACCGCTGTTTGACGGATTACCTGAAGCTGCGCGTTTATCACTTGCTTCAATGGTGCCGTTTCCGAAACGACTTGGCCGGCCGAACGAATATGCAATGCTTGTTGAAAGCATTTTCACGAATACGATGCTAAACGGTGAAGTCATCCGATTAGACGGGGCGATCCGGATGCAACCGAAGTGATTTGGAAGTCGAAAGTTAAAGATATATCATCGACGAGCGCTGATAGATAACATATATCTTTTTGGAACTCATGGAAAAAAAGGGGGTTTAACCAGTGGGGAAATACAGATTTGAAACAGATGAGCATGACATGTTTCGGGATTCGCTTCGAAAGTTTCTTCAGAAAGAAGCAGTTCCGAATTATGACTTATGGGAAAAAGAGCGGCTTGTTCCGATTGCATTTTGGAAAAAACTTGGACAAATGGGCTTTCTTTGTCCGCAAGTTGAAGAACAGTACGGCGGGCTCGGACTTGATTTTAGCTATGGTGTCATCATCGGAGAAGAACTCGAACGCGTAGGAGGGGGTCTTACCGGAGTGGGTTTACACAATGACATCGTCGTTCCTTATATCGAATCGTTTGGTACGACAGAGCAAAAAGCACGCTGGCTGCCGGGTTGTATAAGCGCAGACATTATTACGGCGATTGCCATGACTGAGCCAGGAACAGGATCAGACTTAGCCAATATCCAGACGACAGCCATAAAAGACGGTGATCACTATGTCGTCAACGGTCAAAAAACATTCATTACGAACGGAATTAATGGGAACCTCATACTTGTCGCTGTGAAAACTGACTTGAAAGCCGAGCCGAAACACCGGGGAGTTAGTTTACTTGTCATTGAAGAGGGAACAGCTGGTTTCACGAGAGGACGTAAGCTTGATAAAGTCGGTTTGCATTCCCAAGATACAGCGGAGCTATTTTTTGAAGATTGCCGTGTACCTGTATCGAATTTAGTTGGTGAGGAAGGAAAAGGGTTCAGTTACATGATGGAAAAACTTCAGCAAGAGCGGCTTGTTGTCGCGATTGCTGCGCAAATTGCATCAGAAGACATGTTGGAAATGACATTAGACTATGTAAAGTCACGGAAAGCATTTGGCAAACCAATTGGATCATTTCAAAATACACAGTTTAAACTAGCAGAAATCGCAACGAAAGTGGAAATTGGCAAGTCTTTTGTCGAATCCCTAATCGAGGATCATCTTGCCGGTAAAGATGTCGTCACAAAAGTATCGATGGCCAAATATTGGCTTACCGATACAGCGCGTGAAATTTCGGCGGAATGCATGCAGCTGCACGGCGGATATGGCTATATGGAGGAATATAAAATTGCGAGACGGTACCGGGACATCCCAGTCGCATCGATTTACGCAGGGACGAATGAAATCATGAAGGTCATCATCGCAAAAAATATGGGATTGTAGGAAATGAGTATGTTAAAAGGTATAAATGTGCTGGATGTCACATATTATCTTCCGGGACCGTATGCTGCGATGCGTCTTGCATATATGGGAGCCCATGTCATTAAAGTAGAACCTCCGGGCGGCGATCCAGCGAAAAACATGAGTGGCGGCATCGTCCATCAAGCAAACAATATAGGGAAAGAATTCGTCACCCTTGATTTGAAAACCGTAGAAGGTAAAGCATCGTTGATAGAACTTATCAAAAAATCGGACGTGCTGTTGGAATCGTTCAGACCAGGTGTGATGAAACGTCTTGGATTTGATTATGACACTGTAAAAGCATTGAAACCGGATATTATTTATTGTTCGATGACGGGGTATGGTCAATCAGGGCTTCTAACTGAAGTAGGGAGTCATGATATTAATTATTTGGCGATGTCGGGAATTCTTTCCCAACTTACTAATCAGGAAGGAAATCCAATTCATCCTCAAAATACACTTGCAGATTATTGCGGTGCGGTTGCAGTTTCAGAAGGTATTCTCGCGGCACTAGTACAGAAGTTTAGTACAGGAGAAGGTGCATTCGTCGACATTGCAATTACTGAGGTATTGGCTGATTTTCAAGGGACGCATCTGGCATACAATGAAAAAGGTATTTCAGATAGAGGTATTCCAGAGATCGATGGTACGTCCATTTGTTACGGATTGTATCAGACAAAAGATGGTCGTCACGTTGCGCTTGGGGCTCTTGAGCCAAAGTTTTGGGACAACTTCTGTGAATTTGCAAAACATCCTGAGTGGAAACACTATGCATTCTATGCCACAGGCACTCTCGAACATTTAGAAGTAAGCGCTTACATCGAGACGATGACATGGAGTGAATGGCTCGCTATTTCACTGAGAACTGATTTTTGTTTGACACCTGTAATGCGGGTCTCCGATTTATCCGAACACCCCTATTGGCAGGCGAAAGGGATAAGGCAAAAAAGTGAAAATCATTAATTCCAACTGAAAAGGAGATGGATGATTTATGATGCAAACACCACTTTTATTATCGTCATTTGTTAAACGGGCTGAACAGTATTTTCCTGACAAATTAATCATTTCGAGGACAGCAGAAAATACAATTCATCGGATACCATACAGAGATTTCGCAAAACGGTTACGGCAACTTGCGGATGCGCTTACGAAACTTGGGATGAAACATGGAACAAAAGTAGGTTCGTTCGGCTGGAACCATCATCGCCACCTAGAGGCTTACTTCGGGGTACCGTGTACAGGTGCGATTCTTCATATGATTAATATCCGTTTGTCTCCTGAACATATTGCGTATGTGATTAACCATGCGGAAGATGAAATATTGCTTGTCGATGATAATTTATTCCCGCACCTATCGCAACTGGCACCTATGTTAAAGACCGTGAAACATTACGTCATTATGGGGGATAGTAAAGAAATTCCAGAAACATCGCTTAAAAATGTACATTCATACGAAGCTTTGCTTGAAGCTGCGTCAGATGACTACGTATTCCCAGAGGATCTGGATGAAAATACGCCGGCGGGCATGTGTTACACATCCGCAACAACTGGAAATCCAAAAGGAGTCGTTTATACACACCGTGGGCTTGTGCTGCACAGTTATGCACTGGGGCTGGCTGATTCGATGGGTATAGGAGAACGGGATGTTGCTATGCCAATCGTTCCGATGTTCCACGCGAATGCTTGGGGAATGCCTTTTGCAGCCGTCTTCTTTGGCACTACACAAGTTTTAACCGGTCCTGGCTTCAATCCAGCGCTCATCCTTGATTTAATAGAGCAGGAAAAAATAACGCTTACTGCAGGTGTGCCAACAATTTGGCTGGCAGTATTGAAAGAACTTGAGCAAAATCCACGGGATATCTCGTCATTGCGTGCTATTGTCAGCGGCGGATCGGCTTCGCCAAAAGGTTTGATTCGTGCATTCGAAGAGAAACACGGTGTTCCATTTATTGTTGGCTATGGTTTAACAGAAACGACGCCGCTTGTTAGTTTGTCAGTTTTTACATCGAAAATGGATAATTTAACAATGGATGAGAGAATTGAAATGCGGGCACTCCAAGGGTTAACAATGCCGGGACTCGAGGTTCGGATTGTTAAAGAGGGTAAAGAAGTGGCTTGGGATGGCAAAACAATGGGCGAATTAACGATCAAAGGTCCTTGGGTTGCGAGTGAGTACTATAAAGATGGTGGAACTGCTATAGCCTTTCAAGACGGATGGTTCCATACTGGAGACATCGCAGTAATCACAGAAGACGGTTACCTCAAGTTGGTGGATCGCACGGCTGACTTGATTAAAAGTGGTGGTGAATGGATTTCATCCGTTGATCTTGAAAACGCGCTGATGACCCATGAAGCTGTATTCGAGGCGGCGGTGATTGCGGTGCCACACGAAAAATGGTTGGAGCGTCCGCTTGCTTGTGTTGTTCTACATGAGGGACAAAAAGCAGACGAAGAAATGAAGAAGCGATTACTAAGCTATCTTGAAAATCAATTTGCAAAATGGTGGGTTCCGGACGACGTTATTTTCATGAATGAGATACCGAAAACATCTGTAGGTAAGTTCTTGAAAAGAGCTTTGCGTGACCAATTGACTGTGAATCTCGAAGAAGAATGAATGTGGGCCATCCGGTAAATATCGGATGGCTATATTTTTGTTGACATGGTCAGTGTGGATAACTTTTTCCGAAAGTAAAGATTTAATCAAATAGTTCTGTGGATAAGAAATAATTTTCTGAAATTATCAACAATTTCATTAAGTTATCCACTTCAAATGAGGATAACTTAATAAAAAACAAAGATATCCACATTTTAAAAGTATGTTTTTAAAATCAAAGCATAAAATAGGAGATATTCAAATTAGGGAGCAGTGACGTGTTTAAATCAGGAACTTTGGGCATTAGATGAAGAACTTCTGAAATTGAGTAGCGAAATTATTTCAATCAAACGATCTATCAATGGTAAAAGAAAGTCCATAAAATAATTCGTTGATACCGTTAAAATCGAATGCAGAAAAAATGAACTCATAATTGTACCTCTTCTTGCGTAAAATACATTACAGAAAACGAAACTTCTAGTCGTGCTGAATCGTCCTTTCTGCTGTCGAACTCTATTTGCATAGAGGGCCCATATTTAGTAAAGTAATAGATGGCGGTGGAGCAGCATGGAAAATTGGATTACTGAATTTATGAGCCAGTTTGGTTATTTTGGCGTGTTTTTATTAATTATGATTGAGAATATCTTCCCACCTATACCATCTGAAGTTATTTTAACGTTTGGTGGTTTCATGACGACGTATTCAGATATGACGCAGGTGGGTGTCATCATTACCGCGACAGTTGGATCGGTTGTCGGCGCGATGATTTTGTATAGTATCGGGTCATTTCTCGATGTGCCACGTCTTGAGAAGATTGTCGATCGATGGGGATCTATTTTGCGTCTTACTCGAAAAGACATTCACAGGGCGGACGCATGGTTCGACAAATACGGTCCTTGGACAGTACTGCTTTGTCGTCTTGTCCCACTGATTCGGAGCCTTATTTCGATTCCGGCAGGTATGTCGGGTATGAATTTCCCACTATTCATTCTGCTAACAACAATCGGCAGCTTGATTTGGAATGCAACACTCGTTTCCATCGGCGCGGCAGTCGGTGATAATTGGGAGTCAATCGTCCACTATATGGATATTTATTCGAACGTGGCGTATGTATTAATAGGAATTGGCGGTATAGCGGTATGTATTTGGTACATTCGCTACCGTAGAAAGAGAGTGTAACTAACCTATGGAATTATTTGATTTGATCAAAGCGTTAATACTTGGATTCGTTGAAGGGATGACGGAGTTTGCACCGGTGTCATCGACAGGTCACTTGATTATTGTCGATGATATGTGGCTGAAAACAACTGAGTTTTTGGGTGATCGTTCGGCATTCACATTTAAGATAGTTATTCAATTGGGTTCAATCTTAGCCGTTGTTATCGTTTTCAGGAAGCGCCTATTCAGCTTGGTGGGTCTCTATAAAATTGAAGGTCAAAAAATGAATTCTAGCTTCAACTTAGCACACGTCATTGTTGGCATGTTGCCAGCAGTTATTGTTGGATTTGCACTCAAAGATTATATAGATTTAAAGCTATCGGGTGTTGAAACGGTTATTTTTGCGCTAGTCGCCGGTTCAATTCTTATGATTGTCGCGGATAAATTCGGACCGAAAAAACCGTGGGTGAACACATTGGATCAGATAACATACAAGCAGGCATTCACGGTTGGTCTTGTTCAGTGTCTGTCCCTATGGCCAGGATTTTCGCGCTCGGGCGCAACGATTTCGGGTGGCGTGTTGTTCGGCATGAACCATAAGACAGCAGCTGATTTTACATTCATCATGGCGGTTCCTATCATGATGGGCGCGAGTCTGGTGTCCATATTGAAAAACTGGGAGCATTTATCAGTTGATGATTTGTCGTTTTACATCGTTGGTTTCATCAGTGCATTTGTTTTCGCACTAATCTCGATTCGCTTCTTCTTGAAGCTTATCTCACGCGTTAAGCTAGTACCTTTCGCTATCTACCGACTTGTATTGGCGGCAGTGTTAGCATTTATTGTGTTTTTATAAGAAATTGAAACGACTCCTGCACATTATTGCGCAGGAGTCGTTTTGCGTTTTTGTTAACAATGTCTGTCTTAATCAGTTAAAATGGGATTAGATGTTATTAAGCAAATAGACTCCTTTACAATTCCGAAAAGACTAATCGAAAACGGTATTGTTGCTGCTGTTCCTGTAAGAACCTCATCGAATATGGAGCAGGATATATTCGTATTACTTATACCTACGTACTACTTGTCCTTGAAACGAAACTGAATCTTTCAGAGAGACTTTTATCATAACTGTACTATATTTCACTTATGGGAGGTTTTAGAATGGAACACCGACTTTGGGATACACCTTCTACTCTTCGCGAATTGTTGTGTGAACTCGTTAGCTGGGATAGCCGTACGTTAACAGAGGGAGAGACTACATTTGCTCCGAAGTTAGTGTCGAAATTAAATGAACTGGAGTACTTTCAAGATAATCCAGACAAGATAGCCCTTCACGATGCGGGCCTTGGTCGTCAAAATGTTACTGCTTTGTACAAACATCCTAAGGCGACTGAAACAATAGTTCTTCTAAGCCACTTCGATACCGTCTGGACGGAAGAATATGGTGTGTTGGAACCTTTTGCGATTTATCCCGAGATGCTGACAAAAATGCTATCAGAGCCTAAGCATAATGCGGATCTTCCGGAAATTGTCCGCGATGATCTGAAGACGGGGAAATATCTATTCGGTCGCGGTACGATGGATATGAAAATGGGACTAGCGCTTCATATGCAGCTTATCGAAAAAGCGAGTGTAGAACAATGGCCGATTAATTTGTTAGTAACGACTGTTGCTGATGAAGAAGTGAACTCAGCGGGCATGCGTTCCGCTGTCAAAGAACTTGTCCGCATTCGTGAGGAACAAGGCTTAACCTATAAACTGTTTTTAAACAGTGAACCATCATTCTCACAGAGTCCGACGGATATCGAAGAATATATTTACTCAGGAACAATCGGTAAAATTATGCCGGCTGCCTTATTTTATGGAAAAGAGACACATGTCGGAGAGCCGCTAAAAGGGATAACCGCGAACTATATTGCATCATTTCTTACACAGCGCATGGAGTGGAACGAATTGTTCCGTGAAACGGATCTTGGAGAAACTACACCGCTACCGGTTTCATTGCAACAAAAGGATTTGAAATTGCAATATTCAACGCAAACGCCTTATCGTGCAGTTGCGCTTTACAATGTCTTTTTGTTTAAGCGCACGGCCACTGAAGTAATGGAGCTGTTTGAGCAAGTGGCATCTGAAGCGATGGATGCTTGCAATGACGGATATAAGTTTATTTGTAATCGTGAGCAAGTGACGGGTGTCGGGGAAGTGAAAGTGTTGCGCTACGAGCAGCTGCTAGACTATGCGGTTCAAAAGTTAGGGTTTGAAGAAATCGAACGCTTGAAGCAAGAAGCGCTCGATAACGCCGATTGGGATGACCGTGAAAAGTCACTGCGCATCGTCGATAATCTTATGATCCAATGTCAGGAACTTGCACCAGCAACTGTGCTTCTTTACGCACCGCCTTATTACCCTGCGGTAAACTCGTCGAATGATCCGCTTGTAAAACAATCAATTGAATTAATGAAAGAGACTGCTGGGAAATTAGGTAATAAAATTGGTCAAATGCATTACTTCAATGGTATCTGTGACTTGAGCTATGTCAACTACGATGACATAGAAAACGGCTGGAGTGCATTTGAAAGCAACACACCAGTATGGGGTGATACGTACAGCATTCCCTTTACTGAGATGGCTCAATTGAAAGCACCCGTGCTGAACGTAGGGCCATTCGGGAAAGATGCTCACCAACGGACTGAACGATTACACATAGACAGTGCTTTTGTCGAAATGCCTGTTATGTTAGAAACCCTTGTAAAGAGTATGTGTATCGTCGAAGGCGAATTGGACGCTGTCTAATGATTATGGAAAGCGGAGACACTCGGAATTGGCGAGAGTCTCCGCTTTTTGAGTAAGTCTGTTAAAATGAAAGGAAAACGGTAGGTGGGCTAAATGACTGAGCAGATTTTGATTATCGAGGACGAAGAAAACATCGCACGCGTCCTACAGTTGGAACTCGAGTTCGAAGGGTATGGGACAGGTATTGCGCATACAGGACCAGACGGGCTTATTAAGTACCGCGAACAACAGTGGGATCTTGTTCTACTAGACCTCATGTTACCTGGATTGAATGGACTTGACGTGTTACGGAGGATCCGCGCTACGGAGACAGACACGCCTGTCATATTGCTGACAGCGAAAAACGACGTTAAGGATAAGGTAGCGGGTCTTGACCTTGGCGCAAATGACTATGTGACGAAACCTTTCGAAATCGATGAATTGCTCGCAAGGATTCGGTCGGCGCTCAGATTCTCGAAACCTGCAGAACTCTTAGTGAAGGAAGACGAATACCTTCTAGAGTTCTCTGGTTTGTCACTTCACGAACAAACACGTGAAGTGAAACGAAACGGCCGTTCCATCGAATTGACACCACGGGAGTACGATCTTCTACTTCATCTCCTAAAGCACCCAAACCAAGTACTGTCACGCGAACAGTTGCTGGATGCTGTTTGGGGATACGATTATTACGGTGAAACAAATGTCGTCGATGTCTATATTCGATATGTCCGAAAAAAAATTGAAATAGGAGAAAAAAGCACACTTATCCAAACGGTACGGGGTGTTGGTTATGTTTTAAAGGAGCAGGTCAATGAAGCTTAAAACGAAAATCCACCTTTTATCCACATTGCTGATGCTCGTCATCTTAACGTTGACAAACATAGGTGTTTATTTTGTGTATGAAAAAATGGCGTTTGACACGGAATATAGTCAGCTGAAGGCCCAATCTGTAGACCTTATTGGTTCTCTTAGCCTGATGACCGGACAAAACGATCCAGCTACGGTGCTCCATACCTACAGGCCGCCGAATGGTGCAGTCCGTATTTTGGATCCAGCGGGTAAGGTGAAAGTGGAGTCCTCATCGGCGGAAGGGATTAAGAGTTACCAACCTGAAATAAAGCCCGGCGAACGCTACTCAATCGGTGAATTTGATAATACACCGATACTTACAATGCGTGAGCCAGTCATTTGGACAGACGGAAAAGTGGTTGAACTGCAAATGATTCAACTGCTTAGCGATGTAAAATATAATTTAAGTCTGCTCAAGTTGATTCTCCTCGGAGTGACCTTTATCGCGATGATTCCGATCACGCTTTCGAGTGCTGCGCTTGGGCGTATCGTGATACAGCCCATTGATAATCTTATTAAAACAATGTCGCAAAGCCGGCAAACAGGTACATATGAAAAAATTGAGGTATCGGCTGAAGGAAAAGATGAAATGGCGCAGATGGGTCATGAATTTAATGACATGATGGAGCAACTTGAAGGCAACTACAAAAAGCAGGAGCAATTCGTTTCCAATGCATCGCATGAATTAAAAACGCCACTCACCGTTATAGAAAGCTATGCACGACTCCTATCACGCCGTGGGTTTGATGACCGTTCGGTAGCGGAAGAGGCAGTTGGGGCAATTCTCAGCGAATCTATTCGGATGAAGGACATGATTGAGCAGATGCTTCAACTGGCAAGAAGCCATGAACAATCCGAATTTAACTTTGCGGAAACTGATATTCATGCGTTAGTCAACAAGACCTTGCAGCCAATGCGCCATGCATATGCGAGGGACTTTATCATGGAAGGGAACGGTTCTTCGGTCGCAGTGACAGATGATGAAAAGCTCAGGCAGCTCTTATATATTCTTCTCGACAACGCACGGAAATACAGTGAACGAGAAATCAAAACAACGATTACTGAAACTGAAACTGCTATTTCCATCACTGTCATTGATTATGGAAATGGTATTTCCGAGGAAGCTCTCCCGCATCTTTTCGATCGTTTCTATCGGGTTCATGAAGACCGAAACCGAAAAACTGGTGGAACCGGACTCGGACTGGCAATCGCCAAAGAACTTGCAGATGGTCTTGGTGCAGAACTGAAAGTTGAGAGCATCGTTGGAATGGGAACGACCTTTCGAATCACCATTCCCAAAAAACGGATTCTCACCGATTTTTAATGTTCTCGTCGTATGATAAACGAGAGGAGGCAACTAGTATGCACTTTTTGAAAAAGCCTTGGTTCATTCCCATCTTGTTAACCTTAGTCATTCTAATGGCGGGCGGATTATATATAGGAAGTTTAATTACCAAGAAAGAACCGATAGCGGCTGATGATATCCGAATTCATCTTGAGAGCATGTATGGTGGAACTGTCGAACAGATTGCCATTGACGGTGGTGTATATAAAGCGGAAATGAACCGAATCGGAGCGTCTTATACAGCTGAAATCGACGCAACGACGGGAAGTGTTATTTCACTCCTTCAGAATTCTGAAATGAAGGAAGAGATTCCGCAAGTGATTTCTGAGACTGAGGTGGAGGAAATTATTGCAGGGAGCTATGACGGGGAAGTTGAACGGATTTCATTGAATACAAGCTCTGAAGCTCCGGTTTACGACGTGAAGCTGTCGAAGGACCCGAAGTTTACAAAAGTGACAATCGACGCAATCACTGGTAAAACAATCTCAGAAGTTGTAAAGAAAACGACAGGAGAAAATGCACTTATTACAAATGAGCAGGCGATTGCAATTGTGCGTGGACAACTTAAAGGTGAAATAGATGATGTATCGTATGAGAAATCGGACGAAGGTGGCTTTTATCTAATCGAAATCGAAGCAACTGACGGTCGGGATGGCACTTTCCAAGTTCATGCCATTTCCGGAAAAATAATGTCCGTCACATGGGATGATTGACTCTCATCATATTCTAATAATCCTCACAATGTCTTCTCATCTTCGTCGAGTAATATGAAGGTAATAACAAAAGGAGGAGATACAAGATGAAGAAATGGTTAGCTATTCCGGCTTTGGCCGGTGCACTAGTACTAGTCGTAGGTGGAGTTGCAATGGCAGGAAACCCGGGAGAAGGTTTGAAGGTCGTATCGAAAGATTTATTGTCGGTTGCGGAAGCAGAATCGATTGCGGTGAAATCAGTTGGCGGTAAAGTGACAGAAGTAGAATTGGATCGTGAAAAGTCAAGGGCTATCTACGAAGTCGAGGTAAGATCGAACGGTATTGAATATGATCTTGATATCGATGCAAAAACAGGTAAAGTTTTGCGTACAGAAAAAGATGATTATGATAATGACGACTTTGATGACGATGATTATGACAATAATGTCAGCGGTTCTGATAGTAAATTCATAACAGAAAAAGCTGCTATCGAAATTGCGATGAAACAAGCAAAAGGGACAGTAACAGAAATTGAACTGGATGAAGATGATGATCGTGTCATCTATGAAATCGAAATTGAAGATGGCAAATATGACTATGATTTCGACATCGATGCAATTTCAGGTGAAGTACTGAAGTTTGAAAAAGACCGCGATGACGATTGAAGTAAAAAGGGCTGTTCTTGAACAGCCCTTTTACTATGGAGAAAAATGAATCTTCCTTGTTTACAATTTGTGTACTTTGTGTACAAAATGTATGTTTTGTTTACAATTTGTATACTTTGCCAACTTCAGCAAGTTCAGTAGACCCATCATATACAGAAACAGCTGCCTCAAGAATCTCATTGATATTTCCGTGTAATGGCAAGTGGGTCAACACGAGTTGCTTTACTTGCGCCAGTTTCGCGAGCCTTCCTGCTTCACTGCCTGTCATATGTCCCGGTGCCTTACCGAGGTGATCTTCATACAAATTCGCCTCGCTAATTAACAAATCCGTCCCGCGTGAGAATTCAACAAGTTCATCGCGCCATTCTGTATCTGCGGTGAGTACGATGGAACAATCGCCCACCCTGAATTTCATCGCCAGGCAATGGACGGGGTGTATGGTACGACAAAAAGACACTTCAAATGGACCGATTTGAACAATATCATCTTCCGAAATACCAATGCCTACTGTCTGACCTTTGTATGAAAGTTTCTCGAAATTCTCTTGATCCAATATGTGTCCGTAAATCGGTAATGGGGACGCTTGATGGCCCAGATAGAAATTAATGATTCTGCTGAATTGCAGGCTTCCGACATCGGCAATATGATCCGCATGATAATGGCTGATGACAACTGCATCTAGTTTTTCCAACGGTAAATAATTTTGCAATGAGGAAAGTACGCCGCTACCACAATCAATGAGGCAATGAAAACCATCATGTTCGATTAAAAAAGAAGATGTTGCGCTATTTGCTTTTGGATATCCGCCCCAGATGCCTATTGGTGTAATCTTCATTTAAAGTGTCCTCTTAATTACTTTGGCTAAAAACACAAATTCAATATTTTCACGAATCGTTTCTAGTTTATATTGTTCGTAGCCTAGTGATTTATACAGATGAATATTGCTTAAACTCTGTGATCCGGTATATAAATCAAAACGTTCACAAGTAGGGAAATAGTCTTCAAGCCCAAGCATTAACTTTTTGGCGATACCCTTGTTTTGATGATTAGGGTGAACCATCAATCTTTGTACATAAACAGTACCTTCTTTTTCGTCTCCCCTAACAGAACCAACTATTTCACCGTCTACGACAGCTTTTAATATGGTTTTTTTCTTGAAATCTTCTCTTGTTTCATCAATTTTTTCAATGAGCGGAGCGATTTGATAGTTATTATACATTTCGGCTTCTCTCAAATAAGCTACTTTTTGAATGTCTAAAATCGTTTGTGCATCGTCTGTTGTTGCTTTTACAATATTCATAAACGCTAATTCCCCTCTTAGTGGATTTTTTGAGTATAAAATAGAGTGTAATTGCAATTCAATTATGGCGGTTGCTGCTGTTTTCATCATAGCAGAAGTTGACAGAGCGGTAGGATTTGGAGAGCCGTTATGAGAAGAAATTATTACGAATTGCCATGATATCTTACTGAGTGTCGACCAATCATATATGTTGGAATACGCGATTTGTGCCTGTTATAACTATAAAAAACGCACCCCTTATCTAGTATAAGAGGTGCGTTCCTAGTTTACTTCTTTTCAATTAACCCTGCTTCAATAAGGAATTCTTCTGCGACTTTTTCAACCATCATACCGTCATTGTCGACTTTTCCATTCATCTTCTGCATAGTATCTTCGTTAATTGTGCCTTCAAGCGTTTTGAGTATTTCTTCAATTTCAGGATACTCTTTAAGTGCTTCTTTCCTTACAAGCGGGAGCGCATGGTACGGTGGGAAGAAAGATTGGTCATCTTCGAGTACGCGCAGGTCGTACATTTGTAACTGTCCGTCCGTCGTATACGAGTTAATAACGTCCACTTCACCAGCGTTAATGGACCGGTACATAATACCATGGTCCATCCCTTTAACTTCTTTAAAGTCAAGATCATATGCTTTTTGGAATCCAGGCAGTCCATCCGGTCGGTCGATGAATTCGAATACCGCGCCTAATGTGAAATCCTTCGAAACTTTGGCAAAGTCACTGAATGTCACTAGGTCGAGTTCTTCTGCTACTGCCTCGTCCACTGCGAGTGTATACGTATTGTTGAAGCCGAATGTGTTGAAAGCAATCATGCCATCCTTGTCAACAAGCCGTTTCGTGGCAGCTAACGTTTCATCCGCCGTCCCAGGTTCTTCATGATAATAGGTAAGGACAATTGTCCCCGTATAGTCGGGTATAACGTCGATAAGACCGTCTAACATGGCTTTCCACACGACGCTGGACCCGCCGAGATTTTCTTTATAAAGGACGTCAATATCTGTTTTGTTTTCAATCAATTGCCCCATCACGTGTGACAATATGATACTTTCCGTATTGTTACGAGAACCGAGTGTCAGAGAATCTTTTTCGATGAAAATACATCCTGACAGCAGGCTTGCAACAAGTATTGATGAAATCATTATTTTAAATTTGTTTTTCATTCTTACTTCAATCCTTTCGGCGTCGTCCAACGTTCAATTCCACCGAAGAGCGTTTCCAGGATAATCGCTAAGATTGCCGCAGGGATTGCCCCAAGTAAGATCAGACCGTCAATTCCGCGTGTGATACCGAGGAAGATGAAATCACCGAGTCCGCCTGCTCCAATGAAGGCTGCAAGTGTTGCTGTACCAACATTAATAACGGCAGCTGTACGTATACCAGCCATAATGACAGGAATCGCAAGAGGCAGTTCTACTTTTAACAGGACTTGCATGCTAGTCATACCCATCCCTTTTGCTGCTTCAGTGGTAGCTTTATCGACGTCTTTAATACCTGTGTAGGTATTGCGAATGATTGGTAGTAATGAATATAGGAATAACGCAGCAATAGCCGTTTTCACACCGATACCGAAAATTGGAATCATGAAACCGAGCAAAGCAAGACTTGGAATCGTCTGCATGACGCCTGCGCCGCCAAGTACAACTGTCGTGAGCTTCGGAACGCGTGTAATCAAAATACCGAGAAAAATACCGAGGACAATGGCGATAAGCATTGAGAAGAAGACGAGTTGAATATGGACGGATGTCGCTTCAAGTACTTCTTTCCACCGCATCTGTGTTTGTTCAACGAGTTGTTGCCAAATATTTAAGTTATTCATTGATTATCCCCCATTTCTGTCCACTGACTGGACATGGCGGATAACAGCGAACCACGTGTAACGACGCCAACTAATTTTTGTGATTTATCGACAATCGGGATTATGCCGTAAGGTGCTTCATCCATCATGACAATGGCGTCTTTAGCCGTTGCGGTATCATAAAGGAATGGTTCCCGAGTCACCATGATTTCTTCGATTGTTTTGATGTCATCTAATTTTTTTATAACGTCATATGCGGACACGATTCCAATTAATTTCTTGTCATCATCGACCACAATAATGTTCGTAATTTTTCGCTTGCGGATAAACGAAAGCGCCTTCTCTGGCGACCATTGAGGAAGGGCAGTGAAAACTGATTCTGACATGATGTCAGTAACTGGCATGAGTCCGGGATTTTGGATAATCCGATGTTTTCCTATGAACTCTTCTACAAAGCCGTGGGCTGGATCATGAAGTAATTTCTCTGGGGTGTCCAACTGTAGTAGTTTTCCGTCTTTCATGATGGCAATGCGATCTCCCATTTTTAGCGCTTCATCCATATCATGTGTTACGAAGACAATCGTCTTTTTTAATTTTTTGTGCAATGAAAGTAATTCGTTTTGAAGCTGTTCGCGTGTAAGTGGATCTAGTGCGCTGAACGGTTCATCCATTAAGATTACATCCGGATCTGCTGCTAGCGCTCTTGCAATACCAATACGCTGCTGCTGACCGCCTGATAGTTCTTTTGGATAACGACCCGCATAAACCTCAGGATCCAGACCGACCAATTCAAGAAGTTCATTGACACGGGCTTTAACTTCTTTGTCATTCCAACCTTTAAGCTGTGGTACAATTGCAATGTTTTTTTCGATTGTATAGTGGGGGAAAAGTCCGATTTGCTGAATGACATAGCCGATGTTTCGGCGTAATTCAGAGGCGTTGTAGGAGTTGGTATCCTTGCCATTAATAGTGATTTTGCCACTTGTGTGGGGCTCCATCCGATTAATCATTTTCATAGTTGTCGATTTTCCTGAACCACTTGGTCCGATGAGGACGAGTAATTCACCTGCTGGAATTTCGAAATTGACAGATTTTACTGCTTGAAATCCGCCATCATACACTTTGCTTACATTTTCAAATTTGAGCATGTTTACCTCCTGTGGTTTTTTACAACAAAATTATTTCCGAATTATAGATGAAAAAATCAAACGGAGTTAAAAAAAAGCAGACAATTTGCACTCCCGATAACGTTCGGGGCGATGTCTCTTTCAATCAGCATAACATATTCCAGTCGGTTTTTCAGAATTATTTTGCTTATTGCTCCTAAAATGTCCAAATTGCCTGTTTGTTATACAGTCCTTTACAATGGAATAATAGAAGGGAAGTGCATTGGAAATGGATATGACAATCTACGTTGTTGAGGACGATCTAGCAATTTTTAATTCATTGACAGAACGACTGAGTCAGTGGTCTTTCAGTGTAAAGGGTCCGGCAGATTTTCATAATGTCATGGGGGATTTTATCAAAGAGAAACCCCATCTTGTCATTATGGATATCCAGTTGCCGGCATACGATGGCTTTCATTGGTGCCGAGAAATCCGTGCAATTTCAATGGTACCGATTATTTTTCTTTCATCACGGGATCACCCGATGGACATGGTTATGGCCATGAATATGGGGGCGGATGATTACGTTCAGAAACCATTTCATTCAGATGTTTTGCTTGCAAAAATTCAGGCACTCCTCAGACGGACATATGCGTACGGAGAAGAAACACCGGATGTGCTTGAATGGAACGGGGCAATGATTGATATGAAGCGCAGTATCATTCGTCTGGATGGTGATGAAGTTGAATTGACAAAAAACGAATTTTTCATATTAGTAGTTCTTGTTCAATCAAATAATGAGATTGTTTCGCGTGATGATTTGATCCGAAGGCTATGGGATGATGAACGATTTGTCAATGACAATACTTTGACGGTGAACATTACAAGGCTCCGTCACAAACTTGCGGAAATCGGACTTGGCGAGGCGGTAGTCACAAAAAAAGGATTGGGGTATATGGCAACTACGCTTTAGGAAGGAGCCATCAGAATGTTTATAAGCTATCTATTGGATAAGAAAAGCTGGATCCTCTTTTATGTGTTTGCGCTTGGATTTGCAGATGCGCTAATTTGGCTTGACGCAGGAATAGATGCGGAATTTTCTTCCGTTCTATATTTTAATATTTTACTGTTTATCATATTCATTTTATTTATTCTCTGGCGGTACAAAAAGGAAATGAAGTTCGTCAAAGAGCTTACTATAATTGCAGATGTTGCATCATTTGACTGGCATGAAGCATTGCCGGAAACGACCTTTAAACGTGATGAAATTATAATAGAACTAGTACGTCAAGCGGCTATTTCTTCATCAAATAAGATGTCTGAATTAAAGTATGCGAACGCAATCGAAAGTGATTATACCGCTGCATGGGTTCATGAAGTGAAAGCACCGCTGACTGCGATGAAATTGATGATGGATGGCCATCACCATGAACCGGCTATCAGGAAAATACAAACGGAATGGTTACGCATTCGCTTACTGATTGACCAGCAGCTATACATATCGCGCATGCCGACACTCGAAGCGGATTATGTTTTGGAGAAGACGGATGTATACCATCTCGTTTCCTCGGAAGTGCGTGAGCTTGCTTCGTGGTTTATGGAAAAGAATATCGCGGTAGAGTTCGAAGGAGAGGATACGGAAGTCGTCACCGATGTGAAATGGAGCCGATTCATTATTCGTCAAATCGTAACGAATGCGGTGAAATATAGTCCGGTTGGCGGAATGATTATCATCTCTATAAACCATACCGATAGCGGAAATGTCGTCCTTTCCATCAAAGACAATGGTCGGGGTATTCAAGCGCATGATCTTCCACGTATTTTTGATAAAGGATTTACGGGTGGTACTGGAAGAATTCATAATGCAGCAACGGGAATTGGGCTTTATCTAGCAAAAACAGTGGCAGAGAAGATTGGCATCATGCTACAGGCACAGTCCGAAATGGGACAAGGGACCGCATTGGAAATGACTTTTCCAACAGAAAATGATTTCGATAAAACGCTGAAGTGACATTAATGTCACATTGACCACCATGTTTGTCATGACAATCAAACGACTATCGCTTTGCTGCGCGGTACGATAAGGACATGATAAAGAACTGGGAGGCATTCGTGATGATAGAATATGAAACAGTATTACACGCAAAAAATGTAAGAAAGTCATTTGGTGCACGGGGCAATGTACAGGAAGTATTGAAAGGAATTGAACTTCGCGTTGCAGAAGGCGAATTTGTTGGTATTATGGGACCGTCTGGGGCTGGGAAAACGACATTACTCAATGTTTTAGCAACAATTGACCGTGCAACAGACGGTGCAATTTTAATCGATGGATCCGACATTTCAAAAATGAAAGACGCTGAGCTATCCGCATTCCGTCGTGACAAACTTGGGTTCATCTTTCAAGACTACAATCTTCTCGACACGCTTACTGCGAAAGAAAATATCCTGCTTCCAATTTCACTCGGTAAAATAGGGAAGAAGGAAGCGGAAGCTCGTTTCAATGAAATCGCGGCGATTCTCGGTATAGCAGACATTGCACACAAATATCCACACGAACTTTCCGGTGGGCAGAAACAGCGGACATCCGCGGCACGTGCACTTATTAACGAACCTTCTATGGTATTTGCAGATGAACCGACAGGCGCACTTGATTCGAAATCGGCTTCCTCTTTGCTCGGTACGATGGAAAATGTCAATAAAGAGCGTAATGTCACGATCATGATGGTAACGCATGATCCAGTCGCATCCTCCTATTGCAGCCGTGTGGTCTTCCTGAAAGACGGCAATATCTATTCCGAATTGTATCGTGGTGGTAAAACGAGACAAGCCTTCTTCCAGGAAATTCTGAAAGTTCAAGGCGTTCTCGGGGGTGATAGCGTTGACTCTATTTGACCTTGTTATCCGGAGTATGCGGAAAAACATTAAGCACTATTACCTCTATTTCTTTGCACTAATCTTAAGTGTGGTTTTGTACTTTGTCTTTGCAACCCTGCAGTATGATTCGTCTATTAGTAGTGAGCGGTCCGCCTCGATGGATATGGATTCCGCTTTTACAGTTGCGGGGATTTTATTACTCTTCATCGCAGGAATCTTCGTCATCTATGCGAATGCTATTTTCCTCAAAAGAAGAAGTAGGGAAATCGGAATGTATCAATTAATTGGACTGACGAGAGGGGCAGTCGCGCGCCTTCTCATTATTGAAAATACTATTCTTGGTGTAGGTGCACTCATCGTAGGAATTGGTGCGGGAATGCTTGTTTCTCGTTTGTTTTTATTACTCCTGATGAAATTGATTGGTTTCGAAGGATTCATCGAACTATCATTTTCAATGGCGGCCATTATTCAAACGGCTGTAGTGTTTGTTGTCATCATTGCACTTACGTCTTTTCAAATGGTGTATGCCGTTTACCGCAACACGCTACTTAGCCTATTCAATGCCGATAAAAAAGGAGAGCATCCTAAAAAGCCTAAAACAATCGTGTCAGGTGTGCTAGCTCTGTTCGGGATCGGACTCATTGTTTTCGGTTATTGGTTGTCGGGCCGCATGTTGAACGATCAGGTATTATTTAATATGTTGGCAGTGCTCGCATCAACCATTTTAGGTACGTATTTACTATTTCGCGTGACTATTAGTTGGTTGTTTTATCAAATGCGGAAGCACAAGCAAGGGCATCTTGGGTTGATTAATAGTTTGTCACTTGCTTCACTAATGCATCGCATGAAAGGGAATGCGAATTCGCTGACGATTATTACGATTCTCTCTGCGATGACGCTTACTATGTTGGCGAGCTCGTATTCACTGTATTACTCGACAGAGAAAGAAACACGTTATGTAATGCCATTCGATTTTATGATTGAAGAAGATTCGGAAGAACCAAATTCGGTCGAGGGAATATCGGCGGTAGATTTTGAAGTTGAGTTAAATGAAAAAGGAATTGAATATACAACTGAAACAATTGAATTACTCGGAGTGGAAGGCACTTATGAAAAAGAAGTTTTCCCTTGGATTCTTGATATAAGTGAAGGAATCTATAATGCCTATTTTGTAAATGCTAAGCAATTACAAAATGCGGGTCTCCAAGTTGAGGCGCCACCAGAAGGATCTGTCATTTATCATAGCGCTTCTATGGGGTTTATGGGAATAGATATTAAAATACCATTCGAGATGTATATTACCAGTGGTGAAACAGAAAGCGTATTTACCACTGTGGAATTTAGCGAAGGCAATGTTGTGAACGGAAGTTATGGACCTCAATTAGTGGTGAGTGATACCGATTTTAAAAAGTATAAAAAATCGATGAAACCAGAAATTAAAGTGCGGAATGTACAAGTTTTTAACGTAGCTGACAAAGATCAACTTGTCATAGCATCAGGTGTCTTCAATCAACATCGTGATTCAGAGTCAGGGGCATACAGTACTGATTATTATTCAGCGTATGAAGCTTCTATTCAAGGTAATGGGCTACTCATCTTTATCGCTGGTTTTTTAGGGTTGGTGTTCTTAATTTCAACTGGTAGTGTCTTATACTTCAAACAGATGACTGAGGCGGAACAGGAAAAACAAAGTTACGCAACACTGCGTCAGCTTGGTTTCACAGTGAATGACATCATGCGTGGCATACTCCGCAAGCAGGCATTCGTCTTTGGTTTGCCGCTTTTGATAGGTCTATTGCATTCTGTGTTCGCCATTAAAGCCGCGTCATTCCTCTTCATGTCTGATATCACTGTGCCTGCTTCGATTGCAATGGGGATATATGCGTTGATTTACTTGGTTTTTGCATTTCTAACGGTTGGGTATTATAAGAAAACCGTCAAAGCTGCATTGTAAGAAAGAGTTGCTTAGGTTAAAAAACGCCAGGAATCTAAATAGATTCCTGGCGTTTTTATGTTTGATAATTGGGGTACTGTCATTCGGGAATTGGCAAGTACATTGTCGCGATTTCAGAGATTGCTTCTGCGGTCGCGGGCATTAATGGGTAGTAACCATTTTTAACCATATACTGCCAGATATCATAAGCATGACGATTACTATTCATGAAAGCATTCTCTAAAAAATGTCTTAAATCAGGATTCGCACACTCGAGGGTCGCCGCTCCGTAATTTTTGGCTGAGCTTTTTTGGTTGAGTAAATAGGCGGTGGCGATTTCCCGGTCGTTGTGGGTTTGAACGGATGTTCTCGGTTGTTCCGGTTGAAGCGGGACGGGTGCTTTTGTGAAATCCTGGAGTGTCGGATTTAAATCATCGGGACTGAACTTACTGATATCCGGCGTTGTCTCGCTTTGCACAAACTCCACTTTCAAATTATAGTCTTTTACATGTTGCGGAAAGTGACGAGTCAATAGTTCTTTTAGTTCTGGATCTTGGGCCTGGTTAATAAATCCGCTCATACATGTAACAGTGTTGAAGCATCCTAAAATCAATTCACTTAACTCGAATAATTCATGTGATGCCAATTTCATTCTTTTTCCTCCTCGAATCTCATTCTCCGCACGACATTATACTTCGCAATAAGGGCAATTATATACGGTTTTCATAAAAGGGCATTACTAGAAATTGTTTTCACGTAGTAATCCAGACACTTTACTATTACTGGTATAAAAAGTATGGATTGTACCACAATAAGGGCGATTCAGAATAACTAGGAGGCGAAGTTGTGGACAATAATCTATCTTACGGGGCCGACTACAAACTCATCCCAGCAACATCCGTAGAAAGTGGAACTGGAAAAGAGGTCCTTCCAGATTTGTACAGTCATACTGTTCAAATCGTAAATATTAGTTTGGTTGGGCTTCCTGACGCGAATGATTTCGTGTTAGTTGATGCAGGCATGCCCCACTCCGCGAATGAAATCTTCTCTGTTGTTGAAGAACGTTTTGGTAAAGATAGTCGACCCAAGGCAATTATTTTAACCCATGGTCATTTTGATCACGTCGGTGCGATTATAGAATTAGTCCAACGCTGGGGTGTGACCGTTTACGCCCATGAATTGGAAATTCCTTTCCTGACGGGTAAAACGAGTTATCCCAAACCAGATTCAACCGTAGAAGGCGGTATGATTGCTAAAATGTCGCCCATGTTCCCGATTGAACCAATTAACTTAGGGTATCATGTATTGCCATTACCTGAAGACGGTAGTGTTCCTTATATGCCAGGCTTCCGCTGGATTCATACACCAGGACACTCACTGGGTCATGTGTCGCTCTTCAGAGAAGAGGATAGAGCTTTAATAGTAGGTGATGCCTTTGTCACGGTTAAACAGGAATATCTTTATAAGGTGTTAACACAAGAACAGGAAATAAGCGGACCTCCCAGGTATCTGACGACAGATTGGGCAGCCGCCAGGGAATCAGTAGAAAAACTAGAAGCCTTAAAACCGACTGTTGCAGTAACGGGACATGGGCTACCAATGGCTGGCGACTTGTTGACGGACAGTTTACGGAAGCTGGTAGAAGAGTTTGACCGTATTGCTATACCTGACTATGGAAAATTTGTTGATAAAAAATCCTAAGTGATCGGCTTGTCTTTTTCCGGAAATAGATCGTGAATATTAATATTCAAATAATCTAATTCAGATTGGAGGGACGTAACTGATGAAAAAGATTACAGCACTGATAATTAAATTTATTATGATTACAGTTGTGTTGTGGATTGTTTTAGGGCTTTATGGCGTTTCATTTGGAGATATTCTGCTCACAAGTGTTTTGGTGACAGGTGTTTCATTTCTTGGAGACATGTTTATATTGCCCCGTATTAAAAATATAGGTGCAACAATAGCTGATTTTGTTTTGATACTCGTTATGATTTGGTTGGTGGGTCTCTATTTTTACGAACAGCCTGTCCAATTAGGCATGGCTGCTTTACTATCCGCAATTATTATTGCAGCGGGGGAATTTGTATATCATAAATATTTACTAAATCAGGTTCTCACTGATGACAAAGTGGCTCCTGAAAACAATGATATTTCTTACCAAAAAGGTAATATGCAGACTGAATTTGGATCGGAAGTTGATATCAAGAAGCCGGAAGAGGATAAGCCGACAGACAAGAATCATAAACAAAGACCGAAAAAACGGAGAAAGAAAAATCCTTATTAAATTGGCTCCTCATGTAGAAAACACCAGAATCCCATAGAGGACTGGTGTTTTCTTGTTTATGGGGAAGTTTCAGGCTTGGTTCACTGTAAACGGTGGAGAAATCATCAAACTGTTTTTTGCCTATTGAATTTTAAAACACAACATGTTAGGGTGTAATAAGAGTTCGAGACACTACATATAGTATTTAACGATGGAATGGTACCGATATCGGTTTAAAAGGGAATCCGGAAAATCCGGAGCTGTCCCCGCAACTGTAAGCGCAGACGACCGCCGAAAGAGCCACTGTGGAGAAATTTCATGGGAAGGCTGGGCAGGAAGAGTGAAGCGTGAGCCAGGAGACCTGCCTTCCATCGTCAAGCGACACTTTCTTCGGGGGTTGAGAGGTGGAAGCGAACGGGATACCGTCCGTCTACCTTCTATACTCGGAGATTAGTAGCGTGTGGTCCCATTCTGTTTCCTATAAAAAACCCATGAGCGATGGCTCTACCGAAAAGGTGGAGCTATCGCTTTTTTGTTTATACAATCATGAGAGGAGACAATAATGATGACAACTATAGTGATGAGAACCGATATGGACAGGCTACTTGATGAGTTACAGAATGAGTTTGGAAGAGAGGAATTATGGCCATTGCTTATCGCAAGTGAGCGATGGTACCTGAAATACCCTGAGGGGGCTGCATCAGAATGGGCCAAGGCAATGACGTTAGAATCACTTAGCAATATGGACGAGGCATCGTCGTATTGGACGTTCGTAGCTGCACGAATTCATCTGCGTGATGTCTACAACCGTCAGGAACTGCAACGGGGGGCAAAGGTCTACACAGACTTTGCAGGACATGTTGCCTGGCTTGTCGATAAAGGGTTATATACTTCTACGTTAACGCAGAAATATTCAAAAGAAGATCTCATCATTCTGGGTAATCTCATTGAACCGGAACGGGATAAATTATTTACATATATCGGATTAAAAACGCTTATGGACCGATATGCGGCTGTTGATTTTAATAAACAATCAGTTGAACTTCCCCAGGAGCGTTGGCTTATTATTGCGATGACACTGATGCAGGATGAGATGGAGAACCGGCTCGAAAAAGTTGCTGAATCGTATTGGGCTATGAGCAATTTGTATATGACAGTTGCTACACCGACATTGTCCAATGCCGGTAAACCACATGGTCAATTATCGAGTTGTTTCATCGATTCAGTGGATGATTCTTTGCAAGGTATTTACGACAGTAATACGGACATTGCTAACTTGTCTAAATATGGCGGTGGCATCGGTGTATATATGGGGAAAGTTCGGAGTCGTGGTTCTTCTATTCGCGGATTTAAAGGTGCATCGAGCGGTGTACTTCCATGGATTAAACAGTTGAACAACACAGCCGTTAGCGTAGATCAATTGGGTCAACGGCAAGGTGCTATCGCTGTCTATCTCGATGTTTGGCACAAAGACATCTTCATGTTCCTAGATCTTAAACTAAATAATGGGGATGATCGGTTGCGTGCGCATGATATATTCACGGGTGTCTGTCTCCCTGATATCTATATGGAACAAGTCGATGCGCGGGGAGAGTGGCATCTATTCGATCCGCATGAAGTTCGGACAATCATGGGGTATTCCCTTGAGGACTTTTACGATGAAACAAAAGGTGAAGGTTCGTTCCGTGAAAAATACGGAGAGTGTGTCAATCATCCTGAACTCAGCCGAGAAATCGTTCCGGCCATAGATCTAATGAAACGGATTATGCGCAGCCAATTGGAAACAGGAACGCCGTACATGTTTTACCGTGATGAAGTGAACCGCGCGAATGCCAACAAGCATGAAGGCATGATTTATTCGTCGAATCTATGTACAGAGATTACTCAAAATATGAGTCCAACTCAATTCGAGTCTGTCACTCTCGAAGACGATATCGTTGTTACGCGTTCCAAACCGGGCGATTTCGTCGTCTGTAACTTATCGTCCATCAACCTTGGACGAGCAGTTCCGGCAAGCGTTTTGGAAAGACTCATTACAATCCAAGTGCGCATGCTTGATAACGTCATCGATCTTAACAAAATACCAGTCGTCCAGGCACAGCGAACGAACGCGCGTTATCGAGGAATTGGTTTAGGTACATTTGGCTGGCATCATTTACTTGCCCTACAAAACATTCAATGGGAATCAAACGAGGCTGTGGATTACGCAGATAAACTATATGAGAAAATCGCCTTTTTGACGATAAAAGCTTCGATGGAACTGGCTACAGAAAAGGGATCCTACCCGTTATATGAGGGGTCGGACTGGCAGTCAGGAGTCTATTTCGAAAATAAGAAATACGATACGAGGGAATGGCGCGAACTTCGCATTGATGTTGCAACAAATGGTATGCGAAATGGTTACTTGATGGCAATTGCACCAAATAGCTCGACGTCCATCATTGCCGGATCAACTGCTTCAATCGATCCCGTATTCAAACCGTTTTATCATGAGGAAAAGAAAGATTATAAGCTGCCAGTTGTAGCACCTGACCTTAACCACAATACGTACGATGTGTACCGCCGCTCCGCGTATATCGTTGATCAGCGCTGGTCAATCAAACAAAACGCCGCAAGACAGCGTCATATTGACCAAGCAATTTCTTTCAACATCTATGTCCCAAATACAATCCGTGCGTCTGTTCTTCTCGAACTTCATTTACAGGCTTGGAAGTCTGGCATGAAAACAACGTATTATACGCGTTCAACAGCGACGGATATCGAAGAGTGTGAATGGTGTCATTCTTAATCGTTTACGCTACGTGGAGCGGGAATACACAGGAAGTCGCCGAATTAATCCAGGAAACGCTGGCCACTGAAAATCTCGAAGTGACAATGCATCGAATCGGTGGGGGAGTCATTCCGAACCCCAGTGATTTTGATGCGATGCTGCTCGGATCATTCACGTGGGAACAGGGCGCAACGCCTAACGAAGTAAAAGACTTTGTAGCTGACGTGGGGTATAAACCCGATAATGTCTATGTCTTTGGAACGGGTGATACCCAATTCGGCGGCGATGCACTATTTTGCCATGCGGCAGTAAAGTTGGCACGATTTTATGGATCTACATTTAACCCCCTCAAAATCGAGCAAAGTCCGCGCGGTGTACAAGAGGAAAAAGTAATTGAATGGTCGAAGGGAGTCCTGGAACATTGGAAAAACTTAAACGGGTAAAGGTATTGGAACCAATGCATCCCAATAAATCAACAGCTATTTTCGGTGGAAAAGCAAGCGGTATCCTCAACTGGAATGACCTTGCACATCCCCATTTCTATACATTAAGGCAACAAATTCGTTCGCTATTCTGGACGGCGAATGAAGTCGATTTGACGCAAGACGTAAAGCAATTTTCGACACTGACAAAGCCGGAACAAGATGCATTTCTTAAAATCATTGGCTTACTTGCGACACTTGACGGTCCGCAGACGACAATCGCTTTGAAAATGGCGGATTTCACAACCGATCCTTCCGTCAAATCAATCATGGCGACAATTGCAGATCAGGAAAGTGAACACAATCATTCTTACGCTTACGTATTGTCCTCAGTGACTACGTTAAATAAACAGATGGCTTCATTTGAAATGGGCCGCTCAGACGAAGTATTATTGAAGCGCAATGAGCGCATCGTCGAGGTATATAACGATTTCGCAGAGCATCCCACGATTGCATCGGCATTGAAAGCAATGGTCTATACGACGTTACTTGAGGGGTTGTTTTTCTACAGTGGATTCGCATTCTTCTACAATCTCGCGCGCAATCAAAAAATGGTTGGCACATCGACAATGATTTCATACATCAATCGTGATGAACTGCAGCATGGTAAAGCAATCAGCGACATATTTCGTGCGGCACTTGCGGAGAACCCAGTACAAAATACAGATGAATTCACGGCGTGGATTTACGAACAGTTCAAGCACTCAGTCGAGCAGGAAGTTATTTGGAGTCGTTACGTTTTAGTAGACATCGAAGGGATTGACCTTGTAGAAATGGAAGGGTATGTGAAATACCGAGCAAACAAAATGTTACGTATGCTTGGGCTCAGTGAAATCTATCCTGACTTCACGGATAATCCGATGAAGTGGATTCGGGCTTATGTCGATAGTTTTGACGACACCAAAACCGATTTCTTTGAACAATCTTCACGACAATACGTTAAAACCAGTGATTTGAATGGGTTTGATGATTTGTAAGTAATAAGAGTAGGTGTACACATCTAAAAACATGTACACCTGCTATTTTAAATAAACTATACATATGTCTATTGATTAACCATTTAATTGCATAAAAAGCCGGCGATAAGTGCTTGAAAATCGCCATTTCCACTTGACTATTTTCAATACGCTTTCGGCGAAATAATTACGACAGTAAGGAGGAATCGAATTTCATTCCTCCATACCGAGGGGCAAGTGTGGCTAGAAGTGACTTCGTCACTTCTAGCCACACTCTTTTCGGTTATCCTGTTGTGATTATTAGCCTGTCGCGTTCCTACAATAATTAAGTGAAAAATGCAGTTGCTATGAAAGAAAAGAATAAATGAGCTTCTATATAGAGTGTAAGTGCCCGAATATGTAATTTCGGGCACTCTAGCACCTTGTAGATAGTATTCTCTGCTTACTTTCAGCAAAAATCATGTGATGCTTTATAAGAAATTGACACTTCTTTAGAATATAAACAGAGACACTATAGTAGAAGGCTCGAGCGTCCAAAATTGTATTTTTGGACGCTTCTCTCTAAGTGAGAAGTCAGTTTTTCTTTCGTCCCGAAAAGCTTCGGTACTTCTTGTACCTGTGTCTTTGGAGAGCGACGTATGAACAAAAACCATACGATTATCGAAAAAAAGTAGGGATGCGACGAAGTCGCATCCCTACTTATAAAGAAATCTCGATAATGGTATAGAAATTGTTCAATTCAAAGCAATCCAAATATACTCTACTTGTAGCGCCCAGTACGTGTTCTATTTATTACTGGTTATCTTTGGTTAAACAACGAAATTTAGTAACTTATTTCTCCGTTTTTTTATTAAATACAGCTTCATCCACTGACCAAAGCTTGCTTCCGTTTACAGCTAAAAATATCGCAATTACTAAAAATGCAAGGTCGAGTTCGTAGCCAGCCATTTCTGGGGTACCTAAGAATCCAATGGCGAGTTTAGATTTCAGTATTGCTCCAACCATAATTAAAGCGAGCAGTGCAGAAACAATTCTTGTTCCAAGTCCTAAAATGAGTGCAGCACCACCTACCAATTCAACCGAAGCAACAACATACGCTAAAAATCCTGGAATGCCGATACTATCAAACCAACCAACAGTATTTTCGATTCCACCTTGGAATTTTACAAATCCGTGTACAAAGAAGCTTATTCCCAAAACAATTCTTAGCAAAAATGTAGTTAAACTTAATTTATTCATCTTTATTTCCCCCTAATTTTTCTTTTCTTTATTTATTGGATATATTATTGAACCATGCCGTGAAATCATTGAAGTTTTCGTTGGAAATTGTATGACCTTCGGGATATTTGCTGAATGTTGAAGTGGCTCCATTTTGACTGTAAAATGCTTCGGCATCAACGCCCCATTCAAACGGAAGAACTTGATCATGCTCGCCGTGAGAGATGAATGCTGAGACTCCATCAAGTGATTGAATATCATACTCTTCTTTTACGAAAGCGGGAATATAACCGCTAAGCGCAATAATTCCTTTTATACGGTTTCCAAGCTTCAATCCAAGAGTCATGGACAAGATTGCACCTTGACTGAAGCCCATGAAAAAGACCTCACGTGCATCGATTGGGTAGTTTTCTACCGCGTATTCGATGAAGTTTTCAAGTTTATTTACAGCACCTTCAAATGCGTCTCTATGTGGATTCCCGAATCCTTGAATAGTGAAAAATGCATTACCTGGCGGCTGTTGGAGAGGACCCCTTATACTAAAAACAAACAGGTCTTTTTCTATCCCGGAAACGAGAGGCATCATATTTTTTTCATTACTTCCCATACCGTGCAACAAGAAAATGACTGGATATTTCTTTCCATGTTCAATATTCTCAGGGGTACGAAGCTGATAAATTAGCTGATTTTCCATATTATCAAACCCTCCATTTTATATTCTCTTGAAAATAATATATTCATATAAGTGAACATAGATTTTAAAAAAATAGTAAACTTCGCTTTTCAATTGACTTCTGACGGTAAAACGATTTATTGCTATTTGTTTTGTACTGGAATATCTATTGACTATTTAACCGTGCGCGCCACATCACGCATACATCGTTCAATCGTTTCATCGTCTTTTACCACTACCAAAGTTAAGAGTGTTGCCAGAACTTATTTCTCCCTTCACCAACAAAAGTATTCTTGTATGGATATTTGTATTTTATAACATAACATCTTTTCGCGGAAAACGTCAACAAGTTTGTGTTACTATTAGAAATATAAATCAATACTTTTGGAGTGATGGACGTGGAAATCGGCTCGAAAATACGGGATATACGTAAGCGGAAGAAAATAACAATCGCGCAAATGAGCGAACAAATTGATCTGTCAAAAGGGTTTATCAGTAATATTGAAAACGATAATACCTCGCCCTCCCTTAACACTTTGCAAGCAATTGCGAACTACTTAGAAGTACCGCTGCCCTATTTACTACTTGAAAAAAAGCAGCATATGAAAGTAGTAAGAAAAACAGATCGAGTGTATACAACTTTTAACGACATAAAGATAGAACATCTTACTTCTCAAAGCGGTTTGCGGATGATGCACGTTGAACTATCGCCAGGTGCATCGACCGGTGAAGCGATTGCCCACGAAGGTGAAGAGAGTCATGTCGTCCTCAAGGGCACTGTACTGGCTGAACAAGGCGAAGACTCGGTTATTGCAAAAGAGGGTGACTCATTCAGCTGGAATGCTAGTGTGCCCCATTTTGTTAAAAATATAGGTGAAAAAGAGGCTATCCTGCTGATTGCTGTTTATTCCGAGGATAATAATTTATAAGATGAAAAAATGAGGGCTGTCCTAACCTTGTTATAGGGAAAGCTCTTTTCGCTCTGATGTAAAAAGATACGTATGAATATGTCCATCTCGAAAACAACAACTTATGATTAAGCCAAGAACATCCGTGACTTCAGTCGTGGGAGGTTCATTCGACCGTGTCCGTGCTGCGATATAATTCAGCTTCATTGAAGCGTGATTGATTAGAGTACAAAAACCGCCGGCTACAAAGGTGGTTTTTTAGCGTGGAATGGTTTAGCGAAGTTCGTTATGATTATAGAAATAGATATGAAGGGATCTGGGATAGTATGAAACGTCTTACGTTCCTAATTACAATGCTACTTACACTAATCCTTGGTTCGTGCTCCAACTCAGATGCCAGTACGAAAACGGAAATCCTTGTGGCTGCCGCTTCAAGCATGACACCTGCGTTAACGGATATTGCCGCCAAATTCGAAGAGACCAATAAAGATATTAAAGTTACGTTTACTTTTGGATCTTCGGGAAAACTTGCCCAGCAGATAAAAGGCGGTGCACCTGTCGATGTTTACATTTCTGCGAACAGTACAGACATGGATATACTTGAGAAAGCAGATAAAATTGAACCAAACACGCGTGCAACAATCACAAAAAATACGTTGGTTGTCATTCAGCAAAAAGGTGGCGTGCATTCACTGTTGAATGCGGAGAATCCGTTAATGACTGAAGAGACCCACTTTGCTATAGGTAACCCGGATACAGTCCCAGCTGGCATCTATGCAAAGGAAGCGCTTGTGGAAATGGGAGAATGGGAAGGACTTGAACCAACGTTAGTCTTTGGTAAAGACGTACGCCAAGTACTAACGTTTGTCGAAACAGGAAACGCCGAGAGGGGCATTGTCTTTACTAGTGACGCCAAGTCGTCTGATAGAGTAGAAGTTATCTTGGAAATTAATCCGGAATTGCATTCTTCTGCTGATTACCCGGGAGCAATTGTGGCGTCTACAGAACAGCCGGAAGCAGCACATGCCTTTCTCGACTACATGAAGACACAGAAGGTCCAAGAGGTCCTGACTGACTACGGATTTACAAACTAAAAGGGGGGACAATGCCAATGGAAGACATCAGTTACGGGCCACTCATACTCTCTATCAAAGTCGCGGCCATCGCAACAATCACCGTCTTTCTCGTGGGTACGTTCCTCGCACACACATTTGCCAAGAAAAACTTCTTTGGAAAGACCATCATTGAAGCATTCTTTCTATTGCCACTTGTATTACCGCCGACTGTCGTCGGATTCGGACTTCTAATCCTTTTCGGTAAAGAGCAGCTTCTAGGGAAATGGTTGTATGAATACGCAAATATACAAATTGTTTTCTCGTGGATAGGGGCCGTTATTGCTTCAACTATTGTCGCATTTCCACTCATGTATCAAAGTGCATCGGCCGCATTTAAACAAGTCGATGGGAAACTAGAAGCCGCAGCTCATACACTAGGTGCTTCGAAATGGCGCGTTTTTCGAACGATTACGTTTCCACTTGCATGGCCAGGTTTGCTAGCGGGGGTCGTTTTAACGTTTGCCCGAGCGCTTGGTGAGTTTGGGGCAACACTTATGATAGCGGGTTATATTCCAGGACTGACAGACACCATCCCAATGGCAATCTACTTTGCGGTTGAAGCTGGGGACATGAATACGGCGACATTTTGGGTAATTATCATCATCACACTAGGGTTTAGCGCAATACTTTGGCTTAGCTGGTGGTCGAACCGCAATTTACGTCGATTCACTGTGAAAAGGAAAGGGAGGACTTCTCGAAATGCTTGACGCACATCTCGTCAAAAAACTACCCGATTTTACAATTAATGTAGAACTTAAAACTGCTAAAGGCGAAGTGGGTGTTTTATTTGGCCCATCGGGTTCTGGCAAAACGACTTGTCTCGATATGATTGCAGGGCTCGTTCATCCCGATTCGGGTTATATTCGTATGAGGGATAACACTTATTTTTCAGCAGCTGAAAAGTCTCGCCGAACTGAAAAACGCAACGTCGGATATGTCATGCAGGACTATGCTTTATTCCCTCATATGACGACAGAGAAGAATGTTCAATACGGCATGAAGTCTACGGGGAAAACCGAAAAAGCACTACTGCTTCTTGAACGATTCGGAATCCATCATCTGCGTAACGCATACCCTCATGAAATGTCTGGCGGCGAGAAACAACGAACCGCAATCGCCCGGGCACTTGCGACGGAACCTGATATCCTTCTTCTGGATGAACCACTGTCTGCCCTTGACGATAAGGCGCGTTATGACGCTCTTAAAGTTATCACAGATATTCAAGGTGATTTGAATATCCCAATTATTATGGTGACGCATAATTTGATGGAGGCAGAGAAAGTCGCAACGCATATATATCGATTCGAAAAAGGTCGCTTAATCTAGTCCGCTATGGACAGAGTAAGCGGCCTTTATTTGAAGATAGAAACAAAAGCTAGCTCCAGGGGCTTTAACCTTTTCTTTTATGAGGGTATTCCCCACATGGCGCTACTCGCCAATCACGACGAATTCCGTTCAGAACATTAACGGGAAGGCAGCATTTCTATATTGACCATGAGTTATTCCTGAATTTCGGGGAAGGTCTGACTGTTTTCAAACCGGCACTTCCGCCCTCTTACGCCAGATAAGAAGAGTCAAATGGCTCTTCAAAGACCGACGGGTGAAAATTTGTACCGTTGAATTATGTAGGAAGAAGCTATATCCTGTATAGAAGGAACCATGAAAACTAATGAACGAAAAAAGGCAGCTTTGCGTTTCGTGGCATTCTCTCAAGTTGCGCTTGCAAGCCTGGTCCTTGTCAATTGACTTTACCTGTCTGCGGAAGTCTTCAATTCGACGGGTCAAGGGATTGTTGTAACGGATGCGTCGGGAACAATTCAATCAGTGAATCCTGCTTTTACAAAGCTAACAGGATATACCGAAGAAGAAGTAGTCGGAAGAAATCCGAATATGTACAGTTCAGGTAAGCACACGAAAGAATTCTACACATCGATGTGGGGTCAAATTGGCCAAGACGGTTTATGGCAAGGTGAAATATGGAATAAACGCAAAAATGGCGAGGAATACCTAGAACTCCTGTCCATTAGTGCAGTGAAAGACGGTTCAGGAGATATAACCCGTTACGTTGGAACATTCAGTGATATAACGCCGAGAGGTTAAGGGGGCATCCGGTCGTTGAGACCGGTAGCCCTCGCTTCAATTTGTAGGAGGAGTAGACATTGGAAAATCGCTATTCAAGACAAACGTTGTTTAAGCCAATTGGGAAAATTGGGCAGGACAAGTTAAGTTCTTCCCACGTCGTTATCATTGGGTGTGGAGCTTTAGGTTCAGCTATTTCAGAGACGCTTGTCCGAGGAGGCGTGCGAAAACTGACGATTGCAGATCGGGATTATGTAGAACCCTCAAACTTGCAAAGACAACAGCTATTTACTGAGCAAGATGCGCGGGATGGTGTACCGAAAGTGGTTGCTGCTGAAATTCGGTTAAAAATGATTCGAGAAGACATTGACATCGTAACTGTGCTTGATCATGTAGATGGACCTATTATGGAACAAATTATCACTGACGCTGACTTAATCATGGATGCGACGGATAACTTTGAAACACGTCTGCTAATAAATGATATCGCATGGAAAAATAATATTCCTTGGATTTACGGGGCTTGTGTTGGTAGTTCAGGTACGGTATTCCCATTCGTTCCCGGTCAATCCGCATGTTTCCGCTGCTTATTGCCAGTCTTGCCGTCAGTTAACGAAACCTGCGACACGTCGGGAATTATTGCACCTGCAGTGCAAATTACAGCTGCACATCAAAGTGCAGAGGCACTGAAATGGTTAACAGGGAATATAGATGCAATGCGCAAGAAACTATTCCATTTCGATGTGTGGAATAATACTCATGTAGAAGCAGGGATTTCCCGTATGCGAAACGAAGTATGTGAGACATGCGGAAATACGCCGACGTATCCAGCGCTACATCGTGCAGGAGGAACCGGATACGCGGTATTATGCGGTCGTGATACGGTCCAGATTATACCTGAAACAGGTCGTTCATTGACGTTAGTAGATGGAGAAATAGCTGCTAAACGTCTGGGGAAACCCTATAAAATGACCCCGTTTTTTGTGGAATTTAACGCAGAGGGCTATCGTTGTATATTGTTCAAGAATGGGCGGTTGTTAATTCACGGATTGAAGGACATGAAGATAGGTCGTAAATTGTATCATCAACTTTTCGGGTAAATAGGAGGAATGGGCTTGTCGCATTTAAGTGAAACTGAAAAAGAGAAAAAACTAGTTTTTTGTGTCTTAACGACGAGTGACACGCGTAATGTGTCGAATGATCGAAGTGGCTGGACAATTCGTCAAAAGCTTGAATCCGCAGGACATCATGTATTTGAATCATGGATTTGTCAAGACGATGCAATGGAAATTGAGTCTATTGTCGAAGAATGGTTGAGGAATCCAAACGTAAATGCCATTATTTCAACAGGCGGCACGGGCATTGGTTTCCGTGATGTCACAATCGAAACGGTATCTCCCTATTTTACGAAAAAAATAGATGGTTTCGGCGAGTTGTTCCGTTATTTGAGCTATACGGAGGATGTCGGATCGAAGGCGTTGTTAAGCAGGGCGGCAGCAGGTGTAGTGAAAGAAAAGGCGTTTTTCGCACTTCCCGGATCCGTGAAAGCAGTGGAACTTGCAATGGAAAAGCTAATTTTGCCTGAGATTCACCATATAGTGCATGAACTTACAAAACATTTAGAGGACTGAAAAATAAAAAGCTCACCTGAAGTGAGCCATAGTACTAACTACAATTGTCTTTCATAATCGCCATTTTTTCCGCCAGTTTTACGCAAAAGCATTGTCGGTCCGATGACCATTTCTTTGCCGGCCGCTTTGCACATGTCGTAAATGGTGAGTGCAGCAGCGGAGGCGGCAGTCAGTGCTTCCATTTCAACACCGGTTACGCCTTTTGTCTTTACTTCAGCTTCGATGAGGACTTCATAATGAGCGGCTACTTCATCGATGTTCCACTCAAACTGGATATTAACACCGGTCAAAGGGATTGGGTGACACATAGGAATGATGGAAGAAGTACTTTTCGCAGCCATGATTGCTGCGACTTGAGCGACAGCGAAAACATCGCCTTTTTTGTTTGTACCTTCAGAGATTTGGGAATGAATTATTTCATTAACAATGATGGATGATTTGGCGATAGCTGTCCTTGTGGTTTCTACTTTATCGGAAACATCAACCATCTTTGCACGGCCTTGTTCGTTGAAATGTGTGAGCTCTGACAATGGAGTCATTCCTTTCATGAGTACATAATAAAATTAGTATAGCAGAAGGGAAGGGAAATACATGGTGGAAATGAGAAAGCCGATTCAAGTATCGGAAGCTATCGCACTTATCATGGAGAACAAACACGTAACAAAAACAGAGATGATTCCGCTTGAACATACATATGGAAGAATACTAGCCGAACCGGTTATCGCAAAACACGATGTACCCTCATTCAATAGGTCACCGTATGATGGATTTGCAGTCCGTGCTGCGGATACGGCGGGTGCATCGGGAGAGAATCGCATCAAGTTCACAGTGATTGGTGAAATAGGCGCAGGGCATGTAGCAGATCGGGGAATCGGTCGCGGAGAAGCGTACAGAATCATGACAGGTGCTCCGATTCCGGATAACGCAGATGCTGTTATTATGTTGGAACAAACGATTGAAGGACAGGATAGTTTCACAATACGAAAACCATTCAGCCGAGACGAAAATGTTTCCTTTAAAGGCGAGGACTCCAAGAAAGGTGAGCGTCTTGTGGAAGCGGGAGCGTTCATCCACCCGGGTACGATAGCACTTCTGGCAACGTTCGGTTATGCAGAAGTCAAAGTCGCGAAACGTCCCAAAGTGGGCATACTGTCGACAGGCACGGAGCTGCTGGAAGTTTCCGATGAACTTGTACCGGGGAAAATTCGTAACTCGAACGGACCGATGATTGCAGCACAACTTACACGTATGGGAATTAGCTACAAATCATATGGCATGCAAGAAGATGATCTAGATGCGTGCACTGAAATCGTTGAAAAAGCGCTCATTGAAACTGATTTATTAATTACGACAGGTGGTGTTTCTGTTGGTGATTATGATTATTTACCCGCAATCTATGAACGATTGGGAGCTAGGGTTTTATTTAACAAAGTTGCGATGCGTCCGGGAAGTGTAACGACGGTCGCCGTTCTTGGTGAAAAGCTATTATTCGGTCTATCGGGAAATCCGTCCGCTTGTTTCACAGGATTTGAATTGTTCGCTAGACCCGCCATTCTAGGTATGCAAGGTGCCAAAATGCCTTATATGCCGCGCATGCAAGCGAAATTAGGTGAAGATTTCTCAAAGCCAAACCCTTTTACCCGCTTCATTCGTGCATTCTGGGAAATGACGACGGAAGGTTTAGTTGCAGTACCCGCAGGTTTTAATAAATCCAATGCGGTATCATCGATTGCCCGGGGGAATTGCTTAATCGTACTTTCGAGCGGGACGCGCGGTTACACAGTGGGAACTCAGGTTGATATTTTGTTGCTAGGTTCTGAACAAGGCGTTGGTGAGTGGGGATTATGAGGACACTCCAAGTTGTCGGTTATAAAAATAGCGGCAAAACGACACTTACATCGAGATGGATTTGTTTGTTGAAAAACAAAGGCTTTTCAGTAGCTGTATTAAAGCATCATGGCCACGGTGGACAGCCTGCCATGCCGAATCCATCGACAGATACGATGCAGTTTTTTGGGAGTGGAGCAGACGTTTCAGTTGTTGCAGGTGGAGGTGCGGTTCAGATACTATTAAATGAAGAGCCTGTATTTGCCGAACTTAAGATGCTGGCCGCAATCAACAAACCGGATATTTTACTCATCGAAGGGTATAAGAAAGAACAAGGAGAGAAAGTAGTTCTTCTTAGAGATGCTTTGGATTGGGCGTCGTTAAGCGAATTGGATGGTATTCAGCTAGTTATCGGGTGCCCGGAAATTACGGTTGGTTGTTCGCATATTGAATCCGCGCTGGATGTTGAACAGCTAGACTCGTGGCTGCTTGACTGGATTGAAAAGGAGGATGGCAATGAAACCGTTTGAAATTGTTGAAACGCCGATTGAACCGCAAAAATACTCCGATTACGTCCTCCATGCCGGTGCTGGTGCTGTCACTGTGTTCACAGGGCATGTGCGGGAATGGACGCACGGAGTCCGTACATTATATTTGTCATATGAGGCGTACGTTCCGATGGCGGAAAAAAAACTGGCGGAAATTGGGGCGGAAATGGAAGCGAAATGGCCCGGTGTGAAAGCGGCAATCGCCCATAGAGTCGGGGAGATGCATATTTCGGATATTGCTGTCGTCATTGCGGTGTCTTCACCGCATCGTAAAGCGGCCTATGAAGCGAATGAATATGCGATTGAACGCATCAAGGAAGTCGTACCCATCTGGAAAAAGGAAATATGGGAAGACGGCGAGGAATGGATTGGTGGTCAGAAGAAATATCCGGAAAAAGGGGATTGAGTAGATATGATAAAAGTGAGTTATTTTGCGAGGTTGCGTGAACTTACTGGCAAGCCAGAAGAAACAATCAATCGTGAATCAATGACTGTCCGCGAGCTGCTGGACTGGGCGGAAACGGCGTATCCAGGTTTTGGAAAAGACACCGTACATGTTGCAGTGAATGAGGAGTATGCCTTAAAAGAAGATGTTATCCAATCGGGCGATATATGTGCATTCATTCCACCGGTGAGCGGGGGGTGACGAAGACGGTTGGCATCATCCTTGCAGGTGGACAATCAAGGCGCTTCGGTTCTCCGAAAGCGTTCGCCAAACTGGGAGAGCAGTTTTTTTATGAAAGAGCAAAGGATGCTCTGGAGACAATCTGTGACGAGGTCATTGTCGTGACGCAACAGAATCTTTTAGAGCGTTTTCCAGCAGACGTTGAAGTTATTATCGATCAACCTGAGTATGCAGGACTCGGTCCGCTTGCAGGGATCCTGTCCGTGATGGAATCCGTGGAAGCGGACCGCTATGCGGTGTTGCCATGTGACATGCCGTGTGTAGACAGCCAGGTCATGTTAAAATTGATGGAACACCACGACAAAGGCGTTACTGCGGTTGTTTCGGGCGGACGGTATCATCCGCTCGTATCCATTTGGGATAAGCAATTAAAACGGGCAGTGAAGAAGTCTTTGGAAAACGGTCAACTGAATGTTATGAAGTTACTGACTCATAGCGATGTTATGTGGATAAATGGAAGTGTATTGACCGACGATGAAAAGCGAATGTTTACAAATGTGAATACACCGGAAGCCCTGGAAAGGGGATGAAGTTTTGGAAGCGATTCTAGATAAACTGGGACGACCGATTCGGGATCTTCGGATATCCGTGACTGATCGATGTAATTTCAGATGTGCCTACTGTATGCCGAAAGAAGTTTTTGGTGATGATTATGTGTTTCTTCCGAAAAACGAACTTCTTTCCTTTGAAGAAATTGAGCGACTCGCGAAATTGTTTGCTTCACTTGGCGTGAAAAAGCTTCGCTTAACAGGTGGCGAACCGCTTATGCGACGTGATCTGCCGAAATTGGTTGAAAAACTGATGAAAATCAAAGGGATTGAGGATATCGGATTAACGACCAACGGCGTGTTGCTCAAACAATACGCCCAGCCCCTTTATGAAGCAGGTCTTCGAAGGTTGAACATGAGCCTCGACGCACTTGACTCAGATGTTTTTGGGAAACTGAATGGTCGAGGGTTTAAACCGGAACTAATCCTTTCGAATATTGATTATGCGCAAAAGATTGGCTTTGAAATCAAAGTGAATATGGTTGTTCAAAAAGGCGTCAATGAAGGCGAAATCCTACCAATGGCCGCTTATTTTAAAGAGCGGGGTATTACGCTGCGATTCATCGAATTCATGGACGTCGGCAATGATAATGGATGGAGTTTCGAAAAGGTCGTCACGAAAAAAGAGATTTATGACATGATTTCTGCCGTCCACGATATTGAACCGGCGGAAGAGGATTATTATGGTGAAGTTGCGAAGAGGTATAGATACTTGGATAATGGGGCGCAAGTCGGTTTCATAACTTCTGTTTCGGAGTCGTTTTGTTCGACGTGCACACGTTCTAGGCTGTCATCGGACGGCAAATTGTATACGTGTTTGTTTGCGTCGGAGGGATTCGATGTCAGGGAATTGATCCGCAGTGGAATGACAGATGCAGAATTGCTCGATGCCATCACAAGAGTGTGGGAACGTCGCGGCGATCGTTATTCGGATGAACGCACTGAACAAACAGCGAAAAACCGGAAGAAAATCGGGATGAGTTATATAGGTGGGTGAGAAGGACAAAATGTGTCGGGCGTTGTTTAGTACGCTAGAAACGTTGCTTCCTCCATTAAAAATTAAAAGCGGATTACCTTATCTCCAAGGTAATCCGCTTTTGAAATGGACGTTCTTTAATTACCTTCAATTTCAACAACGACCGAGTGTCCTTTAAGTTTCTATAGCATTGATTGACAAGCCACAGCGCAGCTACGTATGCTACACTATTGTCAATTATGGGAATAGGGGGATCCGAATGAAACCAAGAATCTTTATTACAAGAAAGCTGGATGACCGAGTGATAGCACCGCTCCAGGAGAATTTTGATGTGAGAATGTGGGAATCGGAAAGTGAGAAGGTTCCGCGTGAAATATTATTGAAAGAAGTAGCGGAAGCCGTTGCACTTTGGAGTGTTACAGCGGATTCCATTAACCAGGAAGTATTTGCAGCGGCTCCGAACTTGAAAATTGTTTCAAATATGGCGGTCGGATACAACAATATTGATATTGAGGCAGCGAAAGAAAAAGGTATTATCGTAACGAATACGCCAGGAGTGTTAACGGAAACGACGGCGGATCTTACATTCGGACTCCTTCTTGCGACAGCGCGGCGTATGATGGAAGCGGAAAATGCTGTTCGTAAAGGCAATTGGACGTCTTGGTCTCCAATGGGCTATACAGGCATGGATGTCGGCGGAGCGACGCTTGGCATTATTGGCATGGGGCGGATTGGTGAAGCTGTTGCGCGACGGGCGAAGGGGTTCGATATGCGTGTTCTTTACAATAATCGCAACAGAAAACTTGAAGCGGAAGCGGAGCACGGTTTCGAATTCATGGAGCTGGATGAACTGTTGGCAGAAGCAGACTTCGTTGTCATCCTTACGCCTCTTACTCCTGAAACGGTGGGTCTAATCAATGCGAGAGAGCTAAAGCTTATGAAAAATACAGCAGTTCTCATAAATGTCTCACGAGGCGGAATTGTCGATGAGGTAGCTTTATACGATGCGCTGAAAGAGGGCACAATCTGGGCTGCAGGGCTCGACGTATTCAAAACAGAACCCGTTCCGCTCGATAATCCACTTCTGACACTTTCGAATGTCACAGTCCTTCCGCATATCGGCAGCGCCAGCATCAAGACTCGTCTTGCAATGATGAACCTGAACGCACAGGCGATTACTGCTGTACTTGAAGGGCGAGACCCGGAAAATCGAATTGTTTGATGAAGGATTCGGTTACAACTGTGTCGAATTAATTTAAAGTATATTTCAATCTAAGGAGGGAAAAAGCGATATGAAAGGTGCAGCTATACCTTATTTAACGTTCTATGGAGAAGGAAAAGAAGCGGCTGAATTATATATAAACGTACTGGGGCTTGAGCAAGTCAAAATACAGAAATTCTCAGACGCTAATTTCCCGCATCCACCAGAAGCGGCGGATTACCTCCTTCATTGCCATTTGAAACAAGGTGATTTTCAAATCATGCTTGCCGATTCTGCGGACAAGCCGGTTGAACGCAGCAAACAAGACGTTACACTGCTCATCGACTGTGTAAGCGAGGAAGAGGCGAATCGTATATACAACGGTCTTCGTGAAGAAGGAAAAGTGCTCATGGAACTGCAAGATATGTTCTGGGGCGCGAAGTACGGAAAAGTGAAGGATAAATTTGGTTTTACGTGGGATTTGAACTTTGAGAAAGACAGCTGACTTTTAAAGTAGTCAAACGGAAGGTATCTGAAATCAGCCCCTTCTGTTTTTTATTGTCAAAATGGAAGGAGTGGAATAGGATTTGGAGGACGAAAGTGGTTTGGAAGTGAAGGCCAGGGAGAAGTTAAGGAAAGAGGCTTTCGACTATATTGCTAGAGGCGCAGGGGAAGAAGCGACAATGAAGGCAAATAGAGAAGCCTTTAATAAGTGGCAAATCCGTCCCCGTGTGTTGCGAGATGTATCGGAACGCGATTTTTCAATTTCACTATTTGGGCAGAAGATGCAATCCCCTTTACTACTTGCGCCGATTGGTGTGCAGAAAATTGCCCACCCTGAAGGAGAACTTGCTTCAGCAAGGGCGGCAGCTGGCATGGGCATACCTTATATTGTGAGCAGTGCGTCTTCATATTCGATGGAAGAAATTGCGAAGGAAATGGGAGATGGACCACGCTGGTTTCAGCTCTATTGTTCACTTGAAGAAAGCGTGACGGAAAGTCTTGTCAAACGTGCAGAAGCATATGGTTACTCGGCAATTGTCATAACAGTGGACACCCCGATGCTTGGCCTCCGAGAGACAGATCATATAAATGCCTACTCCCCGCTCAGTGAAGGGAATGGAAGTGGAAATTACATAACGGACCCGGCGTTTTGCAAACTGCTGGACAAGTCCCCGGATGAAGATAGGGAAGCGGTATATGTAAAACAAATTGAAATTATCGACCGCCCGAGTTTGAATTGGGAAGACTTGCGGAAAATCCGGCGTTTTACTACGCTGCCTATTTTGCTGAAAGGTATTTTACATCCCGCGGATGCGCAGCTTGCAATGGATTATGGGGTTGACGGGATTATCGTATCCAATCATGGAGGTCGCCAGCTGGATCATTGCATCGCCTCATTGGACGCCCTCAAAGATATCAGTGACGTGGTAAAAGGGCGTATTCCTGTCTTGCTGGACAGCGGAATTCGGCGTGGGACGGACGTATTGAAAGCGTTGGCCCTTGGTGCGGACGCTGTTTTGCTTGGCCGACCGTATATTTATGGATTGGCAGATGACGGGGAAGTAGGGGTTGAGCGTGTAGTCGCCCAACTTCTACATGAACTTGATGTGTCGCTGGCACTCACAGGTGTGAAAACCATTCGTGAATTGGATAAGTCAATTCTAGTTAGAAGATGAAATGTAAAAAAACGGAAGGTCCTTGGTTGGGGACCTTCCGTTTTTGATTTATCGGCTTCTAGTTGAGTTCGTCACCCAACAAATCACTCTCACTAGTTTGCAAACAATTTAAAGACACCTAGCGCATCTAGGAAAACAATAATGATTGCGACAGGAGTAAGATATTTTAAAAGGTAGAACCAAATGTTGAAAAATATCTTCCCAACTTTCGAACCTTGCTTCATTTCGTCAAATAATTCCGTTTTAGAAATCTTTAATGGAATGAAGATAGAAATCAGTAATGCACCAAGGGGCATCAATACGTTGCTCGCTGTAAAGTCAACTAAGTCAAATACCGTTTTATCGAAAAATTTCACATCGCTCATTACTCCGTACGATAAAGAAGATGGAATACCAACGATGAAAATAGCCATCCCAATAATCCAAGTGAATTTCTTACGTTTTGAAGGATTGTTTTTTGTTAACGTCGCAACTATAATTTCTATCATTGAAAAAGCTGAAGTTAAAGCAGCGAATAGGAACAAAATCAAGAATGCAATGAAAAATAACATACCAAAGGGCATTTGATTGAACACTGCTGGTAAGACTGAAAAGATCAATGTCGGTCCAGCATCTGGTTGCATTCCGAATGAAAATACGCCCGGAAAAATAGCAAGGCCTGCTAACAGAACAACGGCGATATTCATTGAAATGATGGAAATCGCAGAGCTCGGCAGATTTTGTGTTTTAGGAAGGTAAGAAGCATATGTAACCATGACCGATACACCTAAAGAGAGCGTGAAGAAGGCTTGTCCCAAAGCGAATAAAATCGATTCTGAGGTCAGTTTTGAGAAATCAGGAACAAGAAGGAACCTAACACCTTCCATAGCACCGTCTAAGCTGAGAGATCGGATAACGATGATGACAAATAAAATAAGAAGTGTGGGCATCATGAATTTACTCGTCTTCTCAATACCTTTTTGAACACCTTTGGCTACGACAACAATTGTCAACACTATGAATATCAGTTGACCCGTCAATGTAGAGATAGGCTCCGAAATAATATCGTCGAACAATGGCCCAAATTGATCTGGCGAAAGTCCTGCAAGTTCACCGGTTAGCGCTTTAAATAAGTAGAGGATAATCCATCCACCAATAACGCTGTAAAATGACAAAACTAAAAAACAGGTAACAACACCTATGATTCCAGTTATATGCCAACCCGATTGGGGTGCAAACTTTTTATAGGTCGTAATGGCATCGCTTTGGCTTTTACGTCCGAGAATAAATTCCCCGACTAAAAGAGGGAAGCCTAATAATAGTATGAATAACAAAAAGACTAGGAGAAATGCACCGCCTCCGCCTGTTCCGGCTACGTAAGGGAATTTCCAAATGGCACCTAAGCCGATAGCGGAACCGGCAGCTGCTAATATAAATCCTATTTTTGATTTCCAATGTTCTTGTTGAGGCATATGGTCAATCCTTTCAATTCTTTACTTTATCACGAAGGTTTAACATTATCATGTTTCGATTAAAGTTGCAGAAAATTATTCATGAATAGCTTATAAAAGCTGCAATCACTACATTTTAAAAACCTCGCCCTTTCCGACCTTTTTGAAAACTACTTACCTTCATTATATCTGTCAGACGCTACAAATTCGACTAAACAGTTAGGTTGAAATAAATTCCATCTTTAATCATATCAGTCCGACAAACAGACATCTGTCTAATAAGATTAAAGAAAGAAATAGTCAGAATGCATCTACTAGGGGGAGAATTAAATGATCGGACGAAACGACCTATGTTCTTGTGGTAGCGGCAAGGAATAAAAGAAGTGTTGTGGATCGAAAGGGACAGATCTTGTTGATACGATTGTCAACGAAGAGCTTGACCGCGTGCTCGTCGGTTATTTTAATCAACACCCGAAAGATGCTGATCGCGTAGAAATGATGAAAATGATGCGAGAGTGGGCGAACCGCCTTTCCGGTGAACCAGGAAGCGAAGAAGAAGCAAGATATATATATGGCTGTTATTGAATGGCGTTAAGTAAACTTATTTGTGTGATTGATTACAAAAAAGGGTTGCCTCATCAGTCGGAAATAGACTTTTGAGACAACCCTTTTTCAATGTCGGCTTATTACTATGGAGACTAAATGACTAATTATTATTGGTTGAAAACTAACCTATTTTTTTCCGCCGAGCAAATCGAACAAGCCGCCGGTTATACTGCCTTCACCGACCGATTTTCCACCAGGTACTTGCGGTGCAGCTGCAAAAACACGACTTGCAAGTCTTGAGAATGGAAGCGATTGAATCCAAACCGTCCCCGGACCACGCAGAGTTGCAAAAAAGAGACCTTCGCCGCCGAAAAGCGCCGTTTTTACACCTTTCACCATTTCTATGTTATAGCCAACGTCATGTGTCATTGCCACAAGACATCCTGTGTCCACACGCAATACTTCACCTGGGGTAAGTCTTTTCTCGATAATCGTCCCTCCAGCATGAATGAATGTCATACCGTCTCCTTCAAGTTTTTGCATGATAAACCCTTCGCCGCCGAAGAAACCAGTACCAAGTTTACGCTGGAATTCAATGCCAACAGATACCCCTTTTGCAGCAGCAAGAAACGCATCTTTTTGACAGATGATTTTGCCGTTATGCTGACTTAGATCCATCGGAATGATTTTTCCGGGGTAGGGGGAGGCGAAGGAAACATGTTTCTTTCCTGAACCGTTATTCGTAAACGTCGTCATAAAAAGACTCTCGCCAGTCAACATCCGTTTTCCGGCACCCATCAGTTTCCCCATAATCCCTCCGCCTGAAGAACCCGAACCGTCACCGAAAATGGTCTCCATATCGATACCGTCTTCCATCATCATAAGAGCGCCAGCTTCTGCGACAACCGTTTCCTTGGGATCAAGCTCAACCTCTACAAATTGCATATCGTCGCCATGTATTTTGTAATCGATTTCGTGGTTGTTCATCGTTTCTAATTCCTCCCTCAAATGAAGTCCTTTTCTACTTAGCTATACGAGAGTAGCGAGGAAAAAGTTTCAAAAAGATAATGGGCCAGTATTCTAATTATCTAATCGTATCTGTATATTTCCAAACTCTGTGAGCGAGCTCTCGAGCTTCTGATTCATGGTCAGTCCCTGAATAAGCTTCTCGAAAAGAGTGAATAATAGATTCAAGGACGAATAAGCGGGGGTTTTCTGAACTTAGTTCATCAACTAGAAATTGAACATATTGTTTACCAGCAGGGCATGTATCGTCACCAGCAAGTAAATCCAAAAACCCTCTTAGTCGTTCAAGTAATTGCTGTTTATCTTCAATTGGACTAATTTCATCACTTCTCATTATTGAAAATATATCTTCCTCAAAAAATGTATCTTTTGTGCTGATTATAGCCGGAAACATTGAATCGGTTCTCCGCAATAAGTAATTTATTAGCTTTGTTGCATCAATTTCTTCCGTTGAAATAGTGGACCATGCGTTTGACATCAGGTGCATCATTCCAAACAGCATCACCGCAAAGTCGGTTGCGTAAGGAGTAGATTCCTTGCCATACACATCCACCAGACGTTTTTTTAACCAAGAAAGCTCGTCGAGGAGCATGTCCCTAAGGAATCTTTTTAATTCCTGATCACCTGAATGAAAAACTGCCTCAAAAATCGGCAACACGTTTTTTTCGCGATTGACATGCATACGTATTATAATCTGTTCAACCAATATGTTTTTATTTGACAGGTCCTGATCGATTAGCAATTCATGTCTTCTGACAGATGCTTCATCGCGCGCATTCTCAAGTATCGCCATAAGGCATTCGTTCTTGGAAGAAAAGTAATTGTAGAAAGTCCCTTTTGAAATGCCGGCTTCATCTAAAATATCTTGAACAGACGAAGTGGAAAATCCTTTATTTATAAAAATTCGCTGTGCTGTCAATAAAACCTGACGTTTACGCTTATTCATATAATCACCTATATTCTATAGTTGTTGGATCTAATGATTTTGGTCGATATATAGTGAGTTCTTCATTAAGGTGAGAGTGATTTTATACTACCAGTATATTTATATGATAACTCCAAAAGGTTATAACATCAATGAAATAAAGTTTTTTTCTATGAAAGCATTTTCGTTAGTTGCTCTTTTTGGACTATCAGTATAAAATGATGAGTATGCTATACTATGGGTGCAAATTAGATGATTTATATATTGGTAGGGGGAAGTAAAATAGATATTGAAAAAATGCACGAAAAACCGCCTTATGGCATGATAGCGATTTTGTTTGTTGGGACATTCGTAGCGTTTCTGAATAATACACTGTTAAATGTTGCGTTGCCGACTATAATGACAGAGTTTAGTGTTAGTCCATCTGAAGTACAATGGCTAACTACAGGTTATATGCTTGTGAACGGTGTCATGATTCCGGCTAGTGCTTACTTTGTCCAAAAATTTACGAATAGGAAATTATTTTTATCAGCAATGACTCTATTTACAATAGGTACATTGATAGCGGCTATTACGCCGACATTTGGTTTGTTGATAGTTGCCCGAATGATTCAGGCATCTGGATCGGCAATGATGGTGCCTTTACTGATGAATATTATGCTAACAGCATTCCCGGTTGAACGCCGTGGAGCTGCAATGGGTATGTTTGGGCTAGTCATGTTTACAGCGCCTGCAATCGGACCAACCTTATCGGGATGGGTTGTTGAACATTACTCATGGCGTACGCTTTTCGTAATCGTTTTGCCTTTTGCGATTGGTACGCTTGTTTATGCGATCTTCAAGTTACGTAACATTACTCCAAACCGCGACGTTAAGTTGGATGTATTCTCCCTAGTTTTGTCGAGTATCGGTTTTGGAGGCCTGCTTTATGGATTTAGTTCGGCAGGGGATAAAGGATGGTCATCACCAATTGTTTACGGAACGATTATAATTGGGGCATTGTCACTTATTGCATTCGTCGTACGTCAACTCCGTATGGATGAACCGATGCTAGACTTCAAGATATATAAGTATCCGATGTTTGCACTCTCTTCGGCTATTTCGATAGTCGTATCAGTGGCCATGTTTTCGGCAATGATTCTTACACCGCTTTACGTACAGAACGTCCGCGGTATCGGTCCTTTTGAAGCGGGCATACTGATGCTCCCAGGTGCAGTTCTAATGGGAATCATGTCCCCGATTACGGGTAGGTTATTTGATAAATACGGTGCGCGTGCTATGGCTATCATCGGCCTCACGATTACGATTGTTACGACATTCTTATTAAGTAAACTCGGTTTAGAGTCTGGTTATTATTACATTATGGTAGTCTATACGATTCGCATGCTAGGCATGTCTTTAGTGATGATGCCGGTCATGACGAACGGATTGAATCAGTTGCCGATGATTTCGAATCCGCACGGTACAGCTATGAATAATACGTTACAACAAGTTTCAGGTGCAATTGGTACGGCAATCCTTATGACCATCATGACGAAAAGGATGGAAAGTACGGGTGCAGATTTGGCTGCAGAAGCTGCGACTTCCGGAAATGCTCCGACAACTGCAGAAGGGCTTGCATTGTTGCAACAACAACTTGAATCGAAAGCAATGCTTAACGGGATCAATTACGCCTTCTTGGTGTCAACTGTCGTTGCTTTTGCTGCATTGCTTTTAACGTTCTTCATAAAAAGGGTTACACCGCCGAAGAACGATACGTCCTATAATGAAGCATTGAAAGACCAAAAATAAGCTGTAGATTAATATGTGCTCCGCATGGGTATTCCTATACCTAAGCGGAGTTTATGTGTTTCTGGTACAATTAAGAGATAAGCGGGATTTTCTTGAAAAGGATAGTAACCTAAAATGGCTACTGGGCTGGTTGATTGTGGTCCTATAGATTTAGAAAAAGGTGTGAGACGAATGATTGGAAGAAATGATCCGTGCCCATGTGGCAGCGGAAGAAAACATAAAAAGTGTTGTTCAGGGAAAAATGATGTCTCTCTAGAGGTGCTTATTGATGAGGAACTTGAGCGTATTGTCTTTGGCGCATATGAACAGGCAACAACTCCGGCAGATATGGCAGAGTTTGACAACCACAAAAGACTGTGGAATAGTAAGCTCGGTAAGCTGATGGCCAAGGATGACATTGATGAGACGGTTAGTGAATACTTCCTATTTATTGCACGTCGTGATCTCTGGAAGCGTCATCTCCTTAAAGTGATGAATAGTCCAGTGCGAGAGTCGGTTCGATCCGTTTTGGAATTATGGAAAGATCCTTTTGTCCTGTTTGGTAAAGTGAAAGAGGACCGGGAAGGGTATATTGTTGTCGAAGAAGTATTAGGTAACAGCACATTCAAACTGGAAAAGAATCAAGGCATGCAAGTTGAGGACCGTTCATTCATTTTTGGCGTCGTGTTGCCTGACAATCGCGATCCGAAAAATGATATTTATGTGATCTCATCTTTAATGTTCATTAAGGATCTGAATGGTTCAATTGAAAAACAGCTAGTTGAACTCGCGGAGTCTAGCGGATTTGAAAAGAGTCTTGAGTTCTATAAAGAGCATATGACGGATATCTATGAAATTCTATTGGCTAGAGATTCCCGATCGATTAACGAACTGATAGAACATGACTTTACTCCAGTTCAGCAAGAGGTCATTGAGATTCTGGATACTGTACTTGAACAGAGAAATAGTTCTCAAGATGCACGTGACCTATTGAAGAATATTGCAGTTACATACTTCTTGAAGGAAAAGCCTAATTTCAGAAAAGCAGGAGTAATCGCTGCTGCAGTATACTTCGTTACAGTCGATTTAGGAATAATGGATGAGGTAGCTTTGACGAATGCAGAAATAGCTAAGCTGTTTGGTGTGTCGACTAGTTCTATGACTAAACATGCAGATAACATTCGTGAATTTGTTCTTGATATGTACGAGAAAAGCCAGGAGAAGGCTGTGGAATAATTTATTCTTAGCATGAAAAGCATTTAAGATGAATAGGATAGAAGTGGATTAACCCTGGACGGGAAAACATGTCCGGGGTTTTAATTTTCGTGAAAATAAAAGGGATATGATGGTAAACGTCGAATTATATATAATGAAAGCGGTTTCATTAACTGCGTGTAAAGGAAAGGGGAATGTTGCAATGCAACTGAACAATTACATCGGGGGTTCTTGGCAGGAAGCTGGAGAGGCGGCTTATACCGCAGTCAAAAATCCGGCAAATGGTACAGAACTGGCGCAAGTAAGATTATCGACTAAGGAAGATGTGAGTCTTGCGGTAAAATCGGCGAAAGAGGCTCAAAAAAAATGGGCACTCGTTCCCGCACCTAAACGTGCAGACTTTTTATATGAAATTGGACGAATTATGAAAGAGAAGAAAGAGCATTTGTCACAAGTGTTGACGAAAGAAATGGGGAAAGTAATCGAAGAGGCACGCGGAGAAGTTCAAGAGGGCATTGACATGGCGTTTTACATGGCAGGTGAAGGTCGCCGCATGTTTGGAGAAACGGTGCCTTCTGAGCTTCAGGATAAGTTCGCGATGAGTGTCCGTGCACCAATTGGAGTTGTTGGACTTATTACACCTTGGAACTTCCCTGTTGCAATTGCGACATGGAAATCGTTCCCCGCAATTGTTGCGGGGAATACATTTGTTTGGAAGCCAGCTACGGAAACACCGATGATGGCTTACGAAATGGCACTTATTTTTGAAGAAGCAGGACTTCCTGCAGGCGTTGCAAATATTGTTTTTGGATCAGGTTCAGAAGTTGGAACAGCGATGATTGAACATCCCGATGTCCGTGTAATTTCATTCACTGGTTCAACGGAAACAGGTCGTCATGTTGCAGAATTGGGCGGACGTCATCTGAAAAAAGTATCCCTTGAAATGGGCGGGAAAAATGCAGTCATTGTAATGGATGATGCTGATATTGATCTTGCGGTTGAGGGGATTCTATGGAGTGCTTTCGGTACGGCAGGCCAGCGTTGTACAGCATGCAGCCGCGTCATCGTGCATAAAGATGTGAAGAAGGAACTCGAGCAGAAATTGGTGGAAGTGATGAAGGTGTTAACCATTGGCGATGGATTGGATGAATCTGTGAAAATTGGACCGGTCATCAATGCAAAAGCACTTGATAAGATTCATGGTTACGTAAGTATTGGCCAGGAGGAAGGCGCGAAACTTCTTACCGGCGGAAATATATTGACTGAAGGAGCACTTGCAGAAGGTCATTATTACGAGCCGACGCTATTTACAGACGTGAAGTGGGATAGCCGAATTGCACAAGAAGAGATTTTTGGTCCGGTTGTGTCACTGATTGAAGTTTCAAGTCTCGATGAAGCAATCGAAGTTAACAATAGCGTAAAGTTTGGTCTTTCTAGTTCGATTTTCTCGCGTGATGTCAATAAAGTATTCCGTGCACAGCGTGATTTGGACACGGGAATCGTCTATGTGAACGCTGGGACATCGGGCGCTGAAATCCATCTGCCGTTCGGTGGGACAAAAGGGACGGGTAACGGTCACCGCGATTCCGGTGTTGCGGCACTGGATGTCTTTACGGAATGGAAAAGTATTTATATAGATTTCAGCGGGAAATTACAGCGCGCACAAATTGACACGGAATAATTCTTAGTGTAAGGGGATGGTGAAATGAAGGTTGTTATACTCGGTGCAGGTTTAATGGGGAAAGAAGCAGCACGCGATCTCGTAAAAAGTGACGACGTCGAAAGAGTATATTTAGCTGACTTGAACGTTAGACAGGCAGAGGATTTTGCGGAAGAATTGATGTCCGACAAGCTTGATATCCTATTACTTGATGCAAAAAACGATGAGCAATTAAGTGATGTGATGGCCCTAGGAGGTGTCGTCATCAACGCGCTTTTCTATACGTTCAATGAGAAGGTGGCGCGCATTGCTGTCGACATCGGCGTCCATTCCATCGATCTTGGCGGGCACATCGGAGGCGCAACAGATGCAGTGCTCGACCTCGCTGATAAGGCGGTTGCAAAGGGTGTGACGATCATTCCGGATTTAGGGGTAGCACCTGGAATGATTAATATTCTTACCGGCTACGGGGCAAGTAAACTGAATAAAGTCAATTCCATCAAATTATATGTCGGAGGAATTCCAGTAAAACCGGAACCGCCGCTTAATTATAATGTCGTGTTTTCATTGGAAGGCGTGTTTGATCACTATACGGATCCTTCCCATGTTATTCGGAATGGCCAACTGTTGGAAGTCCCATCATTATCCGAAATCGAAACCATCATTTTTGATAAATACGGCGAACTCGAAGCATTCCATACGTCAGGTGGTACGTCGACATTGACGGAGTCGTTCCCGAACGTCGATACGCTAGAATACAAGACAATCCGCTACAAAGGGCATGCTGAGAAGGTCCAGCTGCTTGTCGACCTAGGATTACTATCTAGGGACAATGAAGTAACTGTAGGTGGCAATAAAGTAAAGGTACGAGACGTTATGCGAGAGCATTTGTCACCGCGGCTTCTCCTGGGTAAGAAATCCGATGCAGTGTTGCTGCGTGTTATCGTCAGTGGTGAAAAAAGCGGCATGCCGGTGACCTACGAATACGATCTTATAACTGAAAAAGATATGGCAGTCAACGAGACTGCAATGGCACGGGCGACGGCGAATACGGTTTCCATCGTTGCGCAAATGATAGGAAATGGCACGATTACTAAACGAGGTGTCCATCCTCCAGAAAACATCATACCTGGTGAATTATATATTAAAGAGATGAAAAAGCGCGGAGTCGTTATTGAAGAAAGTGTCGAGTCAAACGAAGCGCACATCTAATCAAAAACTGCGTGATTTGGAAAGGGGATGGGGAAGTGGACTTCGGATTTACGGATGAACAGAAAATGCTGAGAAAAACTGCACGCCAATTCGTGGATGCAGAGATTATGCCGTATATCCAAAATTGGGATGCGGATGGCGGATTCGACCCGGCAATTTGGAAGAAGCTAGCAGATCTTGGTTTCATGGGGGTTTGTATTCCTGAACAATATGGCGGCAGTGGGATGGATTACAATTCACTTGCTATTTTGTGTGAAGAATTGGAGCGAGGCGATACGGCTTTTCGTACCGCGGTATCAGTCCATATCGGTCTAAACTCAATGAGTCTTATGCAATGGGGAAATGAAGAGCAAAAGCAGAAGTATCTTGTACCTCAAGCAAAGGGTGAGAAAATCGGTGCATTCGGATTAACGGAGCCTGGTGCAGGGTCTGACGTCGCGGCAATGGCGACAACTGCCGTTCGTGACGGGGACGATTATGTATTGAATGGTCAAAAAACGTGGATTTCCCTTTGTGATGTGGCGGATCATTTCCTCGTTTTCGCCTACACGGATAAAACGAAAAAGCACCATGGCATCAGCGCGTTCATCGTCGAACGAACAACGCCGGGTTTTTCATCGAAAGCCATCAAAGGGAAGTACGGTATTCGTGCAGGTAATACGGGCGAATTGTTTTTTGAGGATATGCGTATCCCGGCAGCAAACTTGTTAGGGGGAGAAGGTGACGGATTCAAGATTGCCATGGCTTCCCTTGATAATGGGCGCTTCACAGTCGCCGCGGGAGCAGTCGGTTTAATCATGGGCTGTCTCGAGGAAAGCGTGAAGTATTGCCATGCCAGGGAGACATTTGGTAAGGAAATCGGCAGACACCAGCTCGTCCAACAAATGATCGCCAATATGGAAGCGGGCTATCAGATGAGCCGTCTTCTCGTCTACCGGGCCGGAGAAATGAAAAACAAAGGCTTACGCAATACACGCGAGACGTCGCTAGCGAAATGGCAGTCATGCGATTTTGCCAATAAAGCGGCGGACGACGCAGTACAAATCCACGGCGCTTATGGCTATTCGGATGACTATCCAGTCGCTAGGTTCCTGCGCAACTCAAAAGCGCCGGTTATCTACGAAGGGACACGTGAAATTCATACAATTATGCAGGCGGAATATGTACTTGGATACAGGGAAGACAAGAAATTGAGCAAAATGCTACCGGAATGGCCGTTTGAGTGAATAGGGAAACCCTGATGTGCTACATGCATCAGGGTTTTTTCGTGGTGAAATCTTTAGTCTGTCTACCTTTTAATGAAAGGCTAAGAAAGATAAGGTGTTATCATTTTTTCTAGCATTATTTACAATAGTGCCAAAGTTTATGATAAACTAACTCTTGAAATAACTAACTTAAAAATAAGGAGAAATGCCATATGAGAGTCGAGTCTTCATTTAAAGTAGAGCCTGCTTTAAAAATGTCTATTTTTTCGCCGGCAATTTTCGGTGATTTAAGAGCGGCCGCTAATGCAAAAAAAGCTACAGGTACTGAAGTTTTTGATTTGAGCCTGGGTAGCCCCGATCTCCCGCCTGATGAAAAGGTCAGAAAAGTCTTATCGGAACAAAGTGCGTTAGCAAGTACATATGGTTACACTTTAGGCGGTACAAAACGCTTTAACGAGGCGGTCGCTAACTATTACCAACGACGTTCAGGTGTTGCGTTAAACCCTGAAACAGAAATCATCCAAACGATGGGATCCCAAGAAGGACTTGTCCATCTGCCTTTTGCTTTCTGTAATGAAGGAGATTTTGTGCTGACAACGAATCCGGCTTATGTAGCATATGAAGCGGGCATTAAGCTTGCGGGTGCAGTTCCATATGAGATGCCATTGTTAGCGGAAAATGGATTTTTGCCTGACTTGGACGTAATTCCCGAAGAAGTTGCACAAAATGCTAAATTGCTCATTTTGAATTTACCGGGAAATCCTGTTCCAGCGATGCCGAGTCTGGAATATTTTGAGAAAGTAGTAGCTTTCGCAAAGAAATATAATGTCATCGTGCTTCATGACGCTGCCTATTCCGAATACTATTTCTCAGGTGATTCCCCAGTCAGCTTCTTATCGACACCGGGTGCGATGGAGGTTGGAATGGAAATTAACTCATTATCCAAGAGTTTCAGCCTGGCGGGTGCAAGAATAGCCTATATTGCCGGCAACGCAGAGATGGTGGGTATTATGAAACAGCTTAAATCGAATCTGGATTACGGTACGTTCGGTCCGATTCAGGAAGCTGCAATCGTTGCTCTCGATAATGCCGAAGAAATTACGGATCGTTTGCGGGAAGAGTTTTCAGCGCGTCATAAGGTGTTAATGAAAGGTATGGAGGAAATTGGATGGTCAGCCACTCCATCAAGCGGCGGCATGTTCGTCTGGGCAAAGTATCCGTATGACATGGATGACAAGGCCTTTGTTTTTCATGTGATTGAACAATGTGGCGTCGTCATGGTTCCTGGTAGTATCTTTGGCACAGAAGGCGCCGGTTTCGTCCGGTTGGCGCTTGTTCAGAAGGTGGATGTGATAGAGAAAGCGATTGATCGGTTACGGAATTTAAGTATGTAAGTGGAAGAAGGTTAGCAAAGGGCGGAGGTAACCGTCCTTGCTAACCTTTTTATGTGAAATGAATTAGAAATCCTGCTAATACCGCTTCGGCGCTTTGTGGATGCCTCTGAAGCCGCTGAAAAAGTCCAATTTCCTACAATCCCGTTGATTTCCGTTCCGAGCGGACGCTTTCCGCGGGCACGGCTTCAGCCTCCTCGTCACTGCGTTCCTGCGGGGTCTTCAGCTCGCGCTGTTCCCGCTGGAGTCGCCGCTCTTCACTACAATCAACTAGTTTCTACTATAAAAAATAACTTTTTCAGTGCCCTCGATGCCTCTCGCGATAAGCCAGAAAGAAGGACGCTTTCGGTCTTATCGCTTCGGCTACCACGAAGTCGCGCCTACGCTAGATGGTCTCTATGTAGAAAGCGCATTTCATTATCGGGGATGAGGCCTGCAGCCTGTAGTGTGTCTTTCTTCAATAAAATTAGTATCAAATAATAATCACATTATAATCTCAGTCTATACATCTTAAAATTACTTTCAATAATGTGCATACCAGCGTAGGTGCGGCAAAGGGGTAGCCGAAGCCATGAGACTGGATGCGAAGCGTTAATCCGGGCTCATGGCCAGAGGCATCCCCAAAGCGTCAAGCGATCTATATTCTACACTCCGAATTACAAATCTCCCGATAATGTGCACTCTAGCGCAGGCGTGACAAGGAGTAGCCGAAGCCATGAGACTGGATGCGAAGCGCTAATCCAGGCTCATGGCGAGAGGCATCCCCAAAGCGCTAAGCGGTCTAGACTCCACACTCAGAAACTCCTTCAATAATGAATACCTGGAAAACCTTGTAGAAAAAGCTTAAACTAATATGACGGGTTAACCAATGCTATACTAGGGTGCTGGGTGTAGGATTACGCCTTAATTATCCAAATCCAAGCGTCTCATCGGATTCAATGGAAATCTTTATATTATGGCTATCCTATTCATTAATAATAGATTCAACGGAATGGAGTTAAAAACTATGGACAAGAAAAAAGGCGGCTTGAAGCCATTTTACTCTTTAATTGTATCAACAGGAATCCCGAAGCTGGCTTTAACTATCGGCTTGACAGCAGGCGTGTTGACGACACTTGCAGGGTTGGTTGTCCCTTTGCTAACGAAAAGTTTAGTAGATGGGTTTTCGGTTTCCTCGCTAAGTATCCCGCTAATGATTGCTATCGGGGTGGCGTTCATTGTTCAAGCGGTAATTGATGGGGTATCCATTTATTCACTTAGTTATGTAGGGCAAAAAGTGGTTGCCAAATTGCGTGAACGAATGTGGACGAAGTTGATTCGTTTGCCTGTCAGTCACTTTGACAAGGAATCGAGCGGAGAAACGGTGAGCCGTGTCATTAATGATACGGGAATCGTGAAAGAATTGATAACGCAGCATTTCCCACAATTCATTACGGGTGTCATTTCGATTATAGGCGCGGTGACTATTCTACTCATTATGGATTGGAAAATGACACTTATTATGTTGATTTCAGTTCCTATTACAGTAGTTATTATGATTCCGCTTGGCAGCAAAATGGCTAAAATTTCACGTGGACTACAAGATGAAACAGCTTTATTTACAGGTCAAATTCAGCAGACGCTCGGCGAAATTCGCTTGATGAAAGCTTCCAATGCCGAGAAGAATGAAGAGGCAAGTGGAAAAGCTGGAATCGGAAAATTACTCGGATTTGGCTTGAAAGAAGCTCGTATTTTTGCTCTGATTGCTCCCTTTATGTATCTAGTTGTCATGGTCGTCATCGTCATGATTATCGGATATGGCGGCATGCGTGTTGCGAACGGTACAATGTCGACAGGTACACTTATTGCATTCCTACTGTATCTATTCCAAATTATTTTTCCAATTACATCATTTGCGATGTTCTTCACACAATTGCAGAAGGCGAAAGGCGCAACGGAGCGTATTATCGACATTTTGGAATTGCCATTGGAAGAAGGTCAGGTTGGCTTAGTGATGGATATTACTGACAAAGTAATTCAGGTTGTGGATGTATCCTTTGCCTATGAAGCGGATGAGCCAGTGATTGGGAACGTTTCTTTTGAGGCGCGACCTGGTGAAATGATTGCATTCGCAGGGCCGAGTGGTGGAGGGAAAACGACGATGTTCGGATTGCTTGAACGTTTTTACGAACCAACAGCGGGTGAAATCCGAATTGGCGGCACGCCCATAAATGAGTTGTCGATGGCATCTTGGCGCAGTCAGATTGGCTACGTTTCACAGGAAAGTGCCATGATGGCCGGAACGATTCGCGAAAACTTATGCTACGGTTTAGAAGATGGTAAAAGTATTCCGGATGAAAGGCTTTGGGAAGTTGCTGAAATGGCTTATGCTGACGAATTCGTCAAAACATTTCCGAAAGGATTGGACACTGAAGTTGGCGAACGAGGTGTGAAACTTTCGGGAGGTCAAAGACAGCGGATTGCCATCGCACGAGCATTTCTACGTGATCCGAAGATATTGATGATGGACGAGGCAACAGCAAGCCTTGACAGTCAATCGGAAAGTGTCGTTCAAGATGCACTGTCGCGATTAATGGAAGGGCGTACAACATTCGTTATCGCCCACAGACTATCCACAATTGTCGATGCAGATAAAATTATTTTCATCGAGAATGGGCAAGTAACGGGAAGTGGGACACATAAAGAATTGATAGAAACACATATGTTGTATCGTGAATTTGCGGAACAGCAGCTGGCTTAACGCTTTAGCCCATACTAAGAGCTCGCAGAAGGTGTCTTTTTACCAGAATGCGGGCTCTTTTTCATTCTTTAAATATATTCATTAACCCATTAAAATCATTACTAGTAGAGAAGTTCCTTTTAGGTTGGATGGTAGGATAGATGAATGTGAAGCGATTATGTGTTAAACTATTCTTACTATTAGTGAGCGGAGGTGAGGAATGATGTTAGACACTGTGTATGCACGTGAATGTTTACTGGAATATTTAGCCACTTCATGTGCGATTACTCATGAAATTACAGTCAACGGGACAAGTCTGTCCTTTTTTAGACAATTTCAGTAATCACACAGCTGTTTGGCATTTCATTCCTTACGATTATTTTTAAGGGGGAGATCGCTTACACGCGGTCTTTTTTTGATGTCTAGATTTCGGGTGTCTATAGGGCGCTCCGTGCTTTTCTAGAGATGCTTCCAGTTGTGAACATAAAACGGAAGGAAGCGGACAACGATGATATGTACAATTCAACAAGTAAGCAAAATGCTCGGTGGGAATACGATTTTTGAAAATCTTTCTTTGGAGATAAAAACAGGGGATAAATTAGGTATCGTTGGTAGAAATGGGAGCGGGAAAACGACGTTATTTAAGTTGATATCGGAAATGGAACAACCAGATAGTGGGGCAATTCATTTTAAAAAGGGTACGAAAATAGGCTATTTAGCGCAAATCCCTTTATTTGAAAAAGAAACGACCGGCTATGATGTGCTCAACAGTGCATTTAAAGAACTGAAGGAAATGCAGGAAAAACTGTCGGAGTTAGAGACGAAGCTAGCCAATATCGGAAACGATGACATGGATAAGTTGCTTCGGGTATATGGGAATTTACAGGAGGAATTCGCGCGTCGTGATGGTTATGCGGTGGACTCGGAAATCGACAAAGTCATCAATGGATTACAGTTGAAATCTTTTGTCGGACGGTCTTTCGGACGATTAAGCGGCGGTGAACAGACGAAGATTATGCTAGGAAAGCTCTTGTTGACGAAGCCGGATTTGCTGCTATTGGATGAACCGACGAATCATTTGGATTTATTTGCCGTCGAGTGGTTAGAAGAATATCTGAAAGAGTATACGGGAACAGTCGTCATCATTTCGCATGATCGTTACTTTTTGGATAGTGTCGTGATGAAGATTGCAGATCTTGAAGAAGGAGAGCTCAATCTATATTTCGGGAATTATTCCGCCTTCATCCACGAAAAAGAAGAGCGTCTTATGAGGGAATTCCAGGATTACGAAGAGCAACAAAAGAAAATCAGGAAAATGAAAGAATCCATTAAACGGCTCCGCCAATGGGCAAATGAAGCCAATCCTCCGAATCCTGGATTGCACCGGCAAGCACGCAATATGGAACGAGCGCTAGAACGGATGGAAAAGGTAAGGAAGCCGCTCATCGATCCGAAGAAGATGACCTTGTCTTTTGAAGCCGCACCAAGAAGCGGTAAGGAAGTTGTTGTAATGGAAGGAGTCATGAAATCATTTGGTCAACAGGAGCTTTTAAAGGGTGCCGATTTCCATGTATATTGGAAAGATCGAACAGCGATTGTCGGTCGGAATGGAAGCGGGAAATCAACCGTACTGAAAATTCTTTTGGGAGAACTTCCAATTGACGGTGGGTTGAGTAAAGTAGGGAATAGCGTGAAAATCGGATTCTTGTCACAACACTTTGAAATCAAAGACCCGAAGGCGCGTCTTATTGATGTCTTTCGGGGGGAAGTGAACGTAGCTGAAGGGGAAGCTCGACATATATTAGCGAAATTCATGTTTTATGGTCCAGATGTATTCATGCGAATTGGAGACTTAAGCGGTGGAGAACGGATGCGGCTCCGTTTGGCGCAACTGATGTATCAGGATGTTAATTTCCTTGTGCTTGACGAGCCGACCAATCATTTGGATATTGAGTCACGTGAGGTATTAGAAGAGGCACTTGAAGATTTTGCGGGTACAATTGTTGCGGTTTCGCATGACCGTTATTTCCTAAATAAATTATTCTCTCGCACGGCATGGTTGGAAGACGGTCTTATTACGACATTTGAAGGGCCATACAATTGGGCTCGCCAGAAGTGGCAGGAGTTTCAAAATCGTAAGGTGGAAGAAGTGATTAAACCTGCTGTAGTTGATAAACTGAAGATAGCAAAAGTGAAAGAAGAAAATCTTGAAAACGTCGAAGAATCCATTATAAGAATTGAACAAGCAATTGGAACGCTAGAAAAAGAAGCGGTAGACGAAACAGATTGGGTGAACTATGAATTAATCTTAGCGGAGATTGCAATACTGAAAAAAGAGATAGAGTCTTGTTATGAGAGATGGACGAGTGAAGTGGACTCGTAAAATCAAAACAATCAAAGGAGGCAAAAACAATATGAAAATCATTGTTACTAGTATATTCGTACAAGATCAAGACAAGGCACTAAAGTTTTATACAGAAACGCTAGACTTTGTAAAAAAGCACGATGTTCCCAGCGGGGAATTTAGGTGGATTACGCTTGTTTCTCCAGGAGAGCAAGAAGGCACTGAGCTTTTGCTCGAACCAGATAATCATCCAGCAGCCAAAGCGTATCAAAAGAAGCTATTCGAAGAAGGTATACCTGTAACGATGTTTGGTGTTGAAGATGTTCACAAAGAGTACGATAGGTTATTGAAACTCGGCGTGAAGTTTACTATGGAGCCGACAAAAGCGGGCGAAGTCACAATTGCGGTCTTCGACGATACATGCGGAAACCTTATTCAGATAATACAGCAGTAACTTTATGCGGCAGGCAATTATTCATAACAGGATAACCTGCCCCTCGCCAGTAACTTATGTAAAATAGTAAGAAACCCAGCTAAACTTCTCGTGTGAAGATTAGCTGGGTTTTTAAAGTTGGATGTGCAAAAAAATGCGAATTATCGCTTACAGTAACAGCTAGTCATGACAATCTTCAAAACAGTCACTTGTTCACGATCCTACAAAACCACCTCCATCCACATGAAGCGTTTGACCTGTCATGTAACTGGAATCTGTAGATGCCAGAAACACATAAGCGGGTGCGTTTTCTGCGGGTTGGCCGCGGCGTTTCACTGGTGTATCCGCTCCATGTTGTTGCACTTTTTTTGCATCGAACGTTGCTGGGATGAGTGGCGTCCAAATTGGACCGGGTGCTACGGCGTTAACGCGAATCCCTTTTTCTGCTAAATTCAACGCTAGCGAGCGGGTAAATGAAGTAATTGCTCCTTTCGTCGCGGAATAATCTAGCAAACCGGGGGAACCGTTATACGCCGTTACAGAAGACGTGTTAATGATGGAATCGCCATTTGTCATATGGTTTAAAGCCGCTTTCGTCAAATAAAATAATCCGAAGAAGTTCGTATCAAATGTTTCCCGGAGTTGATCTGCTGAAATAGAAAAAATATCGTCCTGCGGAAACTGTTTTCCAGCATTGTTTACAAGGATATTCAAACTGCCGAATTCATTAACTACTTCATCGATTAATTGCTCACAATGTTCCTCTTCACTGATGTCGATTCGGATTTTTAGCGCTTTCCCGCCATATTCTTCAATCAATTTAACAGTCATGTTCGCATCGATATCTTCCTGCTCACTTAAATAAGCGATAGCGACATTTGCACCTTCCTTTGCATATGCGACAGCAACTGCGCGTCCGATACCGCTGTCTCCACCTGTTATCAATGCGGTTTTTCCTTTTAATTTCTCTGAGCCTTTATAATTCTTATCGTCATAAATCGGGGCTGGATTCATTTCTGCTTCCACGCCGGGTTGCTCGTTTTGTGTCTGTCCTGGAATTTTATTATCAATTTTCTCATACTTATCTTCTGGCAAAGCAATTCCTCCTTACGAATGGTCTTCTTAAGAAATCATTCCCTGTCAATTAATGAACTAAACGAAAAACGCCCATATTGCCGTAATTGAGGCAATTCAAGCGCTTCGTTCAACAGGAATGAAGTTCAATTCCTCCCTGTTAAAGCCTCGGAGTGATTGAACTTTATAGAAGTCCGACCCATTTCCAATACGTTGCACTGAATAGCAGGATAAGTAAATAGCCGACAACCGTAAGGACAATACCAGATTTCAGGAAATCCTTTACTGTAAATGAACCGGTACCATAGGCAAGCATGTTTTGCGGTGCGCTGACTGGAAGAAGGAAACCGAAGCTGATAACGAATTGTTGGATCAAAACAAATCCGACACTGTTCGCATCCAGGGAAATCGTCGTTGTAAGCGCGATGAAAATCGGGATAAGTGCCGATGACAAGCTCGTCGCGCTGGCGAACCCCAAGTGGATAAGTATGTTGAACAGTGATAGTAAGGCAATCGTCGCAAGAATTGGCAAATTTTCAAGGCCCATTGCGCCAAACACCCGATTGGATAGCCATTGTGCGCCTCCTGTCTCCAAGAGGACTGTACCTAGTGCGATTCCTACAGCAAATACGATGATCGTTCCCCACGGAATAAGCTTTTCAACCGTTTTCCAGTCAAAGACGCCAATTTTTGGAGAGAGCAAAATCGCAATCGCCACAATCGTCACGGTCGTCGTGTCAAATGGATGAAGCACTTCTTCCGTTGACCAGAAGAACAGAAGGGCGAGAGCGACTACAATCAACCGTTTCTCTGAAGATTTAATTGGGCCAAGTTCTTTCAGCTGACCCTGGATCAATTCAGTTCCGCCTTCAACAACTTGCGTTTCAGGCTTAATCAGTTTAATCATGACGAAATACAGGACGACGGACATGATAATTGACCATGGAGCAGCATACATGAACCATGCTCCCCAGGAGATAGACACGCCCATTTCACTTTCGATGAAACCGAGTGCCACCATATTTTGTGCAGCGCCTGTCTTGATGCCGATATTCCAGATTGAGACTGATTGGACGGCAGTGATGACAAGAAGTGCGCCAAGACGGCTATTATGTGGTAAACCGAACGCCGCAACCATCCCGAGAAGAATTGGAACAACCGCGCCTGCACGTGCAGTAGCACTTGGCACGAAAAACGCCAGAACAATCGATACAATGATGGCACCAAAAACGATAGCACCTGTTTTTATGCCTACTTTTGACAGGATATACAGCGCAAGCCGTTTGTGAAGATTTGTCGCCTGCATCGCCGCAGCTAAAAATAAAGCGGCGGCCACAAGTGCAACCGCGGAGTTTGAAAATCCGCCGAGTGCAAATGAAAGAGCAGCTTTCGTGCCAAGCAAGACGTCGGGATTCGCCATATCCGGAGCAAGACCGAGTGACACGGCTAGAAGCCCGATAATCATTGCCGAACTCACAGGATAAGCTACCGCTTCGGTCATCCATAGAATGACCGCAAACGCCAAAATAGCGAGTGCGCGCTGCCCCATTACAGGCAATTCGTCGCCCGAATTAGGCAGAAGCATGATGACAATCATGACGATAAACGCAAGGGCAATCCAATAGGGTTTCAGATTACGTTTGGGCTTTTTAATCGTTTCAGCGGTTTCCAACGGTTATCAAACCTTTCTGCTCTATACGTACTTATACTCATTGTACCCATACTATATAGGTGATAAAACACGTAAAAACTACAAAATTCGTCAAATAAAGAAAATTCAAAGATTACCTTGAATACGTCATTATTCGAAACGTAAAATGAGGAATCATCACTTGTACCTGTATTATTAATTGGAAACTATAACGTTTAAGAGATTTCTTAATAGAATATTCGTTTACATGGATGAGTACCGTTGATTGTAGTGGAAGCGCCCGACTCCTGCGGGAATAGCATGAGCCTTGAGACCCCACAGGGAGCGAAGCGGACGAGGAGGCTCAAGCCATGCCCGCGGAAAGCGAGCGCTGGAACGAAAAGCAACTGCTTTAGGATATTCCTTATTACGCTCTACCAACTTAAAAAAATCTATTTGACTAGAGACGAGTAAGCGTTCGCCTAGAGTGTAAATTAACCTTGAATTTACTACTATTTCATTAATAAATAATCTGGATTTAATCGAAGAAAATGATAAGTGGGAAAATTTTCAGTTTAGTGTAACGAAATCTATTTATTGCAGTCTAATTATGTAATAGAACAAAGAAAGGGTTGGTCAAATTGAAAAAGAAGATCATTTGGCTTTTTATCACGGCCTTCGTTACTGTAGCTGCAATTTCTTTTGCGTTATTAATGGATAGAGTGACCGTCACTGCGTCAGGTATTGCGCTATCGGAAAGAGGATGGAGCGCAACCTTCTCCACGGCTTTGAAGAAAGATGCGCTAGGAACAGATGATTTGTACATTACTGACCAAAATGGAAAGCGGATAGACACGGGCATCGCGCTTACCAATACAGATAAGACGCTCCACGTAAAAGGTCTTACGCCAGGCTCGTATGCCCTCCATGTCAATAAAAATGCAGTAAACGGGAAATACCTTACATCACTTCCAATTGAAGAAATTAAGTTCACAGTGCATGAAACAATCGAGTCCGTCGCCTCAGAAAAAGAGCTGATAGCGTATTTCGAACGAGCAAAATCTATGCAGTCGACAGATGTAATGGCTACGGAAGAGTCAACAAATTCTAAAGCTGATTCAGTTGAATCTAGTGCGGGCGGGGGAGGAGACCATTCAACAACGAATAACCAAGTTGAAGGGGTCGATGAAGCCGACTCTGTGAAGACGGACGGCAACTATATCTACACCGTAGGAATTGGTAATAATAAAGTTGCAATTACCGATATTCGCAACCCAGAGAAAGTTAAAAAAGTAGCAGAAATTAAAATGGAAGACGAGTATTACCCTTCCCAATTGTTTCTGCATGATGACACACTAATCGTTTTAGGCGATAAATATGTACCACATCATTATGAGGAAGGCGATGCGAAGTCTGAAATGAGTAGACCCGTGAACGGAATGACAACCGTGCGAATGTATAGCATTTCCAATCCAGAGAATCCCAAACTAATTCGGGAAATTGGCACAGAAGGTCATTTAAATGGTGCGCGGAAGACAGGTAATATGCTGTACTTCGTGACAAATGTTTGGCCGAATTTTTGGGGTGTGAAGAATGTCGAAGGAGACTTACTCCGCCCGCAAGTATATGACTCGACGGAAGACAAAGAGGCAACACTACTAAACTATACGGATATCGCAATTCTTCCTGGAGCGATGGAACCATCCTACTCGGTCATTACGGCTATCGACCTTACATCGCCAGCAGAAAGTAAGGTCATGACAAAAGGTTATCTCGGCGGCAGTGAGCAGCTTTATATGTCCAAAGATAACTTGTATCTCACAGCAACAATTTACGAAACGAATGCCTCTACTTCCAGTAAAATGATTTGGAATCCAGGTAGTGCAAACAGTGAACTATTCAAATTTAATTTGAATAAAACAGATGTTGCATTCCACAGCTCCGCCACGTTGAAAGGTCATTTATTAAACCAGTTTTCAATGGATGAGCATAACGGCTATTTCCGCGTCGTAACAACAGAAGGGAATATGTGGGATGAAAAGAAGCCGTCTCAAAATCATCTATTCATTTTAGATGAAAACCTAAAACAAACGGGATCGGTCGAAGGCCTTGCGAAAGGGGAAAGAATCTACTCTGCACGCTTCATGGGGGATAAAGCTTATATGGTTACTTTCCGCGAAACGGATCCGTTATTCGTTATCGATGTGGCTGATCCAGCTGCCCCGAAAGTGCTCGGAGAATTGAAAATACCGGGATTTAGCAATTACCTGCATCCACTTGACGATAACCATCTAATCGGTTTTGGCTATGAAACGATTGCTGAAAAGAATCCGCAAGGCGGAGAACCCTTCATTATGACGATGGGTATGAAAATTTCTTTATTTGACGTATCCGATTTCAATAATCCAATTGAAAAGGACACTGAAATCATCGGCGGTAGAGGGACCCATTCACAACTCCAATATGATCACAAAGCGCTGTTTCAACATAAAGAACGAAAATTATATGGCTTTCCCATCTCAATTTACGATGAAAAGGGGAAAGACAGCATTGAGTTCCAAAGTTCAGGTGCTTTGGTTTATGAAATTACACCGGAAAACGGTATCGTCTTAAAAGGAGATTTGCTTAAAAAAAGTACCCCTGGAGAACAATATGAGGAATGGGAAAACGAAGTCCAGCGTATGCTCTACAATAAGGATGTTCTGTATACGATTTCAATGAAAGAAATTAACAACTATTCACTTGATACGTACGCGCCAATCAGCAGTATACAAATTAACTGAATGCAAATCGAGTCAGACAGATCCGGTTATGTGCCGGGTCTTTTCTTATGGACAAATTTAGCTAAGGGGATGATAACCTAATTGTTCATTGTTATTTTCCGCCAGCAACGATAAGATTATTTAAATGAGTCGATTTCATAATTGCTTATTTTAATTGAAAACCCTATATTAACTTAATTTGGTAATCAATTATTCGTTTGCATAGATAAGTTCTGTTGATTGTAACGGAAGGCGGCGACTCCAGCGGGAGCAGCACGAGCGGAAAGCCCCGCAGGAACGCAGTGACGAGGAGATTGAAGACGTGCCCGCGGAAAGCGTCCGCCTGGAGTGTAAATCAACCTTGTTCTAATATTAAATACATAATCCTCTATTATGAAAATAGCTTAAATAGATTGGAATTGAACGATTGTCTACAAGTACAGAGGGGGGTGTGGATTATGCCAATAGTGGATAAAGAGATGGCAATTGATTGTTGTTTGCTCGCGGGACGTTTAATGATGGAAGCTGGAGCCGAGACCTATCGGGTGGAAGATACGATGGCACGTATGGCTGAAACACAGCAATTATCAGCTACTCATAGTTTTGTGATTCCGACAGGTATTATCTTTTCGCCGGGTAGCCCACACCATACGAGACTGGTTCGGATAAAGGACCGCACGACTGATCTTGAAAAGGTAGCGCTCGTTAATGATGTTTCGCGCAAATTATCAACTGATCACTACACACTCGAGGAAGCATACACGAAACTTCAAGAAATCGAAAAAGCGAATGTTATGTTCCCATTATGGCTGCAAATCATCGCAGCTGCCATTGCAAGTGGGTGCTTTCTAATTATGTATGAAGGTCTTTGGAAGGACATACCTGTCGCTATCTTCGCGGGGGGTGTTGGCTACGTCATTGTGACTAAAATTCACGAGCTGACTAGAGTGAAGTTTTTCGCTGAATTTGTTGCATCACTCTTCATAGGACTAACCGGCTTTGTTGCGGTGCAGATTGGATTAGGAACCGAGCTCGATAAGATAATTATTGGATCTGTCATGCCGCTCGTTCCAGGACTATTAATTACAAACGCTGTGCGCGACATGATGGCGGGGCATTTCATGTCCGGATTATCAAAAGGGGCAGAAGCCTTTCTGACTGCGTTTGCAATCGGAGCAGGTGTAGCACTCGTCTTATCTTTTTGAATGAAAAAGGAGTGAGGTCTTGACGTGGATTATTCAAGCGGTTCTTAGTTTTCTCGCCGCGACAGGATTTGGAATTATTTTCAATGCCCCTCGTAGAATGCTATTTTATTGTGGTTTTGTAGGGATGACGGGCTGGCTGGTTTATAGCGTGTTTAATAGGCTATCGGGTGATCCAATGCTGGCTTCCTTCCTAGGCGCATTCATGGTAGCGCTAGTAGCGACGATTTTTGCCAAACGTTTTCGAACTCCGATGATCATATTCAGTGTCGCGGGAATCATTCCGCTCGTTCCGGGTGGGATGGCCTATAATGCGATGCGTCATATTGTTGAAAAGGATTACCTGACTGCAATTTCTTATGCTTCAGGGGCTTTCATGGTGTCCGGTGCAATCGCAATGGGGCTCGTTTTTGCGGAGGTAATTATACAGCTCATTTTCCGGTCAGGTATTGGTAGGAAAAGAAGCAAGGTAGCATAAAAATGGAGTGCTCTTTTGCTAAGAGACACTCCATTTCATTATTATTAATCCTCGAAAGTGATGTTGTCCGATGTAACGGGTATACCAATATAGTAGCCTTGAACAGCATCTACACCCATTTTTTTAAGAAGGTCGAATTGTTCTTTCGTTTCAACACCTTCCGCAACAACATAGAGGCCCATTGATTTACTGAATCGGATCATTCCTTCAACGAGTTGCTGCGTTTTCGGCTGTCGTGTTAAAGAGTGGATAAAGAGCTTATCGATTTTCACCTTTGTAATCGGTAAATGTTGCATATAGCGGAATGATGCGTAGCCTGTACCAAAGTCGTCGAGTGCGAATTCGATTCCCGCGTCTTGTAGCGCTTTCATTTGAAGGTTGATGGAATTTTCCTCTTCTGCCTGAAAAGCAAATTTCTCTGTAATCTCAAGTTCGATGTAGTTGGCGGGACATTGAGTTGTCTCAAGGATATTAATTATTTTGTCCTTCATATTAGCATTGCTAAACTCCCTCACAGAAGAGTTCACTGAAATACCAATGTTGAATCTCTGCCTATACCAAGATGCTGCAAGCTTTGCGGCTTCTTCGAGAACGAAAGCTCCGATGTCATGGATGAGACCGTTTTCTTCGGCGATTGGAATAAGTTCATCAGGCATGATTGTACCTAATTCGTCATCTTCCCATCGGACAAGAGCTTCGTATAGCGTTACTTTACCTGAAGCGATATCCAACTGCGGTTGATAGGCGACTTGTAAATTATTGTGGTTAAGCGCAGTGAGCATTTTTTTATCGATGGTTGCCCGTCTATTCAATACTTTGTGCGATGCTGCTGATAAGGAAGATATTTTTCCTCCACCGTTTCCAACAACATCTTTAGTGGCGGCGAGTGCAGCTTTCATCAAATGATTATACGTTTGTTGATCTTCAGGATAACGAACGATGCCTCCGCTGATAGGTAGTGACAAGGCGAAGTTGTCGATGTAAATTGGATTCTGTTCAAGGAATATTAGGAACCCCTGTACATACCAATCACCGAAAGAAGTCAGAACGATAAATTCATTGACACCGACCCTGGCAATCAGATTATCCTGGAAGTAACGCTTTAGTCGGTTTGAAAATGATTTGACTAGTTCTGCCTTGGATTCAGATGATTGTAAATCTTTCAATGTATAATAGTGATCAATGCTTATGAAGACTAAGGAGAAGTGTTTTGTCTCTTCGATTAAATCATTTACAACCGTCTCAAGTTTGTAACGGCTCATCAGTCCTGTTTCGTAGTCGATAAAAGCAATTTGTTGAAGCTGATCACGTAATTCTATATCGGCAGTAATGTCCAATTCGAGAAAAGTGAAAGAGCTATTTTTATCGTCAATGTCTGACTTAATCGGAATTGCAATCAGATTGACAAAGTAAGGTTCGCCGAAGCGTGTAACCTTTTCCACCGTGCCAAACCATGTGTTTCCGCTTTTTACGCTATCCCAAATGACATAAGCTTGTTCTTGTCCACGATCTGTTTCGGGGAACATTTGCCACAGGGATCTGCCAATTACACGTTTTGGCGTCCATTTGCTTATGTCTAAAAATTTTTTGTTTGTATATATTATCGAACCTTCGGCGTTTGTTCGGGTTACCATGTAAAATTGTTCGAGACTTTTCATTATGTCCGGTAGTTCGGGCACGAATAGTCCAAAATCTGGTTTCATATAAATGCCTCCTTCCGGGTATGGGATACTACCATTATAAAGAAGATATGGCGTCTGTACATCATGAAAATGCTAAATTCATAGTGAATATCGATAATGGTAGATAAATAGTCAGATTGGAGGAGGGGCAAGATGGGGAGATTGAAAGGCATCACTATGATTGTCTTCGGAGCGATGCTTTGGGGAGCGACGGGACCTATGATGGAGTGGATTCTTGCAAACAGTCAGTTATCAATTCCATTCATGCTTATAACACGTCTTCTTCTCGCAGGGGTATTTGTACTTGTGTCTCTGAAGTTAAAAGGTAAAAAAATAATGCTTCCGCTGCAGCAAAAAGTTTGGTTACGTCAAATGATTATTTTTGGGATATTTGGGATGATGGCAGTTCAGTATTCATTTCTGGCTTCCATTAGTACAAGTAATGCGGTAATTGCTACGTTGTTTCAATTTCTTGCGCCAATTTACGTCATCGCCTTCGTGTCTTGGAAGCAGAAAGCCCATCCACCGGGTGCCCAAGTACTAGGTATGTCTGTAACCATTGTAGGGCTATTTTTACTTCTTACAAATGGTTCTTTAACAGACTTTTCTTTGAGCAAGGAAGCGATTATTTGGGGAGTATTAGTAGGTTTTTCATTTGCTTTTTATACACTTTATCCTGCGCGGCTAATGGCTGAATGGGGCGTGTTATTGGTAGTTGGTTGGGGTATGCTTATCGGTGGGAGTATCCTGCTTATTATAAATCCAATGACGTTCATAACAGAATTACATTATCTATTGGATTGGAAAATATCAATGATGCTTCTCCTAGTTATCATCATCGGTACACTAGCGTTTGTCTTGTTCCTAGGTAGCATGAAATATATAACAGCTGTGGAAACGAGCGTATTATCGAGCTTTGAACCACTTACGGCAATGATTATTTCCGTTCTATGGTTCGGCCAAATGCTTGGTAATTGGCAACTCACAGGAGCAATCATCATGCTTGTAGGCGTAGCATGGCTATCAATAGCGGGAAGTAGAGCTAGAAACTAAAACAAGAACCGGTCCCGATTGGGAGCCGGTTCTTGTTTTAGTTATCGACAAAGTTAATATAAAGATTTTCGTCTGCTGTAATGACTAAGTCCTTTGGAACGAGTAGATGAATAGCAAGCGGGCGCTCCACTGAATTATGGGAATTACTTCTTTGCCGCGGTATCTTTGTGAACTGATTTAGTAAATAGGCTTCCTGATAAGTGGTATAGCTGATTTCCGTCACAGGGGGTCGCGGAAAGTGGACGGAATCGGCTGTCCACTCGGGTACTTTATAGTTCACTTTATCTGAAAAGTCAAATTCACCTATTAAGAGTAGTGGTTTAATGAGTGTCTCTTCAATAAGCCCATCGTTTACACTTTTTCGTTCAACAATTATCATGGAATCCATAGTGGAGCTTGCAGTTATTGCAAGCGTATCTGCTATTGTGTGCGATCTTTTTTCAAGAATCGTAGCAGGATCGATAGAACTGATGTCCCCCTCGTAGATAGCAACCCCTACATGATCGAATTGTTCCTCTGATCCCACTCTAGGTTGAGTGGTAAAAGAATCTGTGTCAATTAGTTCTACAGCGATTGTCGCAATTAGCAAAATTGCGGCGTATGTTGCCAAAAATACATACGTCCATTTTTTATTGACTTGACGTTTCGATTTTTTCTTCGCCCGCAAAAGGAACCAGACAATTAAACCTATGACTATCAAAGGTAAGAGTGAGAACATTATTTCCTCACCTCCGTATTATTCGTAAGTGCGATGGAAATAGCAAAGAGCACACAAACCGTCACAACTATTTTTATAAGGAAAATAAGCAACGACGTTTCAGTACCATAGAAAAAGACGACTTTTCCCATTAAATTTATGCCTCCCACATCTAATCGGAGCATGGGAACTATGAAAAATGCAACGAGTAATAGTGGAATGACAAGCTTGCTACGCTGGATGAACGAACCCGTCACATAACCTAGGCTTGCAAACAGCAAGGTATAAAGAATGGAAGTCGCAATCCTAATGAAAAAGTCGGCTGGAGAACTGAGTAGCCCTGAAGCTTCATTAATCAAGAGATCACTTTGGAATAATGAGAATAACTTAATAACGGAACCCGCTAGGACTGCTGTAATACCGGCAATGACGGATGCGAGCATTAAAAAGAGAATGCTGGATAAGTTGTGGCTAATCCGGTTTGATACGAATGAAAAAGCATCGTTGCGATAGGCTAGTGTTGTGACAAGGATACCCGTTAAAAGAGCCCAAAATAGTGTGAAGAGTACAGGTACATCACCGGTTGAAAAGGTATATTCAGTTATTACTGTACCTCCACTGGATCCGCCTCCACCCCCGTTTTCAAAGCCTATAAAGAGTCCAATCAGTTGTATAATGAGTAGTGAGCTGAAGACGCTAGTGTAGGCATTCAATTTATGAAGAAATTGTTTTTTGACAATGTCATACAGGCTTGGTTCCGTTAAATACATCATCAATCCCTCCTTTTGTACCGGTAGTCAATGCAACGTATGCATCATTTGCTGAGACGGGCACTATTTTAATGTCTTGTTGAGAGAGGTGCATCAATTCATCAGAAGTGAAGGTGTTTTTAAAAAGGAATTCACTATATGAACCATTCATCTGGCAACCAAACGTTTCTTTTATCGAAACGTACTCAAGCAATTTCTCGCTTTTACCAATCAGACGGACAAACATTTCTTGTAACTCTGTAATGGAATTGTGAAAGAGAACTGCTTTGTTATGAACCAAAAGGATATCTTCAAGTAAGTCTTCAATTTCTTCAAGGTGATGACTAGATACTAGAATGGTTCTGGGATGCGCGATATAATCTTTTAGGAGCGCGCGGTAAAAGTCTTTCCGAGCAATCGTATCCATTCCGGTAGTGGGTTCGTCGAAAATCGTCAGCGGGCAATGTGAAGCCAGGCCGATAATAGCATTGAAGGTACTCTTCTTTCCTTTTGAAAGGTCAATATGACGAGCTTCTGAATGGAAACTGAAATAATCGAACAAACCTTGCGCAAGTGGCGCATCCCAGTTTGGGTAGAAACGATTTGATTCTATTAAAATATCTTGTAGTGTCAGTTTGTCAGAAAAGCTCATTGTATCGTCAATCAGAATGGAGTTTGCAGACACTTTCAAACTGTTAAAAGGATTGTCTGAAAACACTTCGACATCTCCTGATGTAGCTTGGATATGTCCGGCGGCTATTTTCATCAACGTAGATTTGCCAACGCCATTGCGTCCGATGATCCCTGTCAGAACGTTTTCCCGAATACTGAAATTCATCTGGTTCAGGACAGTACGCCTGCCAAACTTCTTTGTGACATCAGTGAAATCAATTACATTCATGATTTTTCCTCCTTTTTCCGCGAACGTTCCTCTTTGATCAGCGACAGCAAATGTGAATCATCGACTTGGAGAAGCGTGGCTTCGTTGAGTAAGTCTATGATGAGTTGCCGTAGTTTCTCTTCTTTGCGTTTTTTTAGCAGTTTGTCGCGTGCATCTGGTGCAACAAACATGCCGAGACCACGGCGCTTGTAAACGACTTCGGCTTCAAGTAATAATGTCAATCCTTTTCCAGCTGTAGCTGGATTAATCGTAAATAGTTCGGCCAATTGGTACTGGGAGTAGACTTTTACATCGGGCGGAAGGGTTCCATCGATTATTTCCGTCTCAAGCCATTCCGCGATTTGTAAGTAAATCGGTTTTGAGCCGCCCATATCGAGCATTCACTTGACCTCCTTATTGATAGTGCATTACTGTTGTAATGTACTATACGTTAATTTGAAAAGAAGTGCAATCCGATTATTTAAACATTTTAATTCAAAGTACTTTAGATGCAATATTTCCTAGGTTAAGATGTCTCACAATTCAGTCGTATTGGCTATACACAGCCTAGTACCTGTGGCATAATTAGCTTATCAAGAAGTAATTCGTGAAACGAAAGAGTTTTTGGGGGTCAGTGAGATGAAAACTGTTTTTTCTTATGCATTGCCATACAAATGGCCAATTGTAATTGCACTATTTCTTATGCTTCTGGAGTTGTCGGTAGAACTGATACAGCCGCTCCTCATTGCTAAAATTATCGACGATGGCATCTTGGCGGGAAATGAGACTGTTATTTGGACGTGGGGAAGCGTCATGATGGGGTTGGCTTTTGTGGCATTCTTTTCGGGGGCCATCAATTCATTTTTCGCTGCACATGCTGCACAAAGTTTTGGATTTGATTTGCGTCAGGCGCTTTTCCGTCAAGTTCAGGCGTTTACCATGGCGACATTTCTCAGGTTCCCAACATCGGGACTGATCACGCGTCTGACGAGTGATGTAACGATGGCACAGAACGTCCTGTTTATGGGGCTACGAATCATGTTGCGTGCGCCGTTGCTTGTTATAGGTAGTTTAATCATGGCTTTTTTTGTTAATGTAAAACTCGCGTTGTTCCTTGTGGTAGGGGCACCATTATTGCTGGTCTTTCTTTATATCATGGCGAAGAAAGGAGTTCGTTACTTTTCCCACGTCCAGAAAAGGCTAGATCGGGTAAACCGTGTAATTCAAGAAAACTTACAAGCGGTTCGGCTTATAAAAGCTTTTTTACGTGGGGCTTATGAAGCGAGCCGTTTTTCCAAAGTATCAGATCTGTTAAGAAAAGATACTGTAAAAGCGATGCGGATGATGGAACTTATCTTGCCAATTCTACTGTTGGTTATGAACGCCAGTTTAATGGCTGTGCTATGGTTTGGTGCAATTGAAGTTCGTGACGGAGGAGCGCAAGTGGGGGAGCTGGTCGCAATCGTCAACTATGCGATGCGTATGACTGGTGCATTCTCTATGTTCTCATTCATCATCATTGCATTCTCGCGTGCGAAAGCTTCTTCCGAGAGGATGGAAGAAGTGCTACTTGCGAATGAAGACCTGGAAATCCATCGTTTAGAAAGTACAGGACTGCTGCGCAATGAAGGCGATTTACGATTCGAAAACGTGTCGTTCATGTACCCGGGTAAAATGGAACCGATTTTGGATAAAGTGTCATTCCATGTATCCTCCGGTGAAAAGCTAGCAATCATGGGGGCAACTGGCTCTGGGAAATCCACTTTACTTAACCTCATTCCTCGGATTTTCGAAAAGAGTTCTGGTGAAATATATGTGTCTGGGACAGAAGTGGATGAATGGCCGTTGAAAGACTTGCGGGATACAATCGGACTCGTTCCACAGCAATCGGTTTTATTTACAGGGTCCATTTTGGAAAATTTATCGTGGGGAGATACCGAAGCGCATGTCGATGAGTTGGAAGAGGCAGCGAAGAAAGCGCAAATCCATGAATCAATTGATTTGTTCCCACTAAAATATGGGACACGGGTCGGACAGAAAGGCGTCAACTTATCAGGCGGTCAAAAGCAGCGATTATCCATCGCACGTGCGCTTGTGCGAAAACCATCTATCCTGATTCTTGACGACAGCACAAGTGCACTTGACGTGAAAACGGAAACTGCGTTATGGGATGCGCTTGAAGGGGAAGAGGCGACAATGCTCGTTGTAACACAAAAAATCAGGACTGCACAAGGCGCAGACAAAATTCTTCTTCTGGATGAAGGGAAAGTTGTCGGCTACGGAACACATGACGACTTGATTCTGCAATCTGAATTGTACCGAAAAATTGCAGAATCTCAATCCGACGAGGAGGTGGCCGCCGATGTTACGCACGATTCGTAAACCGTTCGGCTACGAGCCTATCCTATCCAAAGAAGATATTCAAGGCAAAGGTAAAAAGAAGAAAGAACGTGCCGGCAATTGGAAATCGGTCCTATACCGGATTTGGAAACTTGTAGATGAGCAGAGAAGCCTGCTAATTGCAGTGCTTTCACTTGTTTTTGTCAGTTCGATTTTGGCATTGCTCGGACCGTTGATGATCGGGAAAATTATTGATAACTACATTATTCCGATGAACTTTGCAGGTCTAGGCGGCAATATAGGATTGCTAATCGCAATTTATATTGGCATATCGTTTGCCATGTACTTTCAGAACTATTGGATGGTAGGTATTGCTCAGCAGACAGTTTTTCGTTTGCGAACAAGCCTGTTTGCCCATCTGCAAAAATTACCGGTCACATTTTTCGATAAACGGCAACATGGAGAACTGATGAGCCGGATTACAAACGATATTGAGAACGTCAGTCAAACGCTGAACTCCTCTTTCATCCAAGTGTTTTCAAGTGTTTTGACACTGACGGGGACATTTGCTGTCATGCTTTACTTAAGTCCACTTCTGACACTACTGACAATGATTATTGTGCCTATCATGTTCATAGCGATACGATGGATTACCCGTCGTACTGGGTTGTTGTTTAAAGAACAACAACGGGCGGTCGGTGAATTGAATGGAATGATTGAAGAGACCATTTCCGGTCAGCGTATAGTCAAAGCGTTCTCGCAGGAAGACCGTGTGATGGAGGAATTTGCACAGAAGAGTGACAGGCTTCGTCGTACCGGATTCTGGGCGTTGACCTATTCCGGGTTTATCCCCAAAGTGATGAACATGCTGAACAATGCCAGTTTTGCAGTCGTTGCAGGAGTTGGTGGATTACTTGCTTTAAGAGGGGATGGGGTTGTTACAGTTGGAACAATCGTTATCTTCTCGGAATTTGCACGTCAGTTTACACGTCCACTCAACGATCTTGCTAACCAGTTCAACACTGTTCTTTCAGCAATTGCGGGGGCTGAGAGGGTATTCAAGATAATGGATGAGCCTATTGAGAAAGACGAAGCAACAGAATTTGGAAATACAACACTGCGAGGGGATATCAAATTCCGCAATGTGTCATTCGGTTACGCAGTTGAAACGGACGGCTATACGATTGACGATGTATCTTTCCATGTGAAATCAGGTGAAACGGCGGCGTTTGTCGGCGCAACAGGGGCAGGAAAGACAACAATTATGCAATTGCTAGCTAGGTTTTACGAAGTCGATAAAGGAGAAATTTATATCGATGGCATTCCGATTAGCAAGTTGCCGCGAAAAACGCTGCGCAGTCAGACTGCATTCGTCTTGCAAGATCCCTTTCTCTTTGAAGCGACAGTATTTGAAAATATCCGCTACGGAAAACTTGACGCCACTGACGAAGAGGTAATCATCGCTGCGAAACAGGCCAATGCACATAGCTTCATTAGCCGGCTTGAAAATGGGTACGAGACTATACTTACATCGGATGGTAGCGAGATTTCGCAAGGTCAGAAGCAATTGCTGTCAATTGCCAGGGCACTCGTTGCAGATCCAGTACTCTTACTTCTTGATGAAGCGACGAGCAGTATCGATACCATCACAGAACTGGAAATCCAGGAAGCACTCGAATGTCTAATGGAAGGTAGAACCAGTTTCGTTATTGCACATAGACTGAACACAGTTCGGAAAGCCGATACCGTCTATGTTATGGAACAGGGGAAACTCATTGAATCAGGAAATCAAGAAGAGTTAATTGAGCGACAAGGCGTTTATTACAACATGCTTTTGGAATCAAAAGTATAGCGATTAGAATTTAAAAGGCTGCAGAGACATATTAAAATGTCCCTGCAGCCTTTTAAATAAATTATTTCTTTTCTTCTATATCGAGAAGCGTGCCATCGTCAAATTCGACTTCAAGCTCGAATTTTGAATATGTGTCCAGTTTATACCACTTTAGGATGTTGTCGATTACTTCTTGTTTAGGTGTGTCTTTTGTAATGCGGATATCTAAAAAGAATAAATTGAATTCATCCATAGCGGCGCTGTCTTTTAACTTGACGCTCTCTAATTTGTTTTCATATTCTGCTTCCGCACTTTTTTTGACATCATAGTCTGCTTCAATCGCATCTTTTCCACCTACATCAATGTCGAGGTCAAACGAAGAGAAGCCATAGCCGTCACCCGTTTCGATAGACCCGCCTTCTTTCTCACTTTCAAGAATAATATCAGCGTCTTCACGGTTAGGCTCATCGGCATTTTTTCCGAGGTTACCACATGCGCCTAACACCAATGCACCGATTAAAAGAATTGCACCTATTCTATATTGTTTTTTCAATATACACACAACCTTTCATATTGTTAGCCTTCTTATGTATTTTGCCTATAATACAGCGTTCTAAACAAAATACGTATATCAATTGAAAAAAACGACATGAATGCCTGCGTGTAAAATGAGATATTATGTGCGAAACCAGATCTTTCATTTACCATTTTGCGTTGTGTTCTTCGGATGAACCGAGCATCTTGCGTATTTGTAGAATGGAACCGTCATGTAAGCGTATCTTTCCGTCGAAATAACCGATGACTTGATGGACTTCAGTACGGATCAAGCGGACATTCATCGTAGAGACTCTTTCGAAAAAGGGTGTAAATGTGATGTTGACACTATCGGAAAACTTGGTCTGGATTTTCCAGGGTACCATATAATTTTTCGAGTCATATGTAAACACAACATCTTCATGGATTTTTGTCATTAAGCCGTTAACAAATACAGCATTTTCAGTCATTCCTGTTCCGTCCGTCCATTTTCCACCAAAGTTAAGCCCAATGCGGCGGCCACCAAGACGCTGAGATGCCATTGCCCAGTTCCACTCTGTTTTACGGGGCCATATGCCTCTGCCGTAATCGAGAACCGCGAAACTGTAATCAGGGTTGAAGTCATACCGTCTTTCACCAATCTTAACAAAGCCGGAGGTCGGCAATGAATGGTGCTTAGCTGTGAATTGGAATATCTCCCTGTTTCTTGGGATAACAACATTCAACGATTCATCGTCAACTGGATGGACGATGTGGAAATCCGCATGAAGTACTTCATTATCGAAGTCAGGAATCGTTACGGAGAGATGTGTTTCACCTTGTATATGTAAAATCTGAACGGTTAGGTTATCATTCACAAATTTAACACTGTCTAGCACATTTTCAGGCATCTTCACAGCGCGTCCAATTGGAATTGTTATTTGTTTCTCATAGAATCGTTGCGTTTCGTAATTTAAGATATAGACAAAGCAGACAGCGGCATAATCGAGATGGCTAATTGTCACAGAAAACAGCAAATCTTCCCCGTACACGCACCAATAATTCCACTTTTTCTTCCGCATGAAATGGTTCTTTAAGTTGCTTTGGATGTATGGGTGACGCGCGAAACCGATTGCATCCGGATTCAATAACCCTTTATCGTCACACAACGCAACGAGTCCTGTGATTTCTCTTTCTGCATGCTGCATGTGATGTGCCCCCTGCCTATTGTCTTTTTCGAATATTATTGCTATAATCCTTATTGTACCAAAGATTCGGGGCATTAGCTCAGCTGGGAGAGTGTCACGCTGGCAGTGTGAAGGTCAGGGGTTCGAGCCCCCTATGCTCCATATAGTTTTCAGAAGGGTGTCTGATATAATCGGGCGCTTTTTTTGTTTAGGAATATATAATACTGCTAGGCCTCAGAAAGCTTCTTAAGCTATCGGTTTTACGTCTCTTTACGTTTATCAAACTACACCCGAAACGCATTCCAAACTCTTTGTATTCATAGGATGACGTAGGGAGGGGTTTGAAGATGTATAACAGGGAAGCAGCGGTTCGTTATGCCGATACGTGGTGGGATAGTCGTAATCCAGCATATCCAACATTCGATGTAGATTGTACCAATTATATTTCGCAATGCTTGCGGGCGGGCGGAGCGCCAATGCATGGATCTCCGAATCGGGAACAGGGGTGGTGGATTGGAGGCGGCACCTGGAGTTTTAGCTGGTCCGTGGCGCATTCGATGCGCTGGTATTTGGCTGGTTCGAAAAAAGGGTTGACGGCCACACAAGTTTCATCGGCCGAGCAGTTAGGATTGGGGGATGTCATTGCCTATGACTTTCAAGGCGATGGAAGATTTGATCATACAACAATTGTTACGGCGAAAGATGGTGCGGTTCCGCTTGTCAATGCACATACTTATAACGCAAGGCACCGGCACTGGGCATACAAAGATTCGTATGCAAGCACACCCAACGCACGCTACATCTTTTTTAAAATCAATGACCAATTTTCATAAGGGAAACAAGTGTCAGATACCTAGGGCAAGACACAAAAAAAGCAGTCCGTCGATTAATAACGGGCTGCTTTTCTTAATTCAATCAAACCATAAAACGGCAAGCGTTCCTTCTCCCGCGTGAACCGCGAGGACGGAACTAATATCTCCGATTTTTACTTCAAGGCCGGGTATTTGCTCCGTAAGAAGGTTTTTCAAATGGATTGCCTGATTCATGACATTGCCGTGCATTAGGTGAATTGTCTTTCTGCCGGGATGGTGACCTGCAGCTACTTTATCGACCAAGTATTGAAGTGCTTTTTTCTCGGACCGAACTTTTTCGACTGGTTCCAATTCGCCCTTTGCCGTAATCGTAACGATTGGTTTCACTTTCAACAAACTGCCGAGGAAGAACTGCGCACCGTTCATTCGACCGCCTTTATAAAGTTGTTCCAGTTGCCCCATCAATATGTAGATGTGCAGGGTTCCGGTCATTTTGTTCAGTTGTTTTTCGATTTCGGAGACAGTTGCACCTTTATCGTACATTTCCATGCCTTTTTCGACTAACCCGGTAACTCCGTAGGATAGTGAAAGGGAGTCGATGAATGTTACAGGAAATCCTGCGATTTCAGCGCCAGCAGTCGAAGAAGCAAGTGTCCCGCTCATTTTACTCGACACGTGAACAGCGATTGCCTGTTCATAATGTTCCGCGATTTCCTTGAACTTTTCGGAAAACTCACCTGCTGATGGTTGAGAAGTTTTCGGAAACTCTTTTGCATCTTTAATTTTTTCGTAAAGTTGTTCAGGCGTTAGGTCGACACCGTCGACAAACTGTTTTTCACCGAAATGTATATTTAAAGGAACGGAAAAGAAGTCCGGGTGTTGTTTGAGTTCCTCGGAAACGAAGGCAGTACTGTCCACAATCCATGCAAGCGGTTTCTTAGTCATGATTAAAACCATCCTTTTTTATTAGAATATATGCTTTTATTACTATACCATGAAAAGTATTTAATTGTATTCAGAAAACAATAATGACGTTGCTGTTCAGCCATTTTCGCAAAAGAGGAACGGGTAAGGTATAATAGTCGGAGTATACGTAAAGGGGACATGATTTATGAATGAGCAAGCCTTATCAGTTAGAGACGCGATTATTACGCGCCGTTCAATAAAGAACTTTAATGGTCAACCGGTTGATCCGGAAAACATTGCAGAAATGTTGGAAGATGCGGCGTGGGCGCCAAATCATGGCAATCGCAATCCATGGCGCTTTGTTGTAGCTGCAGATAAGGAATATGTGAAATTCCTTGATGTGTTGAAAGAATATGGCGTACCTAAATGGAAAGAGCTTTCGGAAGAATCACTAGCGCAGCAAATGAAGAAATTTACGGGTCCAGGTGCTGTTGTATTTGTTGTCGTTCCAGAAGATGCGCGCCAGAAAGAACGCCTGGAGGATTACGCAGCTGCAAGCATGTTCATAATGAACACGCAGCTTCTTGCATGGGACAAGGGGATTGGAACTTGTTGGAAAACTCCCGGATTCCTCGATAATCCGAAATTCAGAGCAGAACTCGGTGTTAAACAAGGAGAGCGTATTATTAGCATGCTCCAATTCGGTTATTTTGATGAAATACCAAAGGCCGCTCCCCGTAAACCACTAGAAGAATTAGTTACCTATTACGGCCGAGATAGTGAAGAAGCGAAAGAAGTATAAATCAGAAATGATTTGCGTCCGCATTGCATTTAATCATGCAATACGGACGCTTTTTTATGTTTAACACTGGTTTTGATGAAATTGATCCTGCTGTAAGCAAAAACCGAATCCCCATAATGGGAATCCGGGATAGGACTACTTCTTCAAATCATCTTTGTTAAAACCGGCAATTTCATAGTAATAATCGCTGATGACGCGCAAACCTTGGTCGAAGTTCTCCAAGTGGAAATGTTCATTTGGGGCGTGGAAGTTTTCTGACGAAAGACCGAAGCCCATTAAGACCACTGGCAACTCGAGAATTTCATCGAATGCCGCCACAATTGGAATCGATCCACCACCACGCGTATAAGCAGTCGGTACATTGTATACTTTTTCGTATGAACGACCGGCCGCCTGGATAGCGGGGTGGTCAAACGGAGTGATAAATGGTTTTCCTTTATCGAATTCAGTCACTGTCACGGTTGCGCCCACCGGTTTGTGTTTCTCGATATGCGCTTTCAACTTCTCGACGATTTCATCGGGATCCTGGTCAGGTACTAAGCGGCATGTGATTTTTGCGCCTGCTTCTGCAGGTAATACTGTTTTAATGCCTTCTCCTGAAAATCCACCAAATACGCCGTTAATTTCAAGTGTCGGACGTGTCCACGTACGCTCAAGGTACGAATACCCTTTTTCTCCGAACAGTTCTGTCACACCGATTTCTTCTTTCAATTCGTCTTCGTCAAAGCCAAGCGCTTGGTAAGCTTCGCGTTCCTCGTCTAATAGAGGGCGTACATTGTCGTAAAACCCTTCTATAGCAATGGTTCCTTCTTTATCGCGGAATGACGCAAGAACTTCTGCAAGTACATGAATTGGATTTTGGACGCCACCGCCATACAAGCCGGAATGAAGATCGCTTTTCGCGCCCTGTATATCGATTTGAACGCCGCTCAGGCCGCGAAGTCCATAACAAACTGCGGGTTGTCCGGGTCCTTGCATGCCTGTATCGGAAATAACAATAATATCGGCTGCAAGTTTGTCCTGGTTGGCCTTAATATACTTCTCGAGATTCGGACTGCCAATTTCTTCTTCACCTTCAATGATGAATTTCACATTGACAGGCAATCCGCCCGTTTTCTGAATTAGCGCTTCAACAGCCAATACATGCATGAATACTTGTCCTTTGTCATCGCTCGCACCACGCGCATATAATTTGTTATCACGTACTTCAGGTTCGAATGGCCCGCTTGTCCACAAATTCAATGGATCGACCGGCTGCACGTCGTAATGTCCGTACACGAGAATGGTTGGTTTTCCTTCTGCGTGGAGCCAATCGCCGTACACAACGGGATGTCCATCTGTTTCATCAATTGAAAGGTTTTCAAGACCTGCTTTTTTGAAAGAAGCGCGCAACCATTCTGCAGCTTGTTGCATATCGTCCTTATGGTCGGATAAAGCGCTGATACTTGGAATACGTAGAAAGTCTTTTAATAGGCCTAAATGTACATCCCGTTTTTCTTTGAAATACCCGTTAATCATCTCTAAATGATTCAATATAATTCCTCATTTCAAGTAATTTTGATTAGGAATAGTATAGCAGATAAGTGAGGATTTTGAGCGTGAAAGACGAACGATGACCTGAAGGGTATGGTATACTGTTTGAAAGTTATTAATAGGACGAATATACAAATATGATATTATTTCCGGGAGGAATTGCTTTTGTTTATTGCACTTGGCTTCTTTTTATTCATGTCGTTTTACCTCTCAGGTAGTGAAACGGCTCTTACAGCAGTAAATAGGAGAAAGGTCCAGTTTCGTGCTAATCAGGGAGACAAGCAGGCTATCAGGCTGCAGAAACTGATTTCGAAACCGGACCGTATGATTACAGGGATTCTGATCGGAAATAATATCGCGAATATTATGATGCCGACCCTCGTTACGACTATAGCAATCGACAAAGGTCTAAGTGTCGGTATTTGGACAGGGATACTGACGGTTATTATTATTGTCTTCGGTGAAGTGTTGCCGAAAACGATTGCTGCAACGTTCAGTGAGCGTGTCGCTTATATGGTTTCACCTACAATTTCACTTCTTATTACAATATTGACTCCGCTGACATCACTACTGGGCATGTTCACAAATATTTTCATCCGCATTATTTCAAAAGGTGCGGTGACGAAAGCTACACTTACCAAGGATGATCTACGATCGATGGTTGACATTGCATCTATAGAAGGAACATTCAAGATGGAAGAATCAAATCGGTTGAAAGAAGTACTCGATTTTGCAGAAAAGGATGTATCTGACGTCCTTGAAACACACCGGATGGATATCATCGGGCTGCCGATTGAAGCAACCTATGAAGAAGTACGTGATATAATTCTCGAGCATTCCTATACACGTTATCCCGTCTATGAAGAAAGCATGGATACGATTTTAGGCGTATTTTATTCAAAAATGCTAATCGGGTGGTCGATGAATCCTAAACAGACACTTGGTGAGTTGATTGACCGCAATACATTTTACGTAGTGCAGTCCGCCAGCGTTGAAAAAGTGTTCAAGATGATGCTCGCGAAGAAGAAGCATATGGCTATTGTTCTGGATGAATACGGAGGAACACTTGGCGTTATTACACATGAAGATATTATCGAAGAAATGATTGGCCAGGATATTGAAGACGAGACGGACGATGATGAAGAAGTACTTGTCTATGAAAAAACGGAACAAATGTTAACTTGTCACGGAAGGCTCGAAATCGTTGATGCGATGGATTTGTTAGGCGTTGAATTACCGACCGATCATGAAACACTTGGCGGATTTGTTCTGCAAGAGCTTGGTCATGTTCCTGAAGAAGGTGAACGATTTACATACGATCATATGCGTTTTGAAATCGAGGAAATGGAACGCAACCGTATTATACGAATGACCATTGCAATTCGGTCTGAAGAAAATGAATGAAACATGCAAATCCTTGTAACCAGACGATGGTTATGGGGATTTTCTTTTTTCAGACCGTCTTATGCCTATCCCATTTATTCGGCCGCTTCCGCTTTTCTTGTCTAGCTTCAGCGGCCAGACGCTAGAGGCTCACAGGATGTGAGTTACGCAGTCGTTGCCGCAGGACGCGGCGATCTTAGACTGTGAACCTTGAAAGTCGTTCCGGCTGTGCGGCAAAGTGCGCCGCTTCGCCAGACCGTCTTATGCCTGTCGCATCTATACGGCCGCTTCCGCTTTTCTTGTCTAGCTTCAGCGGCCAGATGCTAGGGTCATAAGTCGTTCTGGCTGTACGGCAAAGTGCGCCGCTTCGCCAGACCGTCTTATGCCCGTCGCATCTATTCGGCCGCTTCCGCTTTTCAAGCTTACATCTTTGTAAGTGTGCTGAAAGAGAATACGATGGTTTGAAAGGTCCCAATTGTTGATAATGAGAACAACAGATAGAAGACGGGAGCGTTATATTATGGACTTAAATCTTAATGGGGTGCATGAAGAATACGGACGTTACATATATCATTTATGCCTTAAGTTGACGCGTAACAAAGAAGAGGCAGAAGACCTCATGCAGGACGTATGGGTGAAAGTCGTACGGTACAGCAATCGCATGGACGACGTCGAACATATGAAAGCATGGTTAACAACCATTTGCATGAATACATTTCGAGATCGGTACCGGAAAGACGTTAGAAGAAGTAAACATGTGATGAACCAACCGGAAACGTTGGATGTGCCTATTTTAGATTTGGTTCCAAGTGACAGTCTGACTCCAGCGGAATTACTTGAGCGGAATGACATTCAATCCATCGTTCAACAAAAAATAGGTGAACTTGATGCCATTTACAGAACAACCATCGAGTATTTCTATGTCTATCAATATTCATTGATTGAAATTGCAGATGTGATGAAGGTCTCAATCGGTACAGTGAAATCCAGACTGTTCCGTGCTAAAAAGTATTTGAAAGAATTAATGATTGCAGATACAGCAGTGCAAGACTACGTCACTGCCTAAGAGCGCAGCCGAATGGGCTGTGCTTTTTGTTTGTCGAAAAACAAAAAGGGGAATCTAGCTGTAAGTGATAGATTAAGCTGAAAAGAGGAAATGCCCATGGAAAAGAAAGAAAAGAAAAAGGGATGGAGCAGGCGGAAGCGGGTTGTCCTAATTGTGCTGTTACTGTTTGTCTTTATTTACATAGGTGTAATCTTATGGAATACATATAAACCGCTTCCCGAAGGTATTTCTTTCGAGGGAGATATCCACTGGACGGACGATGTTGAAATGTTTACCGATTTGACATATGCACAAAATAAAGACGGGGATGGTATGGTGCATGAGCTTGCAATTTTCGATGAAGTTTACCAAATGATTGACCGGGCTGAGCAATTTATCGTACTCGATTATTTTTTATTTGATCATTATGTTGATGAAGAAGTAGAGTTTCCTAAAATCGCACAGACAATGACTGAGAAACTGGTGGCAAAAAAGGAGAAAAATCCAGATATGCCGATTATCTTTATCACGGATCCTTTGAACACGGGATACGGTTCTTACGAAATGGAATGGTTCACAATGATGGAAGACGTTGGGATTGAAGTCGTATACACAGATTTGGACCCGCTTCGCGATTCAACGCCAATCTATTCAGGGCTTTACAGGATGCTATTTCGTTGGATAGATTTTGAGAAAACAGGGTGGATTGCCAATGCCATGTCAAGTAAGGCTCCGAAAATGACACTGGCCTCCTATATAACATTACTAAACGTTAAAGCGAATCACCGGAAGACTGTCGTAACGGATAAGGAAGCGATTGTTTCATCAGGGAATCCGCATAACGCCAGTGGGTTTCATGGGAATATCGCATTGAAAGTAAAGGGGACTATCCTGAACGATATTTTAGCAGCGGAAGAAGCAATCCTTCGCTATACGAATGGAGGTACATTGCCGCGCGTCGAAGAGCCTGAGCCAGATGGTGGAGAATATGCCGTCCAGTACTTGACTGAGAAAAAAATACTAGATGCACTTCTCGCTGATATTGCGAAATCGCAAAAAGGAGACAAAATTCGTCTTGGTATGTTTTTCATTTCAAAAAGGGACCTAGTCAATGCGCTCGTCGATGCGGCAAATCGTGGGGTGGATGTGAAAATGATTTTGGATCCGAATGAAAACTCCTTTGGTAATGAAAAATCCGGGTTGCCGAACAGGCCTGTTGTGCAGGAAATGGTGGAAGATTCGGATGGGAAGATCGATGTCCGTTGGTACAATACGGTAAATGGGCAGTATCATACGAAACTGGTTGTCGTCCAGACGAAAGATGAAACGTATATTTCGAACGGATCTGCCAATCTAACGGAACGCACGCTTGATGATTATAACTTGGAAGCAAATCTACGGGTTATTGCACAGAATGACAGTGAGTTAACTGGTGAGATAGACACCTATTTCGATAGATTATGGAACAATGAAGATGCGATGTACACGCTTGACGTGGAAGAGTACCAAGATGAATTCACATTCTTCCAACGCGGCATTTACAGTTTACAGAAGCTGTTTAAACTGACGAGTTATTGAGTTTTTATATGTATAAGTCAAAAAGACTATCCTTTGTTTCATAGGATAGTCTTTTTTTAGAGCTTTGAAAGTATTAGTTTCTCACCTGGAACAGTGTCTAGACTCCAGCGCTATGTTATTCAAACTCGTCAAGCTGCTTATTCAGTTCTGCGAGATTATTTTCCATTGTCGCAAGACGAAGTTCGGCTTTTTTGACGTAACTATTATTGCCTGTCGATTCAAGCTTCTCGATATCACCTTGTAGATTAATATAGTCCATTTTGAGTTCGGCAATCGCTGATTCCACTTGACGTTTGTTCATAGAGTAAGGCACCTCGTTTTTACTCAGTGTAGCATATCGAACGTCTTTTTTCCTGCTCCGCCACTAGTATTTCGCTTCGGGTATTCAAGATAATAGCGAATGGCTTCACAGACAGCGTCTTTTCCGTCGCCCATTCCGAGTGCAGCTTGGCGTGCAATCGCTTTTTTACGCAGTGGATCGTGCAGCAATGGTTCCATGATGGCATTCAACAAACTGGACTGTTTCACTTTACGGCCGAGGCCAAGATGTATGAAACCGTGTTGGTCTTTTGGGAATGCAAGTCCTAGTTCGAAGTCGTTTTGTGCGAGGACGATGCAAGGGATGCCAAGTACGGCTACTTCATATGGCATGTAGCTAGATGCACACAAAATAATATCTGCGGAAGCATAAATTTCTGCAGTATTGTACGGATGCTCTACAACAGATGTGTTGCGTCTCCCAAGAGCCATCATCTGTAGTGCACTCGCATCATGGGAATAGTGTTCACCGATGAGCACCGTCACTTTAAGTGGAATCTGAAGTTGCATGATGTGTCGCAATGCACGGTAAGTCAAGTTTCCCAAGTCCTCTTCGCCGAATGTGATGACAAGGTGGGGGAGAGGGCCGGACTGGCCTTTGCGAAGACCTATATGTTTATATGAAGCCATCTGTTCGTCGCCAATGAAGCTCTCCCATCCAAGCACATAATGGTCGGGAACACTATCATTTGTTTCGGCATACAGTGTCTGGAAAACCAAATCCGCACATTTACCGCCATCGCCAAAATCATCGAAATGGATGATGGAGGGAACAAGCTCAGCAATCATTTCAACTTCCTCTAGTATTGTTGAGCCACTATCGCGTAGGAGTAAGTCTGGTTTAATGGTCGCAAGTGCCTGTAACAAAAGGTTATGCGTTTCGGTAGGCACTGATTTAAATCCCTTAGGTACCGGAGGGGAATCCGCACCACAAAGGAAGATGATATCTGTTTCATCAGCCAAAGTTTTTGCAATCATGGCTGCTCTGCGTGCGGGGTATGTCCCCTTTCCGTCCGAGCGGGAAATATGGATAGCTACGATTTTCTTTTGTTGTTCGTTTATTGGAATCACCCTTTCATGCAAATTGTTAAATTCATCCCTATTACCTTATGTATTGAATGATTGAGATATGTCTATTCCTAGTGGAGTGAAAATGGTAATATGATAAACTAACATTATTTCTTATTACGAACGGAGTGATTCGATTGTTTGATTCCTTACTGTTTGATTTGATGCTCGTTGTGTTAATAGGGATATTATCACAATGGGTGGCCTGGAGATTTCGTATGCCAGCAATCGTTGTTATGTCGGTTGCAGGGCTTCTTGTCGGTCCAATTTTCGGGCTTATTAATCCTAAAGACAGCATGGGCGATCTATTCGTTCCAATCATTACATTTGCCGTGGCAATCATTTTGTTTGAAGGTAGTTTGAATCTGGATTTCAAGGAAATTAAAGGTTTTAGTAAGCCAGTAGCGCGCATTGTTACAGTTGGAGCATTCATCGCGTGGATTGCGGGGTCGCTTGCGGCTCATTATTTGGCGGGACTTTCCTGGGCGGTTGCATTTATCATAGGTGGTTTGTTCATCGTTACGGGGCCAACTGTTATCTTGCCGCTCCTAAGGCAGGCAAAATTGAAACCGCGACCCGCGGCGATTCTGAAATGGGAAGCGATTGTCGTCGATCCGTTCGGTGCGTTGCTTGCCGTGTTCGCTTTCGAGCTCATCAAATTTTTGAATAGTCAAGTGACGTTAAATGCGTTGCTTTTATTCTTCGCGGCATCTGTTTTTGCAGTGTTGCTTGGATGGGGTGCAGGACGGATAATGGGGTCCGCATTTGAGCGAGGCGGGATTCCGGAATTTTTGAAAGCGCCGGTGTTGTTTGCGGTTGTTTTATTTACATTCGTTTTCGCGGATGAAATTATGCACGAAACCGGCCTCCTTGCGGTTACGGCGATGGGGATGACGATGGCTAATATGCATTTGACATCGATGCATGATATCCGCCAATTTAAAGAAAATATATCTGTTTTACTAATTTCGGGTATTTTCGTCATGCTGACCGCGTCACTTGATTCGCATATTTTGATTGAAATATTTAATCCGAATATTATCATGTATGTACTGGCAATGTTGTTTATCGTTAGGCCATTGTCAATTTGGATTTCGACTAATAATACTGAATTGAATATACGTGAGAAAATCCTGATTGGCTGGATTGCGCCGCGGGGGATTGTAGCTCTTACTGTATCAGGCTACTTTGCGTCGATTTTGCTCGATAATGGATACGAGGATGCAGAGGTATTGACTGCGTTGACCTTTGCGCTTGTCTTTGCCACAGTAATTCTACACGGATTTTCAATCGGCTTCATTGCGAAGAAATTGAAACTTACAACGACAGACGAATCAGGCATACTTCTTGTTGGCAGTTCGCGCTTTGCAGCGGAATTTGCTCAAGCATTGAAGGTGACTGGAAACGAAGTGCTACTCGTCGATCAATCGTGGGCGGGTTTATCACATGCCCGAAATCTTGGGCTGGACAGTTACGTAGGAGATATCCTATCGGAACAAATCGAATACCATCTCGACTTGACACCGTATCGCTATATCCTCGCGATGACGAAGACAGATACGTATAACGCACATATCTGTTCAGATTATGCACCGGATCTTGGAAGCGGAAACTTGTATCAGTCGGCATTTCAGGTTGGAAAAGAAGTCGACGGATTCAAGGTAGCCGGTGGTCAAATGCTGTTCTCGCCTGCCGTTTCGATTTATGACTTGGAAGAGCGGATGAATGCGGGACATGGAATTCGTAAAACAGTTATTACAAAACAGTATAGTTACACACAATATTTGAGAGAACGGGATGACAAATCTATTCTTCTCTTCATTCATCGTGCGGACGGTATGATTGAGTTCTTTACACCTAGCGCAGAGCCGCAAGCAACAGCGGGAGATGCTATTATCGCACTATCATCACCTGTCAAAAAGATTGAAAAAGTGAAAGAGCGTCTCGATGGTGAGAATGGTGAAATAGCCGTACCATATGAAGAAGTGGAAGGCTTATTCTTGAGGGATGAAAAAGCAGAGAAACCGGTCATTCCAGGTGATGCGCCACTTTCAGCACAATGAATATCACCATGAAGCACTTGTATAAATTGCGAGGGATTTGTGAATTCGCGGAAATGAGTGAAAATCGATCGGATGCATTGGATGATGCGTAAGAACCTATGGGGAAATTGCCTCTACACCGGTTGATGGTTTAGGGGCAATTTTGTCTCTACAGGACCAGGTTTCGTTCGCCCGACATGCATCCCTTCACGTTCTACCGTATAATTGAACCATGAAGAAAGGGGAAATACTTATGTCTAAATCACTTGTACTAGCTGAAAAGCCGTCCGTGGCTCGCGATATTGCACGAGTACTTGGTTGCAATAAAAAAGGGAACGGATTTCTTGAAGGCACAAATTATATAGTCACATGGGCACTTGGCCATCTTGTGACACATGCAGATCCAGAAGGCTATGGCAATGAATTCAAAGAGTGGAAGCTCGAGCACTTACCGATTATTCCTCAGCCATTCAAACTGGTACCGATTCGCCAAACGATGAAACAATTCAATGCGGTTAAAGCACAGCTGAATCGCAACGATGTGAAGGATATCATTATCGCGACAGATGCGGGACGTGAAGGAGAGCTTGTGGCACGCTGGATTTTGGAACAAGCAAAAGTCCGAAAGCCTATCAAACGCTTATGGATTTCATCGGTTACCGATAAAGCCATCAAGGATGGTTTCAATAACTTGAAAGATGGTCGTGCCTATGAAAACCTATATCAGGCGGCAGTAGCTCGTGCAGAAGCTGACTGGGTCGTTGGCATCAATGCAACGCGCGCACTGACAGTGAAGTACAATGCCCAACTGTCAACGGGACGTGTTCAGACGCCGACCCTCGCCATGATTGCAGAACGAGAATATCAGATTCGAGACTTCAAGCCAAAGTCGTTCTACGGTATGCAGGCATTGACTGAAACCGCGAAATTCACTTGGCACGATAAGACAGGTCAAACGCAGTCCTTCGATAAAGAAGCAACCGAGAAGTTGATAGGGAAAATCGACGGGATCCATTCAGGAAAAGTAATGGACGTGAAAACAACACCGAAGTCACAGCCGGCTCCGCATCTTTTCGATTTGACAGAGTTGCAAAAAGAAGCGCACCGCCGCTGGTCGTGGTCTGCGAAAGAGACGCTATCGACGCTGCAGAATCTATATGAACGCCATAAAGCCGTGACTTATCCGCGTACCGATTCGAAGCATCTAACATCGGATATGGAAAGCACGTTGAAAGAGCGGATTAAAGCTGTAGATATCGGACCATACCGTAAGGCGACTAACACATTGCTGCGTGCAGGAACTGTAAAACCGCAGAAGGGTGTCATCGATGACAAACGTGTTTCAGATCATCATGCTATTATTCCGACAGAGGAAACTCCGATTCTTCAAAACTTGTCCGATAAAGAGCAGCGTTTATATGACTTAATCGTCAAGCGTTTTCTGGCTGTTTTCTTCGGTCCGTTTCGTTATAACCAAGTGACGGCAGAACTCGCTGTTGGTGGAGAAATGTTTAAAGCGAAAGGCCGTACAGTTACGGATGAAGGATGGAAAAAAGTTTATTCGACAGAGGAAGAAGAGGCAGATACAGATACACTTCCTCCGTTTTCAAAAGGGGAAGAAGTGAAAATCCAGGCGATTGTTATGACGAATGGTCAAACGAAACCGCCTGCGAGGTTCAATGAAGGGACTTTGCTCGCTGCGATGGAGAATCCTTCACAGTTCATGCAAGGTGAATCTAAAGAGCTCATTAAAACAATCGGCGAAACAGGCGGACTCGGAACGGTTGCAACACGGGCCGATGTCATCGAGCGGCTTTTCAACTCATTCGTGATGGAGAAAAAAGGCAATGATATTTATACGACATCTAAAGGGCGCCAACTACTTGAACTCGTTCCGGAAGATTTAAAGTCACCCGCATTGACAGCGGAATGGGAACAGGGCTTGACGAAAATTGCCAATGGTCAGATGAAAAAAGAAGAATTCATGAAAGATATGATTGGTTTTTCAAAACAGACCGTCACTGAAATTAAAACAGATGATAAAAAATACAAGCATGACAATGTTACAGGCAAAGCTTGTCCTGAATGTGGAAAGCTTTTGTTAGAAGTAAACGGTAAGCGCGGTAAGATGCTCGTCTGTCAAGACCGTGAGTGCGGGCACAGGAAGAACGTCTCCATGCTGACGAATGCCAGATGTCCAGTTTGTAAAAAGAAATTGGAGATGCGCGGAGAGGGAGATGGACGGATTTTTGTCTGTAAATGTGGGCACCGTGAGAAGTTATCGGCATTTGAAAAACGCAGGGCAAGTTCGGGCGGCAAAAAAGCGGACAAACGTGATGTCCAGAAATACATGAAGAAACAGGGAGCGCCGGAAGAGTTGGAGAATACTGCAATGGCGGATGCGCTAAAGAAACTATTCGATAAGTAATTCTAGCTTAGCGCTTTGGTTGGGTTTATCGATCTGTAATAGTCGGGTATAATAGAGTTACTAGAATTTTGAAAATAGGACTAAATTGGAGGTGAAGTTATATGAATGCCGTTATGACTCAAGTGGCAGCGAGCGATCCTATCCAGCGATATGATACATTGAGGCGCAGAAATGCAGAGAATGCTTACAGTCGCAATGTACAATATAATGGTCAGAACCAGAAGACAGTTGAAAATCTGGAAGTTTTATTGACTGAGAAGAAAGACTCAGGAATCGTTCACTCAGAGCGTCAAGAATTTCAACGACTTGACGGAGGGCAAATGAAGCAAATCACATTGCCGATTGGAAAAACCCTTGAAGAAACGATTGACGTTTGGAGAAGTGTGCGGGCTGAAGCGATTTCAGAACCTGAACCGACGACGGCCGATTATCAGCTAGCAGCAACAGCATCGGCAAAAATCATGCGGACAGAAGCTCAAATAATGCTACACAATCGAGCACAATCTGAAATCGAGTCTGCAACTGTACGTGAAGAAGCTGAGTCAGTAAAAATGGCATCCATGGAACTTCCCTCCGCTCTCGATCGTGAAGTACTTATCATGCAGAAACGTTATGAACAGGCGATTTCAACTTACTCTTTCCAAGTTCAAATGAAACTGAAAGGATTCGAAAATGATCAACCTAGTTTCTATAAAATTGCATGATGAATACGTAAGGTCGCCCTTCAAATGGCGGCCTTTTCATTTTAGAAAGGAAAGATGAGCGGATGGCAAAACAGAACAAAAAAGTGAAAACGAATGCAGTACGCATTTTGGATGGGGAAAATGTATCCTACGAATTGATGGAGTATGAAGTGAACGATGGATTGGTGGACGGTATTTCCGTTGCCGAAAAAACGAAGCAATCCGTAGAGACAGTTTATAAGACGCTGGTTACAATTGCAGGACCTCGAGAACTATTGGTCTTTTTGGTGCCCGTAGCTGCAGAACTGGATTTGAAAAAAGCAGCAAGGGCGGCAGGTGTGAAAAAGCTCGAGATGCTTCCTTTGAAAGACTTGACGAAGGAAACGGGCTATGTACGTGGAGGCTGTTCGGCAGTCGGGATGAAGAAAAAGTACCCGACGTTCATCGATAAGTCGGCAGAAAGTCTAGAATGGATGATCGTCAGTGCAGGCAAACCCGGCTTGCAGGTGAAGCTGATTCCGGCAGAGCTGTCTCGTGTGACAGATGCGTCTTTTTACGACATTGTGAAGGATTAATAATTTCAAGGACATGAGGCGTGCTATAATGAATAGACAAAGAGGACGGCATTCACGCAAGTTGTGAATGTCTTTTAGTATGGAAAGAAGGACTTATATGAGAAAGATATTAATATGGAGATGGGCATTCTTTTTTATAGGAATGATGATCATGTCACTGGGTATTTCAATGACGATTAAAGGTCAAAAACTTGGAATTGCTCCGTGGGATGTATTGCATGTCGGATTGTACAAAAACTTCGGTTTGACGATTGGTACATGGGGAATTATTACGGGATTCATAATTATCATTGCAACTGCCGCTGTTTTGAAAGAATGGCCGAAGATTGGCACATGGTTGAATATGATTTCAATTGGTCTATTTATTGATTTATTCAATTGGCTGCTGCCGGATATCACTTCGTTGGGTGCGCAAATACTTATGTTCTCAGCGGGTGTAATTGTTATGGGATATGGCATTGGGATTTATATTTCACCAAATATCGGTGCGGGCCCTCGGGATAGTCTTATGCTCGTCTTTGTTCAGAAAACAGGGGCAAGCGTGAAGAAAATCCGGACGACACTCGAAGTCGTTGTAGCAATCGTCGGATGGCTATTTGGTGGTCCGGTTGGAATTGGGACGGTGCTAATCGCTTTATTTTTAGGACAGGTCGCCCATTATACTCTGCCGCAAAGCCGGAAGTTTTTGATGAGAATTATAGGTAAGAGTGAAGAGGAAATAACGTTCTGAAAAAAATCATTTAAGCATGTGCTGCCAAGCCGTGCTTTTTTTTATTGTCCGTGCATAGGTTAATCGTATGTACAGAAAGGATGATACGCATGAATGGAACGATAACCCAATACATGGGGACAGCCTATACAGGTGCCGGAATCACTCACAAATACGACAATCTGATTACAGCTGCCTCACAAACGTTATTTCTAAAATGTCCTCCGACAAACGCAATTTCAACTGTGTTGAATGAAGTGGCGGCATATTACGTTAAACAAGGCTATAATGTAGACCGGTTCATGGATCCTGTACAACCTGACAAAACAGATGCAATCTATATAAAAGGACCGGATGTGCTGATTCTTCAAGCTTCTCATCCGGTTGCACTCGAGCCGACGGATATTGGCGGTAAACACAAAGTGATCAGTTTTTACGATGTGTATGATGAAGTGAAATTACGCGAACAGAATGGTTCGATTGTAAAATTATTGAAAGAATCGGGTATTGCTCTAAAAAAAGCGTTGAAGTCACTGGAGGATGCAAAAGGAATTCATGACGATTGGGAAGCAGTGAATATCAAACGAATGATGTGGGATGTCCATGTGCATCAAATAGAAGCGCTGAAAGAAGAACTGTTTGGGAAGATAAAGCTAAATAAGGAAACCGCTATTTCCCACAGACTAATCGGATCGCTGACATCTGGAGGGGCAAAGGATTTCATTACCTCCATTACGAAACGAACAGAAAGACGTATTCTTATAAAAGGACTGCCGGGAACAGGAAAATCGACGCTCATGAAAAGTCTAGGAGCTGAAGCGGAAAAACGCGGATTTGACGTCCAATATGGCTGGTGTGGACTAGATCCATCAGGAGTCGATCTCGTATTATTTCCTGAGCTATCGGTTTGTCTGATTGATGCAACCATGCCGCATGTTTACGACTTGGAGCGCCCGGGTGACGAAATACTTGACCTTGTGCGTATGTGTGAAGAAGATGCAGGGGCAGAAGAGGAGATTGGTATAATTCGTGAAGTCTATGCAGAAAAAATGCTTGATGCGACTGGCTATATGCAGTCCTATGCACAAGCTGAGAACAGCATGAAAGTCATAATGGATTCTGCTATTATCACCCCTGTATTCGAGAAAAAAACAAATACACTTCTGGATTTGATTTAATTTCATTCAGAAAATCATTTTTTACTGAAAGTGAAGCTTCAGCTATAGAAGTCTCTCACTTAAGTTATGCCTTCAGGGAGTGGAAAGGCGACACGAGTCCAGCCAACCCAAGTAATAAGCTAGATCAATCACAGCGAGGCGTGATTGATCTAGGATTCACTTCATTCTGCGACAGGGCCAGTCGTATGGTAAAATGAAGGTATCATTTGTTTGAAAGGAAGATTACTTTGTCAAAAGTACTCCATACATTTTTAGAGGAAAATTTAAAAGAGCTTCGTGATCAAGGACTTTACAATGAAATTGATCCTATTGAAGGACCAAACGGCCCCATTATTAAGATTAAAGGTAAAGACCTTATTAACTTATCCTCTAATAACTATTTAGGACTTGCAACAGACGAAGATTTGAAAAAGCTAGCAATTGCCGCGACTGAAAAATACGGTGTAGGAGCCGGAGCGGTCCGTACCATTAACGGGACGCTTGACATTCACGTTGAGCTAGAAAAAAAGCTTGCTGAATTCAAAGGGACGGAAGCTGCGATTTCTTACCAATCAGGCTTCAACTGTAATATGGCGGCAATTTCCGCTGTTATGACAAAAAAAGATGCGATTCTTTCGGATGAATTAAATCATGCTTCGATCATTGACGGCTGTCGCCTTTCCGGTGCGAAAGTTATCCGCGTCAAACACCAAGACATGGACGACCTCCGTGCCAAAGCGAAAGAAGCGACGGAGTCCGGTCTCTATGAAAAAGTAATGTATATTACAGATGGCGTATTCTCAATGGACGGCAATATTGCCAACCTTCCTGGAGCCGTCGAAGTCGCGAAGGAATTCGATTTGATCACGTATGTCGACGATGCGCACGGTTCAGGCGTCACCGGTAAAGGGAAAGGAACCGTCAAACATTTCGGTCTTGAAAAAGAGATCGACCTTCAAATGGGTACTCTGTCAAAAGCAATCGGCGTCGTTGGCGGCTACGTTGCAGGTACGCAGGAATTAATTGATTGGTTGAAAGTCCGTTCACGTCCATTCCTTTTCTCCACGTCACTGCCTGCAGGAGATATCGCGGCAATCATGGGCGCGTTGGACAAGATATCAGAATCGACAGAGCTACATGATAAACTTTGGGAAAATGGGAATTATTTAAAAGCAGGACTTAAGAAATTAGGTTTCAATATTGGTGTATCCGAAACACCAATCACACCATGTATCATCGGTGAAGAAAAGCTGACACAGCAATTTTCAAAACGCCTAGCTGAAGAAGGTGTTTACGCTAAGTCAATCGTCTTCCCGACGGTCGCTAAAGGAAAAGGCCGTGTCCGCAACATGCCGACCGCTGCACATACAAAAGAAATGCTCGACGAAGCACTTGCGATTTATGAAAAAGTCGGTAAAGAACTCAATGTAATTTCATAATAAAGATTGAATCCCAGGTGGCGCACATGAGCTGTCTGGGGTTCTTTGGTAAGAAGTTTGATGGGCAGATAACTATGGAAATGATCTAGGTAAAGGAGAGATGTGCATGATATTCGAAGAAGTGATGCAGCAACTAAAAGAATTCGGCAACGAACAGACGAAGAATACGTTCTTAAATCACGGTGCAACTGAACCACTGTTTGGGGTACGTGTGGGGGATTTGAAAAAGGTTTTGAAGCATATTAAAAAAGATCATGAACTGGCACTTCGTCTTTACGACACAGGTAATTCCGATGCAATGTACCTTGCAGCGCTTGCGGTGGATCCGAAATTGATGACTGAAGATGATCTCAGGCGGTGGAGTGCTGCGGCAACTTGGTATCTAATCGCAGAAAGTGCAGTCGGTTGGGTAACAGCGGAAAGTCCAAATGCGTTAAAACTTGCACGTGAATGGATGAAATCTGATCGTGAAATGACAGCGGTCGCGGGTTGGAGCACGTATTCAAATTACGTTACGTATGCAGGGGCGGAAGAACTGGACCTGGATGAAATAAATTCACTCTTGCTGGAAATCCGTGATTCGATACACGTTGCACCAAATCGAGTACGCTACAATATGAACCAATTTATCATCTGTGTTGGGGCGTATGTACCCGAACTTCGTGATGCAGCAAGCAATGTTGCAGAAATTGTTGGGAAAGTACATGTCGACGTTGGAAATACGGCATGTAAGGTCCCGCTTGCAACAGAATATATTAACAAAATACTTGAGCGCGGTGAACCGAAGAAAAAGAAAACAGTCCGCTGTTAATAAAAGAGTAACCTTGCTATTTCAAGCGCATACTTATACAAACGAAAAGCCCTCCTAAAAATGAGGGCTTTTTTGATTCAATCAATCACGCCTCGGAGTGATTGCGTCCAGATTTTGAATTGATCTTGCGGCCTACAGGATGTAGGTCATGCAGTCGTTGCGACAGGACGTCGCGAACTTAGACTGCCTTCCTATTAACTCCCTTCAAAATCTGTGACATCCGCCGGGGGCTTAACAGGGAGGAATTGAAACTCATCCCTCCTAATTCAGCAGGGGTTTGCTCCCCGCTGAATGAAGTTAAACTTTGAAATCACCGTTAACGAAGCGTTTCTTTGTATGATGCAATACAAAACGCTGCATTCCGGTAGCACTATCAATGGAGCGATCCATTTCAGTCTCGTATTCATCACGGTTTCCGCGTTTCAAGGCCGCATAGGCTTTTAAAGAGTGGATCATCCAAGGCGTTTGCAATTTAGAAGTAAAGTTGGAAGCTTTGTCGAAGTTCCCATTCATGACATAGGCATGTCCTAAATAATACTCTTTATATTCTTGTCCGCTGAGTTTTTCAGCGTGCCCCATCACAGCTTTGGAGTTGTTTTGGAAAATTGCTAGGTTTGCGCCATAAATATCGGACATATCCTGTTGCGTATAGGTATTTATAATTCTTTTCAATGATTTCTCTATATCTTGCTTATTTCCATTTGCCAGCGCATAGGAATAACCGAAAATGGGTTTCTTATAATTAGCAGAAACATATCGGCCAATCGCTCGAAGAGATTTGGATTTATAGATGATATACATTGGCCGAAAAATGGACACGGAAATATACAAAACCAAGACCGCGGAGACAACAATCCACTTTGGCGCATCAAATGATACTAGAACAAATATGAGCATAATCCCTGTAGCCAATAGGAGTATTAATCTATAGAATTTTGAAAAGACAGACGGCTTATTATTTGGTAACATGATTCACCTCAAGTTTTCCTCTAATTATAACAGATAAGCTGATAGCAAATAGACTTCTATGGAAAACAACGTTGTCTTTTCCAGGAGAACGTTTTATAATGGACAAAGGCTTTTAAATCAACAATAAAATTAAAGTTAAATAGTTGTGTACTCCCCATAAATACAATCGTTCGAAAGTGAGGGACAGTTTATCATGAAGAAAATTTTGGTGACAGGTGCTTCAGGTCAAATTGGTTCAGAGTTAATTGCAAAGTTGCGTAAAGAATACGGTACCGAAAACGTCTTGGCGACAGATATTCGTTGCACGGATTCGGCAATAGAGGGTCCTTTTGAAGTGCTCGACGTGACAGATGCTAAAAAAATGCACACACTTGCGACAGATTTCGGTGCGGATACAATGATGCATATGGCTGCATTGTTGTCAGCAAAAGCTGAAAATGAGCCATTGTTTGCATGGAATCTCAATATGGGCGGCTTGATGAATGCACTAGAAGTATCGCGTGAACTAAATATGCAATTTTTCACACCGAGTTCCATCGGTGCATTCGGACCGTCAACTCCGAAAACGGACACACCTCAAGACACATTACAGCGACCAACAACCATGTATGGGGTCAACAAAGTTGCAGGTGAGTTGCTATGCGATTACTACTTCCATAAATTCGGACTTGATACGCGGGGAGTTCGATTCCCGGGGTTAATCTCGTATGTAGCACAACCGGGTGGCGGTACAACGGATTATGCGGTGGATATTTATTACAAAGCGCTTGAAGAAGGGAAGTACACTTCTTATATTGCAGAAGGCACGTATATGGATATGATGTATATGCCCGATGCATTGCAGGCGATTGTCGACTTGATGGAAGCCGATCCAGCGAAATTGATCCATCGCAACGCGTTCAATGTAACCGCGATGAGTTTCGAACCTTCTCAACTCGCTGCGTCCATAAAAAAATACATAGCCAACTTCGAAATGAGCTATGACGTAGACCCGGTACGTCAAGCGATTGCCGATAGCTGGCCCGATTCCATTGATGCAACAGCGGCCGTGAACGAATGGGGCTTCAAAACGAACTATGATTTGGATAAAATGACGGTTGATATGCTAGACAAATTGAAAATTAAATTGAATAAATGAGTATCCGGTAATGGAATTTATTCCTTACCAAATCAAAAAGACCTCGCAAACTTCTGCGAGGTCTTTCGTTTGTTCATTAAAATAAAAGATGTGCGACTCCTGCAATAATTGGCAATGAAATCACCGTACGCAGAAGGAAGATAACGACAAGTTCCCAAAAGTTGATGGGGATTTTTGACCCTAGAAGAAGGCCGCCAACTTCTGCCATGAAAATGAGTTGTGTTACTGAAACAGTGGCAACAACGAACAATGTTAACTCAGATGTAATCATGCCATTCGCAAGAATTACAGGTAGGAACATGTCCGTGAATCCGACAACCATAAGTTGCGCCGCTTCAGCCGCTTCAGGTATACCCAGGATGGACAGAATCGGTACGAATGGTATACCTAGAATTTTGAAGACACTTGTATACTCCGCAAGAATTAATGCGATGGTCCCGAAAGCCATAACGACCGGAATGACACCAACCCACATATCCAGGACGTTTTTTATGCCTTCGGACAACATTTTAATGAAAGAACGATTTGAATTCGCTTTTGTTAATGCGTTTTCAAGTCCATGAGTCAATGAGTTGTATCCCTCTGGCAATTTTTCTTCATCACCCGTAAACGGTCTTCCGTCTATATATTCATCCTTCTTTTTGGAAAGAGGATAAATCCGCGGCATGATAAATGCAAGGACAAGGCCAGCTAGAACGACTGTCCCATAAAATGGTAAGAAGTATGAGCCGAGACCAACTTCTTCGATAATGACGATAGAAAAAGTAATCGATACAACAGAGAAAGTTGTTCCAATAATGGCCGCTTCTTTCTTTGTATAAAATCCTTCTTCATATTGTTTGCTTGTTAGTAGCACACCAATTGTTCCATCTCCAATCCATGATGTCAGTGCATCAATTGAAGAACGACCAGGTATTTTAAATAGGGGACGCATCACTTTCACCATCATTGTTCCAAAAAATTCGAGTAAACCGAAATTTAGAAGAAGTGGCAAGAGCATTCCCGCGAAAAGGAAAATCGTAAATAGGAATGTAACAAGACCGGTTTCACTGAGTAGAAGCCCACCTGTATTTTCATTCCAAATGGCTTCCGGTCCAATTTTAAATAAAGTGAAGATTGCTAAAGTTGCTCCGATAATACGAACGATTGTCCAGAAAATCGATACTTTGAATAAGTTTGTCAGAAAAGACTGTTTGACAGAGTCTTTTGGAAAAAACGAATAAGCGATTGAACCGAGTGCAGCGATAATAAGTGTAATCGTAGCAACCCATGGCATTATGGATGAAATTCTATTTGATAATAGATCTGCAAGTATGGCAACAGGGATTTTCCAATCTCCGCCATACTTTACCGGAATCATAAATAAAAGAATACCGAGAATAGATGGAACGAGGAATAAGAACCAAGTGGATAAATTGAACTTTTTCATAATATCTCCTTTTTGCATAACGTTTGTATATGTTGAATATTTATACATATTACAACGTAATTCTCTTTATGTAAATATTATATAAATATGTTCCATTTTTCAAACTATTGGTGAAGAAAAAAACTGCAGCCTTTGTATAGACTGCAGTTGTAGTATTGGGGATATTATACTAAATCCCTGTCCCAGCGGTACGTATAAAAACGCTCATAATTCAACCATTTAAGCGCATCCGGATCAAGAGCTTCTATTTTTTTCTCCATCTCAATCATCATCCAGACTGTCTGGGATGCATGTGCTTTTAATGTCGCGATTTTTTTGTCAGCATTCGCTGTAATATCGTGTGTAACATCAGGTTCGCCAAGCACTTCAACTGAATTGTTTGCAAAAGCAAGTGCATAAATTGTTGGGCGTTCCGTTTCTGGCATTCTTCGGATGGCACGGACAACTGCGCGGCCCGTTGCATCATGGTCGGGATGAACAGCTAAGCCTGGATAGAAAGTAATGACAAGTGAAGGGTTCGTTTCTTCGATTAAATCTGTAACGAGCTTCACCATTTTTTCGTCATCTTCAAATTCAACGGTTTTATCGCGGAATCCCATCATCCGTAAATCGTCGATTCCCATCGCTTCACACGCCAATTTAAGTTCTTCTTTGCGGATCTGCGGCAATGTTTCGCGATTTGCGAATGGCGGATTGCCTAAGTTACGACCCATTTCACCAAGTGTCAAGCACGCGTAGGTAACTGGTACGCCCATATCCCGGTAGGAAGAAATGGTGCCTGATACGCCGAATGCTTCATCGTCCGGGTGAGGAAATATGACAAGTACGTGGCGTTCTGTTTTTATCAAAATCGTATCCTCCTTAGTATGTGAATGGGGTCTCGCTGATTTGAAGCGCTACTGCAAGTTTACCTTCTGCTTCAAGTCCTGCCATGAGCAGGCGTCCGTGTTCATCGAGTTTATAATGTGTGATGCCTTGTGCGTAAATCCAACCGTATGGCAGTTTCAAACCGATGCGGTGAGGCGAATCGCCAGCCACTTTACCAAGTTCGAATTTAACGATAATATTGCGAATAAATGCGCCCGCATTGAAAAATGCCTCATTGGTATGGGCAGCGTATGAGCCGTTCGTCGTTTCAAGATGAATGTACACATCTTTATTTGCAAATGAAGTTATGAGTTCCTGTAAATGGTCCGCTTTCACTTTCTCCATGCATATGCCTCCTTAAATCTATAACAATGCTTCTCTTCAGTATATAGAAAATGGGGCGTGAATGCGATAGATGGGCTTAGATCTGGATAATGGAAGGGGAGAGATTACGGTGGCGTGCCCAATGAAACGTGGGAAGTGTTCAACCAACCGCATGAAATCTCCAACAACCCAAAAAAACGCCAAGAGACATTCCACATGTCTCCTGGCGTTTAAAACATATTAAATTTCAACTGTCGTAATTTCAGTTGCGCCGAAACGGTTTTTCGCTCCGTGCATGACAGGTCCAACGTACTCGTTCAGTTTCCAGCCGTTAGCGATTGCCGCTGTGACGAACTTTTTCGCTTCGAATACAGATTCTTTTACATCTAGGCCATTTGCAAGGTTAGCTGTGATTGCAGCTGCAAACGTGCAACCGGCGCCGTGATTATAAGTTGTGTCTGTTTTATCTGCTTTAAGAAGTGTGAACGTTTTGCCGTCATAGAATAAATCGACCGCTTTATCGTGTTCAAGCTGTTTGCCGCCTTTGATGACAACATTGCGAGCGCCCAGTGCATGGATTTTTACAGCTGCCACTTTCATATCTTCAATGGTTTTCGGCGTTTTTGTACCTGCAAGCTGTCCAGCTTCAAACAAGTTCGGTGTGACAATTTCCGCTTTTGGAAGAAGGAATTCAACCATGGCGTCAACTGTCCCAGGATTCAATACCTCATCTTCACCTTTACAAACCATAACTGGATCGATGACTACATGTGAGAGACCTGATTCTGAAATCGCATTACCCGCAATTTTGATGATTTCTTCTGTGCTGAGCATGCCAGTCTTAATGGCATCGATTCCTGTCGAAAGCGCAGTTTTTATTTGCGTTTTTAAGACGTCGATTGGCAATGAGTAAACACCGTGTGACCAATTATTATCCGGATCCATCGTCACGATGACTGTAATTGCTGTCATGCCGTAAGTGCCGTGTTCTTGAAATGTTTTCAAGTCCGCCGCAATACCTGCACCGCCGGAAGTATCAGATCCTGCAATTGTTAACGTCTTTTTCAAAGTCATATTGGGTCTATCTCCTTTTTAAATAAATTCTAAGTTAATCTTATCGAATTAAAATTGAAATTACAATTGTCCGATATTATCGGCTTTTATCATTTTATAGATGGAATAAGCGAGAAAGGCTGCAATACTTGAAATCACGGCAGCCAAGACGACATGTTTGTTTAAAATGAGGCTTATGGCAAGAGCTAGCATGACGATAATTCCACAACTTACTAAAATGATGAAAACAATGATTCCCGCCTTTTTAGAGCGCTCAGGAACCAAATCACTATTCTTTGCAGCTTCAGAAACATTTTTCATCTTCTCACGTAAGTGCATATCCGCCATGTCGCACCTCCCTCAGACAATCGTACCACTTTTTCAGTTTGTTTGGAGAATTTTAAAATTTTGCAGAGTGAATTAATTTCATAATTGAAAACCCTATCATTGACGAGGTTTCTTAATCGATTATTCCTTTGCGTGGATGATTTCCGTTGATTGAAACGGAAGGTGGCGACTCCAGCGGGAAAAGCGCGATAGGAAGAGAAAGTTCACTCTTCCTTGGCTAAAAGCCCCGCAGGAACGCAGTGACGAGGAGATTGAAGCCGTGCCCGCGGAAAGCGTCCGCCTGGAGTGCAAATCAACCTTGTTCGGATTTAAATACTAAATTTCCTATTATGAAAATGATGACATTGCAACTGAGTCGGGACGTTAGGCGACCTGGGCTGTAGTTCTTGTTTGAAATGCAACTTTCCTATAATCTAAACGTATAAGAATAGTATCGAAAAAAGAGGAAAAGAGGGATGATGTGGCGGATGAAAAGAAAATCGGTGAAATTGAGCGCCTACTGAAAGAATTGAAAGCTTCAGAGGAAGAAACTGCAGTGACAGTGGAAGAAGTGGAAGGACGCTCGTCGGGATTCTGGCGTGTTGGGAAAGTCTTCTTTTCATTATGGAAAAAGTCTTTTTTAGCAATTGCAATTCTCCTTTTACTACTCATGGTTGCTTTACCATTTGCGACATACTTCATTCTGAAAACAGGGAGCACATTTACAGAGCAAAAAGGTGCTTTCCTTGAACAAATCCAGGACTTGAACGAACTTGCAACGGCAGAAGCATTCACAAAAGTCATTATAGAGCGGCAAGATAATACGTTGTTCGGGCAAAGCATCGGTCTAAACGTGCCGGGCACAAAGCGACAGCTGTTGGTCGTCGTTCCGGGATCAGTGAAAGCGGGCGTTGACATGTCCGGAGTAACGAAAAAAGATGTGGTAATCGATGAAAAGAATAAAACTGCTAAACTTACTTTACCGCCTGCCACTTTCCTTGGGGGAGCAGAAATCTTTTTCGATAAAGTCGAAGTGTACTCCTACGAAGGCGTATTCCGGGAAAAGGCGAATATCGAAGAAGCGTACGAACTTGCCGATGAAGCAAAAAAACTAATCATGGAAGAAACGATAGCTCAGGGTGTTTTAGCGACAGCGCAACAAAATGCCGAGAAGACACTAACAGAAATGTTTTCATTCGCAGGCTATACCGTAACGATTGATTTCAAGGAGTGAGTGACTGTGGATAATAAGCATATAGGTAACGAATGGGATGAAGTCCTAAAAGAAGAATTTGAGAAACCCTATTACAGTACGCTACGTGAATTTCTGAAAAAGGAATATGCTGAAGCTACGGTATTTCCACAGATGGATGATTTATGGACTGCATTCAAAAGGACGTCATTCAATGAAGTGAAGGTCGTGATTTTAGGACAGGACCCCTATCATGGACCTGGACAAGCACATGGCTTAAGTTTTTCTGTGAAACCGGGTGTCAAAATACCGCCAAGTCTGCGCAATATGTTCAAGGAACTGGCGACTGACATGGACTGTCCAATTCCGGAAAACGGAACATTGACAGGGTGGGCAGACCAAGGCGTACTGATGCTAAATACGGTGCTAACTGTGCGCCAAGGCCAGGCTCATTCACATCAAAAACAAGGTTGGGAGACGTTTACGGATGAAGTGATTCGGTATTTGTCTGAACGGGAAAAGTCGGTCGTCTTTCTATTATGGGGACGAGCTGCCCAAGGGAAAAAGAAACTCATCGATGCAACGCGACATGCGATTATTGAATCGGTTCACCCCAGTCCACTGAGTGCGAGCCGTGGATTTCTAGGTAGCCGTCCATATTCACAAGCAAATGAGGCTTTAATAGCGTGGGATGAAACCCCGATTGATTGGTGCCGAACAGGCGGAGTGCTTTAAATTGCACAGTTTGCATGATAAAGTTGGAGATGAAAAGAGGTGGACCGTTGTGGCAGTAAATTGTTTTCAATGCCAACATTTCTTCATAACATGGGATCAGCGGAGCCCACGTGGCTGCAAAGCATATGGATTTAAAACGCGGGAAATGCCATCGGTCGTCGTCAGGAGGTCTTCGGGCATGGAATGTTTGCAATTTGAACAGAAGAAAGGGGATGCCAAACCATGATTTCTTACGATCGAATCATATCGGAAATGGAGCGACAACTCAGTGCGGCAAGGCAAGCAAATGATGAAAGCACAATGCGGGAAGCGTTTTCTGCTATCAGATCGCTTTGCGAAGTTGCGCTTGGCGGAGAGAGTAACCGGGAAAGTAAAGTTTTCCCAAAAATGCTTTCGACCGGCAACACTGTCCCATCGATAAATTCGTTGGAGGGCAAACCCCTTGAAGAAGAGGATGCTAACGGCGGCTCGCTATTTGATTTTTGATTGGCGAAAGAAATGAAGTACTGAATTCATAACAAGAGAGTAGGGAACGATTTGCCATTTTTCATTATTGCAGGGGCTGTCAACGCAGCAATTGCCGTGGCCTTTGGAGCCTTTGGAGCACATGCTTTAAAAGAAAAATTAACTGAACACTATTTGGCTATCTGGAATACAGCAGTGCAGTATCAAATGTTCCACGCACTTGCACTCATTGCTGTTGGTATCCTTATGAGCTCATCGCTTTTTGGATCGTCTACGCAGTTAAGTTGGGCCGGGTATTTAATTCTTGCGGGAATCATTATCTTTTCCGGCAGCTTGTACGTGCTGAGTTTGACTGGGATTGGCATACTTGGTGCCATCACACCAATCGGTGGCGTTGCATTCATCGTAGGATGGGTCATGCTGATTATAGCGGCCATTAAATTCTCAAACTAAAAAAAACTTCTGAAAGCCCAAGTAATGGGATTCAGAAGTTTTTTGAATTTAGGGTTGCTGTGGGAAGTACCTGACTTCATTATCAAATTCGGCATAATCGAAATAAATCATCGGAAATAGAAAACGATGTCCTGTTGTCGAATCGCTTAAGATGACATGATCTCGGCCGGCTGCCTCTACAGTCCCACGTACTGCTTTCGTATTTGTACCCTCTCCAGTTGCACGTTCGAATGAAAAGTGGAAAGTTCCAGGTTCACCTCTATTCAATCGTAAAATGTTTTCAATGTATGACTGCTCACGTTGAGGTGGTCCTGCTGGCGGACTCATTGGCCTAGCTGGAACTGTTCCTTGTGGAGGTGCGACATGCTGATTCTGATAAGCGGGGTTCCAATAATATTGGACCATTATTTCATCCTTTCTCCATTAGAGATTATAAATTCGGGCAGTCTTCTACAGTCGGGCTAAAGAAATAATGCGACTTGAATCTGCCGGTGTTCCACTGGTTATACCATTGCGCAGGGAAATCACCTGCCGGCATGAAAAACCATAATGACCGTTCGCTAGGAGTGAAACGTTCACCGTTGATGGTGCGTCTTGCTAGTTTTCGATCTGACTCACAGGCACGCTGATAGAAATAACTTTTTGTTGTCGCTTCGAAGCCGCCGGGACTCTGGAAAACTATGTCCTGCAAACTCCGAATATCATTGAAGTCTAGACATCCCAGCGCGTACGCGATTGACCCCAACATTGCCGACTAAAAGCACCCCTAATTGACCGTCTCCTTCCGCTTCAGAGCGGATCAAACGTGTGAGCAAATCTAATTCAGCGTCCGTGTATTTTATTACAGCCACGGCACAACCTCCTTGATGAATCATATGCGCTATGGGCATCACTTATAACTCCGAAAAAAAATACCGTCTACCTGTAAAAACAGGTAGACAGTATTTATAGAATTGCTTAGATATTGAAAAACGCTTCTCTTTTGTCGCCTTCCAAAATGGTTCCAACAAAGAATGAACCGAAATCAGCATAGCGTGCGCTTACTTCATCAAAACGCATTTCATAAATAAGTTTTTTAAATTGGAGAACGTCCTCTGCGAACAATGTAACGCCCCATTCGTAGTCGTCAAAACCGACAGAACCCGAAATGATTTGTTTCACTTTACCAGCGTAGCTTCGGCCAATTAAACCGTGTGCGCGCATTAGTTCTTTGCGTTTATCCATATCTAGCATATACCAGTTAACGTCGCCGTCGCGCTTCTTGTCCATTGGGTAGAAGCAAATGTATTGGCTGCGTTGAAGTTCGGGATATAAACGCCCACGTACATGTGGGTTTTGATAAGGATCTTCCGTAGATTCGCCTGCAAGGTAGTTCGACAGTTCAACAACTGACAGGTACGAGTAAGCTGGAATCGTGAAATCCGCGATTGCGAGTTTATCGAATTCCGTTTCAAGCTCTTGCAGTTCAACCATTGTTGGACGCAATGTAATTAGCATGAAATCCGCTTTTTGACCGATTACTGTATAGAAAGCGTGTGCGCCGGTTTTATCGTCATCCGCTTTTTGAAGCTTCTCAAGGTAGACAAGAAGTTCTTCGACTGCTGCTTGGCGTTCGTCTTGTGGAACCAATTTCCATGACGCCCAGTCCATTGAACGTAAATTGTGCAATACATACCAGCCATCGAGTGTTTGTGCTGCTTCGATCATATCAAATCAGACTCCCTCATTATGAATTAACTTCTTATATTAGTGTAGCATAAACCGACGTGTTAGGCCTCTGACTTGCGCCAGTGTCACGAATTTGACATGAAGTAAAACGCTTTTACAGCCTCTCCCATTGGTGTATGCTTGAAGAATAAGATTGTGTGAAAGGTGGATATCCATTGGCTGATTTATTTGGCGGTATTAAAGAGAGTTTAAGTGGTAAACGAAAGACGATAATCCTGCCTGAAGGAACGGATATCCGCGTTTTGGAAGCTGCATCGCGCCTTCAAGGGGAGGGTCTTGTGAAACCCGTCCTACTTGGTAATGAAGCTGAGGTGAAAGAAGCCGCAACTGAAGAAGGAATTGATATTTCGGAAATAGACATTATTGATCCCGCGAGTGCTGCTTATTTTGAAGAACTCGCTGGAAAATTCGTAGAGCGTCGTAAAGGTAAAGCTACTTTAGAACAAGCGCGTGAACAACTGAAAGACGTCAATTATTTCGGAACAATGCTTGTTTACACAGGGCGTGCAGACGGATTAGTAAGCGGGGCGGCACATTCAACTGCAGATACAGTAAGACCAGCACTGCAAATCATTAAGACGAAACCGGGAATTTCAAGAACAAGCGGGGCTTTCATCATGATGAAAGGCGACGAACGTCTCGTTTTTGCAGATTGTGCAATTACAGTTGCACCGACAGCGCAGGAACTGGCTGAAATCGCAGTCGAAAGTGCAAAAACAGCGCGATCATTTGGTGTGGATCCACGGGTTGCAATGCTCTCGTTTTCCACAAAAGGGTCCGCGGTTACTGAAGAAACGGAGAAGGTTGCGAACGCGGTGAAAATTGCTCAATCGCTTGCGCCGGATTTACCATTAGACGGTGAATTCCAATTCGACGCGGCTTATGTACCGGAAATTGCTGCGAAAAAAGCACCTGGATCCATCATTCAAGGCAATGCAAACGTTTTTGTATTCCCATCGCTTGAAGCGGGTAATATCGGTTATAAACTAACGGAGCGTCTGGGCGGTTACGAAGCAATTGGACCCATTCTTCAGGGATTGAATGCACCCGTAAACGACTTGTCGCGCGGTTGTTCCGCAGATGATGTGTACAAGCTTGCTTTGTTGACAGCGGCACAAAGTCTATGAACAGGAGAATCTGAAATGACATATGACTCTTTTTTATACATTCCCGAATGGCGTTTCGTGGATGAATCAATGACATCCCGCAATCGCTCCGCACTGGAATCCTTCGCTGCGGACGATACGCTTTGTCACCTTGTTGGCCAGCAAATGAGTAAACCGACAGTTCGTACATGGGTTCACGACAACACCGTCGTGCTCGGAATTCAAGATCATCGGCTTCCGCATGTTGCAGAAGCCATATCGATACTTGAAACTGCGGGATATAATGCAATCGTCCGCAATTCAGGCGGTCTTGCAGTATGCCTTGATGAAGGTGTGTTAAACATATCAATCGTACTGTCAGAGCTGGATTCTTCAATCGATATTCCGGCGGGGTATGAAGTGATGCTCGCATTCGTGCGCATGCTTTTCCCTGAAGCAGGCAACCGGATTGAAGCTTATGAAATCGTTGGCTCGTACTGTCCAGGATCGTTTGATTTAAGCATTGGGGGCCGTAAGTTTGCGGGCATCTCGCAGCGCAGATTGCGTCAAGGCATCGCGGTTCAGGTCTATCTTTGCATCGAAGGAAGCGGAGCGGAACGTGCCGAGTTAATTCGTTCTTTTTACGAGGTCGGTTTGCAAGGGGAGGCCACAAAGTTCGATTACCCATCCATCAAACCGGAAGTGATGGCATCGCTGTCAGAACTGTTGGAAATGCCACTGACTGTCAGTGAAGTAGTCATCCGTACACAGCTTGTGCTGCGTAAACTTGCGGACTACGTTGACATGGGCGGCTTAAAACCGGAAGAAATGGAACTGTACACCTATTATTTGAACCGTGTCTTTGAACGAAATAAAAAAATGCTAGAGCACGAATAACAAAACACCACACAAGGTAAAACCGCCTATCAATGATTGATAGGCGGTTCTTTAGATACAAGGTTACCATTTTGTTCCATCTTGAAGACGGGTGCCGTGCGATCGGTTTCGTCATCTAGTGTAACGAGACGACGTGCCCGATTCATAATTTGAACAAATTGCTCATAATCAGCGCGCAGTGTTTTATTTTCCTGTTGAAGGTTTTCGATTTCTCTTTGGAGCTGCTCGACCTTTTCATTCGCGATTTTAGCAGTTTGCCTCCATCGAAATGACTCATTATCACCCGCGCCCGTATGATGCATGCGTACGAGAAAAGCGATAACCGTATCTAGGGATAAGTCCGATAATGGAACAGATACCTTTCTTTCTTCTGCTGCACCTTGTGAAGGGCTATATAATTGTTGTCCCCGGCGTTTAAAGTCTTTGCCCAGGACACGTATGGCTTGCTTGCGTTCTTTTTTCGCGTCCGCTAGTTCCTTTTCATAGTCGCGCCTAACAACTGCGTTCCATCTGAACCCGCAAGCCGCTGCCGTTCTGTTGAGCGCATCCCCAACTTCTTCGAAAGCGCTGAGTTGTGTACTACCTTCGCGGACATGCCGCAATACTGTGTCGGCTAATAAAGTATCATTTTCTTCAATCCAAGCATCCTGCCTAACTTTCACCATTTCCGTGCCTCCTGTCATATGTTCATAGTTTCTAACTACGGTTAGTGTGTACAGGAATGTGTTACTTTATTCATAATGAAAAAAGCATTCTATCTCTTTTTCACTTAAATGAACCTTTTTCCATCTTCCAGAGAAGCAATTTTATGATTATACTAAGAGGAATGAGTTATCGGAGGTGCACGATGGAATACAAAAATGAAAAACTGAAAGAAGAAAAGGTATTCAAGGATCCTGTGCATCGCTATATACACGTGCGCGACAAGGTGATTTGGGACGTGATCGGTACAAGTGAATTTCAGCGCCTTCGCCGTATTAAACAACTAGGGACAACCTATCTCGTATTTCACGGGGCGGAGCATAGCCGGTTCCATCATTCGCTGGGCGTCTATGAAATCATCAGGCGCATCATTGACGATGTTTTTAGTGGCCGTCCTGAATGGAACAGCGATGAAAGACTAGTGACGATGTGTGCGGCGCTGCTGCACGATCTCGGGCACGGTCCATTTTCACATGCCTTTGAAAAAGTGTTCAATCTTGACCATGAACAATTTACGCAAGCAATTTTGCTAGGGGATACGGAAGTGAATGCAGTACTTCGCCGGGTAGCACCTGATTTCCCGCAAAAAGTGGCTGACGTTATCGGTAAAACCTATCCCGATAAGCTTGTGGTCAGTTTAATTTCAAGCCAGATTGATGCGGACCGAATGGATTATTTACAGCGTGACGCTTATTTTACAGGGGTGTCCTACGGGCATTTTGATATGGAACGGATTTTACGCGTCATGAGGCCAACTGAAGACCAGGCCGTCATTAAATACAGCGGCATGCATGCCGTGGAAGATTATATAATGAGCCGTTATCAGATGTATTGGCAGGTTTATTTCCACCCTGTATCGCGCAGCGCTGAAGTCATTTTAACGAAAATCTTACATCGGGCAAAACATTTGCATGAATTGGGATATGTCTTTAAACAAGAGCCTACCCATTTCCGTTCATTTTTCGATAAAGTTATTGTTCTGGAAGACTATATAGCACTTGATGAAAGTATATTATTGACCTATTTCCAGATTTGGATGAAGGAAGACGACTCTATTTTAGCGGATCTTTGCTATCGTTTCATCAACCGCAAACTCTTTCAGTATGCAGAATTTGATCCGGCAACAGAATACCGCAAAATCAGTGTACTCGAACAATTATTCAAAGATGCGGGAATTGACCCCGCGTATTATCTCGTGACAGATTCGTCGTCTGACTTGCCCTATGACTTTTATGGCCCGGGCGAAGAAAATGAACGTTTGCCGATCTTTTTGCAAATGCCAAATGGCGAGTTGAGCGAGTTGTCACGTTCATCGGATGTGGTGGATGCGATTTCAGGTAAAAGACGGACAGACCATAAAATCTATTTCCCCGAAGATGTGCTGGAGGCAGGAAAAGAACAAAATCCACTGTATGGACAGATTTTACATATGTTGAAAGGTTAGGAGAGGTTAAGTTGTTACAGGAACACGCAAAAATTGTGCAGTTCATTTCAATCGCGAATGAAGTGACTGGCAGAAAAAAATTACAAAAAATGATTTATATCGCAAAAAAAATGAATTTCCCGTTTGCGGAAAAATACGAGCTCCACATGTATGGACCTTATTCAGAGGAATTAACGTTGCGCGTAGAAGAACTGCGTGAGATGGGCTTTCTTGCGGAACAATGCATAGATAAGGGATCTTACGTCCAATACAGCTACCAGGTAACAGAGGAAGGGCAGCATTTTCTTGAGACAGCGGACAACGCTCATGAAAATCTTGGAACTTGTATCGATAGCATGAATGTAAAAAGTTCACGTTTTTTAGAACTAGTTTCAACTCTGCTCTACTTCGATCACCTCGCAAAAGACGAGCAAATTGCCAAAGTCCGTATCGTGAAAAATAAACTGAACTTCTCCGACACGGAGATGGCTGCTGCATTCGATTTCATCGGTGAAATGCAGGGCAATGCAATCTAAACGTAAAAAAAGGCTATGCCCTCACGGAAAAATTCCGCAAGGGGCATAGCCTTTCTTCTGCTAATTATTGATCACTTAAACGTTTTCCAGCAACAGCGTAATGGTTTTTTAACATCTCTTCGATGATAACAGTGACGCTTTGAGCAGGTGCACCTGTTGTTTCAGTGACTGCTTGTGTTACTTTATCGCAAAGCGCACGTTTTTGTTCATCCGTGCGACCTTCCAACATTTTTACAGTGACGATTGGCATTTCATTTCCCCCTCCCTGTAGTTATTGGGTATAGTATATATAGTATCAGATTTGGAGGGGACGAAGAAATGCCAAATGAAAAAAAACCGAAGCAGAAATTGGGTTTTACAATTATAAAGGATGATCCTACTGACGGTCATGGTGGATATGGAATCGGATCGTTGTCTCTTGAAAACGTGTCGCCAGTCATTATCGACGTCGAAGAAGGGGTCGCACAGATCGAAATCGGTGCGATGCACGCAAGGAGCGACACGGAGCGGGGTATCAAGTTTACGCTGAACCGGGAAGATTCAGAAGGTGGAAAACCCTACTGGCTTGTCTGGGTGACAATCGATTTCAGAGAAGAAGGACCTTACTACGCAGGCATCACAGCTTGTGAAATGGTCATCAACCGTGAAAAACGTCGGGGCTATAAAGTACTCGCCGATCACGTCAATCGGATGGACAAATCGATGAAACGCAATATCATTGTCGACCATATGGATGATAAATCAAAGCAAATCCTTGCCGACTTCCTTGCAAATCATAATAAGGAAATGTGGGATCGAAGCGAACCAAAATTGCATATCGGTCTAAGTGTCGACTCACCTGGATTGTGAACAAAAAACGACAAATTTTGTAGACTTTGACTTCCAAGGTTGAATGTCAGCTTGAATAGAAGTAAACTAACATCATAGCTTGCTGTTGTAAGCTAGGACAACCGGAATTGTGCATTACCTGATGAATACCGTATCAAACAAACCCAAGCGTGATACACCTTTTAACAGGAGGCCTTGACTGGTAAAAAAGCTATCCAACCCCGAATTGATTTCGGATTGGATAGCTTTTTTGATTTTGATGAGAATGTCGACCGCTCAAAGTAGAGAGTAAACCGCCCAATCCCGTGCGTCGACCGCCCATATAAGAGTGCGGACCGCCCAATCCCGGGCGCCGACCGCTCAAATAAGAGTGCGCACCGCTCAATCCCGGGCGCCGACCGCTCATATAAGAGTGCGAACCGCCCAATCTCGGGCGCCGACCGCCCATATAAGAGTGTAAACCGCCCAATCCTAGGCGCCGACCGCTCAAATAAGAGTGCGCACCGCTCAATCCCGCGCATCGACCGCTCATATAAGAGTGCGAACCGCCCAATCCCGCGCGCCGACCGCCCGAATAAGAGTGTAAACCGCCCATTCCCGGGCGCCGACCGCTCAAATAAGAGTGCGTACCGTCCAATCCCGCGCGTCGACCGCTCAAATAAGAGAGTAAACCGCCCAATCCCGCGCGCCGACCGCTCAAATAAGAGTGCGCACCGCCCAATCCCGCGCGTCGACCGCCCAAATAAGAGAGTAAACCGCTCAATCCCGCGCATCGACCGCTCAAATAAGAGTGCGAACCGCCCAATCCCGCGCCCCGACCGCCCAAATTAGAGAGTAAACCGCCCAATCCCTACTCAAAAAACGAAAATGGGAACAGTTCAAATTTCTTGTCGTCCGCTTTACCTGAAGAGCGCTGTTCTCTTAGAGTTTTATCCGTACATAACTTTTGTGGCATATCCTTCTCTTTCACATAGACCAGCCTTTGCTTGTCACAACCGTTAACTGCAATACCACCAGTTTCAACGTCAACGATGACGCCATTTACACCTTCTGGTGGGATGAACGGTTCTGCCGTTTTTCCGCGATGGACTGTCTCCATAAAGTCAATCCATATTTTCTTCGATGCCGCTTTATCTGACGCATCGGTCAGTTGCTTTCCGACGTCGAATCCCGTCCAGATGCCAGCTGTCAGCGAAGGCGTATAACCAATCAGGTATTGATCGGAAATCGTTGTTCCAGATTTGGCTGCATAAGGACGTGTTTGTTTTTGCCGCATTGATAATCCTGTGGATGTAGAATAATCGTTGAACACGGGATCGAACATGCCAGTCATCAAGTGAGAAAGAACGAATGCATCCTGTTCACTCATGATGTGTTTTGTACTCTTTTTGGGCCGCTCATATACCGTTTTTCCATCTGCATCTGTTATGGATAGAATCGTTGTTGGTACAGTTTCAACGCCGCCCGATGCAATCCGATTATAGGCATTCGTCATATCGGAAAGAGTGACGAGGGAAGTGCCGAGTGCCGTTGCAGGTGATTCTGGAAAATCGCCATTGACACCAAGACGTTCTGCCATTTTGCTGAATTTCTTATAGCCAATATCCTCAAGTGTCTTTACGGCGTAGATGTTGTCAGAAATAGCGAGTGCCTGCGCTAGGGATAAGGGATGTCCTGCAAATTTACCGTTTACGTTGTTTGGCTCATATGTCGAGCGGCCGTTATCATACGTGAAAATGGTCTTTTCAGTTGATAAAAACGTCAGTGGACTAAATCCATCTTCCAGTGCAGCCGCATACAAAATAGGTTTCATCACAGAGCCGGGTTGGCGTTTTGCTTGTGTCGCCCGATTGAAAGGACTTTCAGTGTAATCTATTCCGCCGACAAGAGACGTGATGGCGCCCGTTCCAGCCTCGATTGACATGAAACCGACCTGTAATCCGCTGTCGGGCATCCATTTTTCAATCATTTCCTCTGCGGTTTGCTGATGAAGGGGATCCAACGTTGTGCGTATTGTCCAGCCGCCTTCAGCGGGATAGCGTCCTTTCGCGGTAAGCACTTTTTCCGCTTCTCGCCATACTTCATCCAAAAAGTAAGGTGCAATGCGCTTTGAATCAGCCCATTCTCGATTTTTTAACGTGATGGCTTCGTTCGTTGCCCGTTCTTCCTGCCGCGCCGTAATATATCCTTGTGCCTCCATCAATGAAAGAACAAGCAATTGTCGTTTTCTCGAATTTTCAGGACTATCAACAGGAGAGTAAACCGATGGGCCTTTCGCTATTGCCGTAATGACAGCAGACTCCTCAAGCGTCAAATCTTTTGCTGACTTTCCAAAATAAAAATTACTAGCCGCTTCAACTCCGTACATCCCGTGGCCGAAGTAGACGGTATTCATATAACCTTCCAAAATGACATCTTTATCATAAAATACTTCCATTCGGTATGCATACAGTGCTTCATGAATCTTTCTTTTCCAAGTCTTTTCAAACGTCAGGTACAAGTTGCGTGCATATTGTTGGGTAATCGTACTGGCACCTTCAACTTTTTTTCCTGCTTTCACATCTTTTAAAAGAGCCCCTGCAATCCGTTTATAATCAAAGCCATCGTGGTTATAAAAGTTTTTGTCTTCCGTTGCAATGACTGCGTCAATCAGAAAAGGGGACATTTCGTCAAGGTCGACCCAGTACCGCCGTTCCGCGGAAAAACGATCGCCGATTTGCCTACCGTTTTTATCGAGAAAGACAGAAGCTTTAGGCACACTCAAAGAAGGGGCACCTGTAATCTGTGCATACAGTCTGAGCGATATGAAGACGGTTAGCGCTGCCATCAGCATCGTAACGGATAATAGCAACAGCCGTCGTATCGTCGTGCGTTTTTTTTTCTCTTTTACATACACTGTCCGTCGCATACGATCCCGTCCCGTCCATGTCATTCCATCTAGTATGCGACGCATGCAAACAGATTAAACGGTACACACGTAAAAACTTGCTTTACTCGGATAGATTGAAATGTAGACTGGTAAAAGGATATAATGAGAAGATGTTTTATGACTAGGACGGTGAGCGTATGGAATCGCGGAAAAAAGACCGAAACGTGTTGATCCGGCTCTATTCATCAATCCGGCATCCGGACCAAGACGAGGAGAAACATGAATTGACCGCAACAGGTTTACTGATTGAAAAAGCAGGAAAAACCTATTTGAAATATGAAGAAACACAAAGTGACCAACAAATTCAGACAATTGTTAAACTCGATTCTGAAGATGCACTTATAATGCGTCGGGGTGCAGTCAATATGAGGCTTCCGTTCATGGCAACAGGTGAACGTGTCGGTTCATATGAAAGTGGTCCAGCGACTTTCAATTTGGTTGTCAAAACGGAAGAGCTTTCTTTTACGGAAGAAGAGGACAATTCGGGAGGTCGCTTCAATGTCAACTATGAGTTGCATGCAGAAGGATCGCTTCTCGGAACGTACAAACTTACTATTACATACACGGAGGGAACACTATGAATGCAGTAGAACAAATTCAACAAGAAGTGAAAAATGCATTGCGTCAAGCAGTAATTGACGCAGGTCTGGCGGAAGAAACAGCGATACCGGACATTATGCTTGAAACACCGAATAACAAAGACAATGGCGATTACGCAACCAACATTGCGATGCAACTGACAAAATTGGCGAAAAAGCCACCACGTGTAATTGCAGAAGCGATTCTTGAAAAGTTAAATACAGAAGACACTGCCATCAAATCGATTGAAATTGCAGGACCCGGCTTTATTAATATCAAATTAAAAACGGATTACTTAGGCGGCATCGTCAAGACTGTTCTTGAACAAGGCGAAAACTATGGTCGTTCAAATTTCGGCAATAAACAAAAAGTCCAAGTCGAATTCGTTTCTGCCAATCCAACAGGTGACCTTCACCTTGGTCATGCACGCGGAGCTTCCCTTGGCGATTCTCTATCCAACGTTCTCGATTTTGCAGGCTACGATGTAGCGCGTGAATACTACATTAATGACGCGGGTAATCAAGTGCACAACTTGGCGAAATCTGTAGAAGCACGTTATTTCCAAGCGCTTGGTTTGGATAAAGAAATGCCGGAAGACGGCTACCAAGGTCCGGATATTATTAATATCGGGAAAATGCTAGCAACTGAATTTGGCGATAAATACGTCAACACGCCAGATGAAGAACGTTATGCTTTCTTCCGCGAATACGGCCTTGCTCATGAATTAGAGAAGTTAAAGACGGACCTTGCCAACTTCCGTGTGTCGTTTGATGTGTGGTTCTCAGAAACGTCATTATATGAAAATGGCAAAATCGACGTTGCTCTCGATAAATTACGTGCCAATGGCCATGTCTTCGAAGAAGATGGCGCAACATGGTTCCGTTCAACAACTTTCGGTGATGACAAAGACCGTGTACTCATTAAAAACGATGGTACTTACACATATTTGACACCGGATATCGCGTACCATGAAGACAAATTGTTCCGTGGATTTGATAAACTAATCAATATTTGGGGCGCAGATCACCACGGTTATATTCCGCGGATGAAAGCGGCAATCGAAGCACTTGGCTACGGTGATGACACACTCGAAGTCGGCGTCGTACAAATGGTTCAATTGTATAAAGACGGCGACAAATTCAAAATGAGCAAGCGTACAGGGAAAGCCGTTACATTGCGTGAATTGGTTGAAGAAGTTGGCTTGGACGCGGTCCGGTACTTCTTTGCAATGCGTTCTGGCGACTCACAAATGGACTTCGACCTCGACCTTGCCATTTCCCAGTCCAATGAAAACCCTGTGTACTACGCACAATATGCGCATGCACGGATTTCATCAATTTTACGCCAGGCTGAAGAAAATGGAATGTCTGCTTCTGTTGAGCATGTTTCTTTATTGCAAGCTGAAAAAGAATTGGAATTGCTGAAGAAAATTGGGGACTTCCCGCAAGTTATCAGTGACGCGGCAAGAATCCGTTCACCACACCGTGTTGCTACGTTCATCCAGGAACTAGCCGCGACTTTCCATAGCTTCTACAATGCAGAAAAAGTGTTGGATCCGGATAATCGTGAATTATCGGAAGCCCGTCTAGCGCTAATCACAGTCACACGCACGACGATTGCTAACGCATTGAAACTGATTGGTGTTTCTGCACCGGAAAAAATGTAATAAACAAAAGCGCAGGGCGCCGTCCAGACGCGACAGGCACTGAAAGGCTTGAAGATAAAGGCGTACTTTGCCTTAATCATCAAGCCTGAATTTAAAGGAAGGCAGTCTAAAGTCGCGACGTCCTGTCGCAACGACTGCATGACCCACTTCGTGTGGGCCCAGCGTTTGGCGCCCGGAGTCTAGATGCGAACAAAAGCGCAGGGCGCCGTCCAGACGTTCCTTAACATTCAATATGACCGCCACATCAAAGAAGTTATTGGCTCTTTGGTGTGGCGGTTTTTTTAATGGATAAAAACCACTTAAGTTGCCCGAATATCGACAAGTTATGCTACCGACAGGCAAAAAAATGTAGTATACTGAATTTTGAACAAAAAATACATACCAAACATAAAGGTGCCCCGTTTAAAAGATGGGGTTAAAAGGGAAGTCGGTTCAATGCCGGCGCGGTCCCGCCACTGTAAGTGTGAGCAAGTCGCAATGAGTCACTGGAAAAATCCGGGAAGACGCGACAAGCCTTGAACACGAGCCAGGAGACCTGCCTTTATGGATCACACGTACCCTACGAGGATAGGATTGGTGAAAATCGGCGTCTTTGTGCGTCCAGATTTTTACTCAGCTTATTCCTCCGTAGCAATTACGGGGGATTTTTATTTGGCAAAAAACAGGAGGAAAACAACATGAAGAAGATTTGGCAATTGGGATTGACGGCTGTCTTTGCAGTATTCCTGCTCGCGGCTTGCGGAGGGACTGCGACAGAGGATAAGCCGAAAGTAGACGAAACACAGAATGCAGAAGAGGTCAAAGCTGATTTCCCAATGACACTAACGGACGCAATCGGCAATGAAGTTACACTAGAAAAAGCACCGACAACAATCGTTTCAATGATTCCGAGCAATACGGAAATATTGTTTGAACTTGGTCTTGCTGATGAAGTTGTCGGCGTAAGCGACTTCGATGATTATCCAGCAGAAGCACTTGAAAAAGAGAAAATCGGCGGCCAGGAATTCAACGTCGAAAAAATCGTTTCGATGAAACCTGAAATCGTTTTTGCACATGAATCAGGACTTGGATTGGGCGTGGAAGGACTGCAACAAATCCGTGATGCAGGAGTCCCTGTATTTGTTGTGAAAAATGCAGCAAACTTTGATGAAACCTACACGACGATTGAAACAATTGGTAAAGCGACTGGTAAAACAGTGGAAGCAGAAAAAATCGTTAAGGACATGAAAGCGAAAGTTGAAGAAGTGATAGCGAAGACAGAAAACGTCGAAAATAAAAAGACGGTACTCTTTGAAACATCACCTGCACCGCAGATTTACACACCGGGTAAAAATACTTTCATGGATCAAATGCTTGAAATGATTAATGCAGAGAATGTCGCTGCCGATCAAGAAGACTGGTTCGTAATGGCTCCGGAAGAAATTGTCAACCATAACCCGGATGTGATTATCGTGTCATATGACTTCGTCGAAACGGCAGTTGCAGATGTTTATGCACGTCCAGGTTTTGAATCTATTACAGCTATTCAGGAAGAAGCTGTAGTTCAAGTTGATGAGAATATTACTAGCCGTACAGGTCCGCGTTTAGCTGACGGACTAGAAGAATTAGCGAAAGCCATCTATCCAGAGGCTTTTGGTGAGTAAGTCAAGCGTTGCCTACATCGTTTCTATCGCCGCACTTGTTGTGGCGGTATGGCTCGGTGTGTCGATTGGGTCTGTAAAAATACCGATTAGTACGTTATGGAATAATGGAGCGGATGCAACAGCTTCAAACATATTGTGGGAGATTCGCATGCCGCGTGTTGTACTGTCTGGACTTGTCGGCGCCTCGCTCGCAATATCTGGAGCGGCTTTCCAGGGGTTGTTGAAAAACCCGCTTGCTGACCCTTATACCCTCGGAGTGTCGTCCGGCGCCTCGGTCGGTGCTGTGATGACACTCTTTTTTGGTATTTCCATTCCGTTCTTAGGCACTTATACGCTTCCTATATTCAGTATGGTCGGTGCTGCACTGACAATGTTCCTTGTACTCGGCTTCGCACGTCTCGTAGACCGTGCTATGAGGATGGAAACAATCATTTTGACTGGAATCATTTTCGGTTCATTCCTCGGTTCTGTCCTGTCATTGATGATTGCGCTGACGGGAGAAGAGTTGCGGCAAATTATTGGTTGGCTTCTCGGCAGTGTATCGATGCGGGGCTGGAATTACATAACGATGATTTTGCCGTTCGTTGTCATCGGGTCCTTCATGTTGTGGCTGAACCGCCGCGAATTAAATGCGATGCTATTCGGGGAAGAACGGGCGCATTACTTAGGCGTCAATGTGAAACGACGCAAATTCAGTATTTTAATCGGAGGATCCATCCTTACCGGTTCTGCAGTCGCAGTGTCAGGTACGATTGGGTTTGTAGGGCTTGTAGTTCCGCATATGACAAGATTATTATGGGGTTCGGATCACCGCCACTTACTGCCGTTATCATTCATGAATGGTGCGACATTGCTTATCATTTGTGATCTGATTGCGCGGACAATTATTGCGCCGACGGAACTTCCGGTTGGTGTAATTACCGCCTTTATCGGTGCGCCGGTTTTCGCATTCATCTTTTATAAACAACGAAGGGCAGGAGGAATGTGACATGTTAAACGTCGAAAATCTTTCTGGCGGTTACGGCAAAGAACCTATTGTGCAATCGGTAACGTTCCATGTTCGTAAAGGGGAGGTACTTGGGATACTCGGTCCAAACGGTAGCGGAAAATCAACGCTGTTAAAAATGATTTCTGGCATTCTCCCGAAGGAAACGGGTTCTGTCCAAATTGAAGGACAGGATGCATCGAGTTACTCACAAAAAGAATTCGCCAGAAAAGTGGCAGTTCTGCCACAACTGAATGCCCATACATTTTCCCACACTGTGCGTGAAACGGTAGAACTGGGGCGTTACCCACATCAGTCAGGGTTATTTTCCTCGTGGTCGGATGAAGACGAGCGTGCTGTTACGGAAGCATTAAGCAGTATGGAAATCACGCGTTACGCCGGGAGCGCAATTGAATTGCTATCGGGCGGTGAACAACAGCGCGTTTTCGTCGCGCAAGCGCTAGCTCAGGAAGCACCGATACTATTGCTCGATGAACCGACAAATCACTTGGATATCGCGCATCAGCAACAACTTCTGGACACGATTCGTAAACAGGCCATCGATAAAGGTCTGACAGTCATTTCTGTATTCCATGACATCAACTTGGCGTCGTTATACTGCGATCGACTGCTGTTGATGAATAAAGGGGAAATCGTTAGAATTGGCGTACCTCAGGACGTTGTGAAAGAAGAAGCAATCCAGTCTGTTTATGGCGCGCGTGTCAAATCACAGCCTCATCCCGAACTACCGAAGCCCCAAATTACATTGATGCCAGACACGAATGAAGAAATGAAACCATTTACCATCGTTAGAGAAGACTTTTCGATATCACCAAACTATGTTGCACTCAGAACGCATCATCCTTTGAAAACAATCTCTTCTGCAGTCCACAATGCTGGCATGGGTTGGTATCGATCGTTTGTTAACCGGCATGTTGACGCTGATTATAATATAGATGATGTCAAAGCTGAAAATGCATCTTATCTCGAGAGTCAAGGTTTTCATCTGGCGGAAACGGTCGGTATGATGACTGCTGTCACAACGGAGCATGCAGAAGTCAGGGAATACAAAGGCGATTTCGGCACGATTCTTATTGCGGTTACGGCTGGAGTCGGCAATGCGGTTGACGTTTCGCAAGCACTTACGCGTGACGAAAAACCCCGTGTCGGTACGATTAATACTTGGGTGATCATCAATGGTCAATTGCCAGATGAAGCATTTATCCAAGCGATGATTACTGCAACGGAAGCGAAAGTGAAAGCACTTCAAACGGAATCCATTATGGATCCGCTCACCGGCACAGCTGCGACGGGCACTTCAACAGATAGCCTGCTCGTTGCATCGACTCAGCAAGGCGAATTTCTTCCATATGCAGGCCCAATCACGGAACTAGGGAAACTGATTGGCCATGGTGTCTATGACTGCACAGTGGCGGCGATCCGTGCATACAAAGAGGCGAAAGGGTGGACGGCGTGATTCCTGCACACTTTATGGCCATCGCTATTGGTTTTCTGCTAGACAGGGTAATTGGAGATCCCCCGAAATGGCCGCATCCCGTCCGCTGGATTGGAACGTTCATTTCCAAAATGACAGCAGTTTTGAATAAAGGACGATTCCGTACATTGAAAGGGGCATTTACACTTTTCCTCACCGTCGGAATTGTTCTATCTATTGTGTTTTTTCTGGTCGGAATGGCTTATCAATTCAACCTCTACATAGGGATTCTTGTAGAATCAGTACTCATCGCTGTCGGGCTTGCACAGAAGAGTTTACGGGAAGCGGCGCTAGACGTTTATCTCCCGCTTTCTGAGAATGACTTACCAGAGGCACGAACGAAATTGTCTTGGATTGTCGGTCGCGACACCGACAAATTGAAAGAAAGTGGTATCGTTCGCGGCGCTGTGGAAACGGTATCCGAAAACATTGCGGATGGTGTTACATCGCCTTTATTCTGGTCTTTTTTACTTGGAGCACCCGGGCTTTGGATGTACAAAGCGGTGAACACACTCGATTCGATGATTGGTTACAAAGACGAGCGATTCGAGAAATTCGGCAAGTTTTCCGCGCGTGCAGACGATCTGTTGAATTTCATCCCGGCACGGATTACGGGTTTATTAATCATTTTATATGCACCAAATAAAAGCAAGATATCTTTCGGAAAACGGTTTGTTGGATGGAGTAAGGATGCAAGAAAACATCCAAGTCCGAACAGCGGATTTTTGGAAGCGGCAACAGCATGGCAACTTGGCGTTACACTTGGCGGAACGAGTACCTATCAGAAAGTCCTCTCAAAGCGTCCAGAACTCGGTCCAGGAAACAGTCCACTAACGGCAATACATATTAAACAAACCATTACACAGATGCATGTCGTGTCATTCATTTTTTGGATGGTACTAACAATGATTGGAGTGGTATTCTATGCTGTTGCCTGAACACGGTGCAAATCCGCACAGCGTATACGTAAAATTAGGAATACAACCGCCTGCACAGCTGCTCGATTTCAGTGAAAACGTTAATCCAGCAGGACCTCCTGAATCCATTACACAGATGTGGCCGGATTTACTCGGAAGTCTGACGGCTTATCCGAATCCGGAAGGGGAGCCGTTCCTATCCGCGGCAGCAGATTATCACGGCGTTTCGACGGATTATGTATTTGCAGGAAACGGAGCAGCCGAACTGCTAGCTCTTCTGGCAAATCGATATCAAGGGAAGAAGGCAATCGTCGTACACCCAACATTTTCAGAATACGAGGCGACACTCGCAGCAAAAAAAGTGGAGATTATTCGGGTTCACGCTTCGGAAGAAAACGAATTTAACTTACCGTTGAATGAGATTCTCCTTGCCATGAAATCAGCGTCTGTCCTATACCTTTGCACACCGAACAACCCGACCGGAATGATGCCGTCGCGTGCGGAGTTAAAGGAGATTATTGACCACGGCGCTGAACTAGAATGTGACGTCGTATTAGACGAGGCCTTTATCGATTTCGTCGATGAATCCCTTTCCTCCATTCAAGCAATCGAGCACAATCCGCATGTTTTAGTCGTGCGCTCAATGACGAAAATGTATGCGATTCCGGGAATTCGACTCGGCTATGTAGTGGCGAGCCCGCCTGTTATTGAGGAAATAAAAGCACTAGCTCCACACTGGAACGTCAATGGATTAGCAGCTCAAATTGGAGCAGTTTGTTTACAAGAAGCATCATTCCGAGAGTATGCGATTAGGCATAGTAATTACGAGCGGGAGAAGATGACTTTGTTTTTACTGGACAATGGGTGCGCCGTCACAAATTCAACCACGAATTTCATTTCATTCAGAACCGGATTAGGGCAGGGTGCCAGCAAACTTTACAAAGACTTGCTATTGCGGGGAATTGTTCTCCGTCATTCCGAAAACTTTCGAGGAATGGACGGTAGATGGTTGCGCATTGGTATGAAAAACGAAGCGTCTATGAATCGCTTAAAGGAGGAGTTGTCACAATGGTTCGCGGTAAACTGACGTTTGTAAGCGGCGGTGTGCGAAGTGGGAAAAGTGCTTACGCGGAGAAATCACTTGTAGATGAGGCACGGAAAAGTGGAGGACGCCTTGTCTATATTGCATCCGGTACCGCAACCGACTTGGAAATGCAGGCGCGAATCGAGCGGCACATAATCGATCGTATTGCTCATAATTGGAAGACGTTTGAACAGCCTACTAAGTTGGAAGACGTATTGCCATCTATCCATTCAGGGGATTGTATTCTTTGGGACTGCGCGACGACGTGGCTTGCAAACGAATTATACGTTGGCTGGGATTTGGGACAACCTTGTATCGAACAAAAAGGATGTATGGAACAGAAGGAAGAGCAACTGTACATAACTATCGACGCACTCTTAGCGAAAGCCGCTCACCTGGTAATCGTTTCGAATGAAGTCTTCGATGAGCTTCCGACAGAATACACTGAAACAGAAATCTACCGAAAATGGCTGGGATCTATCCATCAAAAGGTTGTCGCAAAAGCGGATAGAGCGATAGAAATGGACTATGGTATTCCGGTCGTATGGAAAAATGAACGGCGGGAGATGACGGTATGAGAGGACTAATTGTTCTGGGGACAGCATCAGATTCCGGAAAAACAATGATTTGTACAGCGCTTTGCCGTATTTTATCTGACGAATGTGTTCGTGTGACACCATTCAAATCTCAAAACATGTCCGGTTTTTCTGCAATAACGGAAAATGGACAAGAGATGAGTCGTGCGCAATACATACAAGCAACGGCCGCCCGAACGACACCGTCGATTTACATGAACCCGATTTTGCTTAAACCGGTAGCGGACATGAAATCAGAAGTCCTCTTTTTCGGGAAGAAATTGGGGCCTGTACCTGGAATGGCGTATCGAGAACAATTTTTCACCCGCGGAATAGAAGCGATTAAAACATCACTTGCCAAACTGTCGGAAATGTATGAAACAGTTATCATCGAAGGCGCGGGAAGTCCTGCTGAAGTGAATCTCAATGACAGAGAAATTGTTAATATGCGTGTAGCGGAAATCGCGGATGTGCCGGCTGTCTTGGTGGCCGATATCGATCGAGGTGGTGCCATTGCTTCGATTGTGGGTACGTTACAACTCTTACAACCCGAACACCGTGCGCGAGTCAAAGCAATTATTATCAACAAATTCCATGGCGATGTCTCGTTGTTCCAAGATGGAATTGAATTCATCGAAACCTACACGGGCATTCCGGTGGCGGGCGTTATTCCTTTTAAAGTCGATCATGGCATCGAAGAGGAAGATATGGACCGACCAGTTATGGAAGCACCCGCGGGGGTCGACGTCTACGATGCGTGGGCAAGTCATGTCAAATCACATCTCAACTGGCCGCTGATGAAAAAAGTGATTTCACAATCCGGGGGAACACAATGAACGGATTATTGCTCGCAGTGCAGTTTTTCACCGCAATTCCCATACGAAAAGAATTGCCACTTGGCCGAAAAGAAGTGACGGCAATGTATGTGGCGCTTCCTTTCGTCGGAGCGGTAATTGGACTTGCGATGTACGGCGTGTCAGAACTCCTATTGAATGATTTGCAAATAGGCACATTTCTGGCGGCTGTGTTGGTTGTTTTGACGGGTATCCTATTGACGGGCGGTTTACATATGGATGGCTGGGCGGATGCGGGCGATGCATTCTTTTCATACAAAGATCGTGAAAAACGGTTGGAAATTCTAGATGACCCGCGCCTTGGTGCATTTGGAACGATGGCGCTCGTTTTACTAATCATTCTAAAAATCGCTTTGTTCAATGAAATCTTAATGCGTGATGTAGGAAATGGTGCATTATTTATAGCCATCCCTTTTCTAGCGAGAGCTGCTATGAATCTGTATTTCATGACTGTACGACCCGCGAAAGATACAGGGATCGCGCACTTTTTTAAAGGGAATTTGTCATCAAAATCGGTCATTGGATGGACTTTACTCGGCAGTGTTGTGATTTTAGTAGGGATCGGATTTTTGATGAACATGGTAATTCCCGCTACCCTCGCGGTTGTTCTCATAGTCGCATTGTTCATATTTCGCAGATGGACAGTGAAACATTTCGGAGGCGTTAGTGGTGACTTGTGCGGCGCATTCATTGAAGGATCGGAGGCGCTTTTATGGCTCACAGTTTTGTGCTTTATCTGATTCGGCATCTCCCAACTTTAGGCAATCAACAGCATAAGTATATTGGTTGGACAGATGAACCCATTGTGAAAACGAGCGAACGGGAGTGGAAGCTGCCGGACATGCCGCAACACGTTTACAGTAGCGATCTTCTCCGCGCAAAACAAAGTGCGGGACTCTATTTCCCACAAGCCACTTTTCAAGCGGATGCTAGTTGGCGAGAATGTAATTTTGGCGTGTTTGAAGGGAAAACGTACGCACAACTTGAAAAGAACATGAACTATAGGAATTGGATTGACAATCCCTATGCGATTGCGCCTTTAGACGGGGAAAGTTTGGCGGATGTAGAAACGCGTGTAGTTGCAGCGTTGAAACAACTGCCGAACAAATCGGTTGTTGTCACGCATGGCGGACCAATTCGTGCAATTCTAACGAAGTTTTCACCTGATGCAAAAGAGTTCTGGTCGTGGAATGTCCCCCACGGAACAGGGTACCGGCTTGAATGGGAAAGTGACAATGCATTCGAGGAGGGGAAAGTATGCACGTATTTATCGGCGGTGCCCATAACGGCAAGCGGGACTATGTGAAAAGATGGCTGACGGAACGTGGTAAACACAACGTTCAATGGTTCGAAGGGAATTGTCCTGAAGCTAGGAATCCAGTCAATCCGGATGCTACCCAAACAATCGTTGTAGCCGGAATTGAGAAGTGGCTAGCTGAAACAAAATTGCCGGAAGAAGCGGCAATTGAATATGTAATGAAGAGCGTATCGCTACAACAGGATACAGTACTTATTTTAACCGATATTGGACGGGGAATTGTTCCGATAGATGCAAACCAGCGAAAGTTAAGAGATACTGTCGGCCGGCTTTATCAGCGGTTGCTCGCGGAAGCGGATGACGTGACACGAATTTGGTACGGCCTTGGAAAACCACTAAAGAAAAGGGGAGATTTTAAATGAAGATTTATACACGTACTGGGGATAAAGGACAAACGAGTCTAATTGGAGGACGCGTCGACAAAGACAGTCTTCGAGTTGAAGCATACGGCACGATGGATGAATTGAATTCATTCGTAGGGAAGGCAATGACGGAACTAGATCCTGCCATATTTGCAGATATGCTGACAGATTTAGAAGCCATTCAAAATGAATTATTCGATGGCGGAGGCGACTTAGCAAACGTTATGAAAGAACGTCATTATAAATTAGCCGAAGAACCGGTGGAAGTACTTGAACAGCGTATTGATGCACTCATGGAAGAAGCGCCGCCTTTGGAAAAGTTCATCTTACCGGGTGGAACACCTGCTGCCGCAACGCTTCATATTGCGCGAACTGTCGCGAGACGTGCTGAACGCCAAACAGTTTCGCTATTGAAAGCTGAAGACGATGTGCCGGCAGTCGTCCAACGCTATTTGAACAGACTTTCCGACTATCTTTTTGTCGCTGCACGCATTGCGAATTCACGAGTGAATGTGCCTGATAATGAGTATGTAAGAAGCGCGAAAGTGTTCAGAACTGACAAGAAAAAGGAGGATTAAACGATGCAGTTGAAAAAGCTGACTTTGACAGCGTTGTTTGCCGCACTTTGTGTCATTGGCGGAATGATAAAAATCCCGTCTGGCATCGGTTCGTTGGCACTCGATACGGTTCCGGCGCTTATCTCGGCTGCCTTTTTGCCACCCGTTTTCTCGGGGGTGGCTGCATTGCTCGGGCACACAGCCTCTGCAATGTATGCGGGTTTTCCTTTAGGTCCATTTCACGTGCTCATTGCACTAGAAATGTTCGTCATTGTTATCATCTTTGCCCGTCTGCATAAATCGGAGCGCCCGATTGCGAAATGGCTATTTTTCGTAGTGGCAAATGGTTTGATCGCGCCGCTGCCGTTTTATTTCCTAATTTCACCAGCGTTTTTCATAGGAGCAGTTCCGTTCCTGTTGCTCGCCACAATCGTCAATGCAGTTGTGGCGGCCGTTGTCATGCCATCACTTCAACATGTCGTGACGGGGCGCATGGGTGTTCTTAAATGAGGAATGCCATTGATATCGGAAATGGCATGATCGCGACGACGGATAATTCGGGCGGTATTGGTGAAAAACCGGGGGATCTCGTTACCGTGCCAGACAGAATCACGGCATACTTTGCCGCTCGCGTGACGCTGCTCGAACAATGGGCAACGCGAGCGGAACCCATTACGATTCTAATTCATAATTTTAGCGGCAATGATAGTTGGGAAAATTACGTGGCTGGTGTGACGGATTTATTTCACGAAGCGGGGATTGAAGTCCCGTCAATCAGCGGCAGTTCGGAAACGAATATGGAGCTGGTCCAATCAGCGATGGCAGTAACGATGATTGGGAAGCGAGTAGAGGAGCCAGCTACAGAAAAAGTTGCATGGTTTACATACGGTAAGCCCCTAGTCGGGGATGAAGTGCGGGAACAAGCGGAAGAAATTGCATCTGTATCCCTCATTCACGAGGCGATGGAAAAGGGAATCGTCCATCAAATCTGGCCAGTCGGCTCAAGCGGCATTTTAGAAGAAGTCCGTTTGTTAACCGGAATGAAAGACGCGCGCATTGAAACTGTTTTAGATCCACTGAAATCAGCGGGTCCGTCAACAGTCGTCCTCCTCGCCATTCCAGAAGCGGAAATAAAGGAGGCCGCAACGTTTTTCGGTCCGCTGTTAAATCAATTAATCATAATTACTTGAAACCTGTAGATTTCTTGCAGGTTTTTTTCTGTGATTAAGAAGTGGAATCGTATATTTGGCGCCAGCGACCGCCCGAATCCGACATGCAACCGCCCAATCCCAGCGTCCGACCGCTCGAATCCGGTATGGAACCGCCCAATCCCGTCGTTCGACCGACCGAATCCAGCAGGCAACCGCTCAATCCCGTCGTTCGACCGCCCGAATCCGACATGCGCCCGCCCAATCCCAGCGAGCAACCGCCCGAATCCGACATGCAACCGCTCAATCCCGTCGTGCGCCCGCTTGAATCCGGCATTCGACCGCGCAATCCCGTCGTGCGCCCGCCCAAATCCGATATGCAACCGCCCAATCCCGTCGTTTGACCGCCCGAATCCGACAAGCGACCGCCCAATCCCATCGTGCGACCGCCCGAATCCGACATGCAACCGGTCGTATCCAACATGCAACCGCCCAATCCTGTCATCCAACCGCCCGTATCCAACATGCAACCGCCCAATTCCTGCCCCCAACCACCCACCCATCAGCAATCAAACCAAAACCGAAACTAAATTTCTATCTTATCTAAAAATATCTGTTGACTGAATGCTCATTCATAATTAAAATAGAAAATAGACATCGACAAGAATACTATTTTCGACTACACTGTCTATAATATTCAAACAATTTAAGGGGGGGAGAATATATGCATCCATTGCTTATTGCCAACTGGATTCTGTTTCTCGCAGTCGTGGCCTATGCGCTTGCACTGTTCACACATTTAATTAGAACACGGATTCAATTTATCAAACTGGGGAAGAAAGAAGAATTTGATAATAATGTCTCCGAACGTCTACGTAAAATCTGGGTGTACGTTTTCGGACAAAAGAAACTATTAAAAGATAAAAAAAGTGGAGCGATCCACCTCATGTTTTTCTACGGGTTTTTACTCGTGCAATTCGGGGCCATAGATCTTATCTGGAAAGGGTTAAAGCCGGGATCTCACTTACCATTCGGTCCACTTTATCCTGCTTTTACATTTTTCCAAGAAATCGTTGCATTGACGATTCTCGTTGCGGTTGTGTGGGCATTCCACCGCCGTTATATCGAGAAACTTGTCCGTCTGAAACGCGGATGGAAATCGGGACTTGTTCTGATTTTCATTGGGGGGCTTATGGTTTCGACGTTACTTGCAAACGGTATGAACATGATTTGGCAAGGACATGCAGCGTCATGGACTGAACCAATTGCATCTGCGATTGCCATGATTTTCAGCTTCATGCCGGAAACTGGGGCAGCCGTCATATTCTTTATCGCTTGGTGGATTCATCTATTAATCTTACTAACATTCCTTGTCTATGTGCCGCAATCGAAACACGCGCACTTGATTGCAGGGCCTGCCAACGTTTATTTTCACCGTCTTGACCATGCGGGTAGATTAAAGCCAATCGACTTCGAAGCATTGGAAAATGTGGAAGAAGGAGAAGAAATGCCGCCGCTTGGAGTAGGGAAAATTACTGACTTTACGCAGCTGCAAATGATTGACTTATACGCTTGCGTCGAATGTGGACGCTGTACGAATATGTGTCCAGCGACAGGGACTGGTAAAATGCTGTCCCCGATGGACTTGATCACAAAACTTCGTGATAACTTGACCAATACAGGTGCGCTTGTCACGAAGAAGAATCCGTGGGTGCCGGCGCTCGCATTCAACAAAACAAAAGGTAACCAGATCGCATTTGCAGCTGGACTTGAAGGCGCTACAATGGACGATATCTATAACCCGTCCCTAATCGGTGATATTATCACTGAAGAGGAAATCTGGGCATGTACAACTTGCCGTAACTGTGAAGACCAATGTCCAGTTATGAATGAACACGTTGATAAAATCATCGACCTTCGCCGTTACCTTGTAATGACAGAAGGGAAAATGGACCCGGATGCACAGCGCGCGATGACAAACATCGAACGTCAAGGAAATCCATGGGGGCTTAACCGTAAAGAAAAGGAAAACTGGAGAGAAGCACGTCCAGATCTTCATATTCCAACAGTCAAAGAATTGAAGAAAGTGGGTGAAGAATTCGAGTACCTGTTCTGGGTAGGCTCGATGGGTTCATTCGACAATCGTTCACAAAAAATCGCCTTATCCTTTGTACATCTCATGAACGAAGCAGGCATCAAGTTCGCTATTCTAGGCAATAAAGAAAAGAACTCAGGAGATACGCCGCGTCGTCTTGGGAATGAGTTTTTATTCCAAGAACTGGCTACATCCAACATCGATGAGTTCGAAAAAGCGGGCGTCACAAAAATTGTTACGATTGACCCGCATGCGTACAATATTTTTAAAAACGAATACCCGGACTTCGGATTTAAAGCGGAAGTTGTCCATCATACAGAAATGCTGTACGAACTTGTGGTTCAAGGGAAATTGAAACCAGAACATGCCATCAATGAAACAATCACATTCCATGATTCGTGTTATCTGGGTAGATACAATGACGTTTATGATCCGCCGCGTGAAATTCTCAAAGCGATTCCGGGAGTTGAGCTTGTTGAGATGAAGCGTAATCGCGAAGACGGCATGTGCTGTGGAGCGGGTGGAGGACTCATGTGGATGGAAGAAGATTCAGGCCACCGCATTAACGTTGCCCGAACTGAACAAGCGCTTGAAGTCAGTCCGGGAATCATTTCATCCGGCTGTCCTTACTGCCTGACAATGCTATCAGACGGAACGAAAGCAAAAGAAGTCGAAGAAACGGTCGGTACGTACGATATCGCTGAATTGCTGGAGCGTTCCATTTTCGGTGAAAACTGGAGTCCTGTTCTAGCAGAAGAAGTAGAGTCAATTTTGCAATAAATCATTGCGGAACAAACAATACTGTCGTACAATTAATAGAATAAGAACTATGAATTACCAATAAAAAGGAGTGGAAACACTCCTTTTTTCTTGAATATTAACCGAGCGAGCGTTCAGTCGTTCGATGTAAATGAAAAATGAAAGCGGCTACACCAACTATAAAGGGGCGATAAGGGAATGAGAAGAACAGTTATCTTGAGCGGGGCACGTACGCCATTTACAAAGTTAGGCGGAGCATTAAAATCGATGACAGCAAGCGATCTCGGAGGTATTGCCATCAAAGGGGCATTGAGCCGCGCGGATGTAAAACCGGAAGAAATCGGTGAAGTGATTATTGGAACGGTATTACAAGCGGGGCAAGGACAAATTCCATCGAGACAAGCTGCAACAAAGGCAGGACTACCATGGTCTGTGAAAACGGAAACCATTAACAAAGTTTGTGCATCGGGCATGCGCAGCGTAACACTTGGCGATCAGTTAATTCGTCTGGGGGACGAAGAAGTGATTGTTGCAGGTGGAATGGAATCTATGTCTTGCGCTCCTTACTACTTACCAAAAGCACGATACGGACTGAAAATGGGCGATGCAGAACTGATTGACGGTCTGATTTACGATGGACTTTCTTGTTCATTCTCACCTAAGCGCGTCCATATGGGCACGTACGGCAATGCGACAGCAGAAGAATTCGCATTGACGCGCGAAGCACAAGATGCGTGGTCGCTGCGCAGTCATGAACGTGCACTTAAAGCAATTGATTCGGGCTTGTTCGCAAAAGAAATCATTCCCGTAGATGTCCCGCAGCGTAAAGGTGAGCCCGTTTTAGTTGATACGGATGAAGCACCACGCCGTACGACATCTCTTGAATCACTCGCGAAATTGCGTCCTGTATTTGGTAAAGACGGTACCATCACTGCAGGAAACGCACCTGGCGTTAATGATGGTGCATGTGCACTTATTCTGATGAATGAAGAGCGCGCCTTGAAAGAAGGGAAAACACCTCTCGCGACAATTATCGGCCATGCAGAAGTTGCCATTGAACCGGAAAACTTCCCGCAAACACCTGGACTTGTCATCAATGCATTACTCGAAAAAACAGGTAAGAAACTAGAAGACATAAAGCTTTTTGAAATAAATGAGGCATTTGCAGCAGTTGCGCTAGCAAGCACGCAAATTGCGGAGTTAGATCCTGAAAAAGTAAACGTCAACGGCGGGGCGGTTGCACTGGGCCATCCAATCGGAGCGAGTGGAGCGCGTATTATCCTGACACTTGCACATGAATTGAAACGTCAAGGCGGCGGCATTGGTATCGCAGCAATTTGTTCAGGCGGAGGCCAAGGCGACGCCATCATGATTGAAGTAGCTAAATCAGAATAATACGGAGGAGGAATCGACCAAATGGCTATTAAAAAGATAATGGTTATCGGAGCAGGACAGATGGGTGGAGGCATTGCTCAAGTTTGTGCACAAGCGGGCTTCGACGTGAAATTGAATGATATCAAAGAAGAGTCCTATGTTAAAGGACTTGCGGTCATTACGAAAAACCTTTCACGCAACGTTGAAAAAGGACGTATGACGGAAGATGAAAAATCTGCCGTCCTAGGACGCATCACAAAATCACTCGATTTACAAGACGCATCAGACGTTGATATTGTCATCGAAGCAGCTGTTGAAAACATGGCCATTAAAAAGTCGATTTTTGAAAAGTTGGATGAAATTGCACCGCAACATGCAATCCTCGCATCCAATACATCATCTCTTCCAATCACTGAAATTGCGGCGGCGACAAAACGTCCTGAACAAGTGATAGGCATGCACTTCATGAATCCAGTTCCTGTTATGAAACTTGTTGAAATCATACGGGGTCTGGCAACAGCTGACGAAGTATACAAAGCAGTCGAAGAAATGACCGTAAAATTATCAAAAACACCAGTTGAAGTGAATGACTTTCCTGGGTTTGTCGCAAACCGCATACTTATGCCGATGATTAACGAAGCAATTTACACGCTCTATGAAGGCGTTGCAACTGAAGAAGCAATTGACGAAGTGATGAAACTTGGCATGAATCACCCAATGGGGCCGCTACAACTAGCAGATTTCATCGGACTCGACACATGTCTGTATATTATGGAAACCTTACACGAAGGATTCGGCGACTCAAAATATCGCCCATGTCCGCTACTTAGAAAGTATGTTAAAGCAGGATGGCTAGGGAAGAAATCAGGCCGAGGATTCTACGTTTACGAATAACTAATGCTTTCAATATAAAGGGGAAATTATAATGGATTTATCATTCACCGAAGAACAGCAGATGATGCGCGACATGGTAATAAACTTTGCGAAAACCGAAATTGAACCGTTCATTCCACGTATGGAAGCTGGGGAATTTCCACGTGAAATCTTGAAGAAAATGGGCGGTCTCGGTTTAATGGGCATTACCGTTCCTGAAGAATACGGCGGAGCAGGCATGGATTTCATCTCGTATATTAGCGCTATCCATGAACTATCGAAAGTCAGCGCGGTTGTGGGTGTTATTCTTTCCGTTCATACTTCAGTCGGCACAAATCCGATTATCTATTTCGGTAACGACGAACAAAAAAGTCGTTACCTTCCTAAACTAGCGAGCGGCGAATATCTTGGTGCATTCTGTCTGACAGAAGCTTCTTCCGGTTCTGATGCGGGATCACTTAAAACACGCGCCGTCAAAAAAGAGGACCACTACGTATTAAACGGGTCTAAAATGTTCATTACAAACGGTGGCGAAGCAGATGTCTACATCGTCTTCGCAGCGACTGATCCAACAAAAGGGACGTACGGAATATCCGCGTTCATCGTTGACAAAGACACTCCGGGTCTCGTAATTGGGAAAGATGAACGAAAAATGGGGCTTCACGGATCACGAACAGTAGAGTTGTCGTTTGATCAAATGAAAGTTCCTGCGCAAAACCTATTGGGCGTAGAAGGCGAAGGATTCAAAATTGCGATGGCGAATCTTGACGTGGGTCGCATCGGTATTGCGGCGCAAGCACTTGGAATCGCTGAAGCGGCACTTGGAGCAGCAACGGATTACGCGAAACAACGCGTCCAATTCGGTAAACCAATTGCCGCTCAACAGGGTGTAGGATTCAAACTGGCAGACATGGCTACTGCAGTTGAATCGGCGAAATTGCTCGTTTACCGGGCTGCACAACTGCGCGCAGAAGGACTGCCTTGCGGAAAAGAAGCATCGATGGCTAAATTGTTCGCATCACGAGCGGCAGTGGAAGGCTCGATCGAAGCGGTCCAAGTGTTTGGTGGCTACGGTTATACTGAAGATTATCCAGTCGAACGTTATTTCCGTGACGCAAAAGTGACGGAAATCTATGAAGGTACAAGCGAAATTCAACGCATTGTCATTAGCAAACATTTGATGAAGTGACTTATAAAAACACGCCAACACAAAATACCAAATAAGGTGGGAAACCCAATGAACTTTAAATTATCCGAGGAACACGAAATGATTCGCAAAATGGTCCGCGATTTCGCAGAAAAAGAAGTTGCACCAACTGCAGCTGAACGCGATGAAGAAGAACGTTTTGACATGGATATCTTCAAGAAAATGGCTGAACTCGGCCTGACAGGTATTCCTTGGCCAGAAGAATACGGCGGCATTGGCAGTGACTTCCTTGCTTATTGTATCGCTGTAGAAGAATTGTCACGCGTCTGTGCTTCAACAGGAGTTACACTTTCCGCACATACATCACTTGCAGGCTGGCCTGTATTCAAATACGGTACGGAAGAACAGAAACAGCAATACCTTCGTCCAATGGCAGAAGGAACGAAAATGGGTGCATACGGCTTGACTGAACCAAGTTCGGGTTCTGATGCAGGCGGCATGCGCACTTCTGCAAAACGAGACGGGGACGACTATGTCTTGAATGGCTCTAAAATCTTCATCACAAACGGCGGAATTGCAGACATCTACATCGTCTTCGCGGTCACTGACCCAGATTCAAAACATAAAGGCACAAGCGCATTCATTGTAGAAAAAGACTTCCCAGGCTTCTCAGTAGGGAAAAAAGAGCGTAAACTCGGAATTCGTTCATCACCTACAACTGAAATTATGTTTGACAATTGTCGCGTACCAAGAGAAAACCTTCTTGGCGAAGAAGGACAGGGCTTCATCATCGCGATGAAAACACTTGATGGCGGTCGTAACGGAATCGCTGCACAAGCAGTTGGAATTGCACAAGGTGCACTTGATGCATCCGTTGACTATGCAAAAGAACGCGTTCAGTTCGGTAAACCGATTGCAGCAAACCAAGGCATCGGATTTAAATTGGCAGACATGGCGACAGCGACAGAAGCTTCACGACTGCTGACTTACCAAGCGGCTTGGCTAGAGTCGAACGACTTACCATACGGCAAAGCATCGGCAATGGCGAAATTGATGGCTGGAGATACAGCGATGAAAGTTACGACAGACGCTGTTCAAGTATTCGGCGGCTATGGTTATACAAAAGATTATCCGGTTGAGCGATACATGCGTGATGCGAAAATTACGCAGATTTACGAAGGAACGCAAGAAATTCAGCGTCTCGTCATCTCCCGTATGCTAACTAAATAAGCTAGGGAGGAGTATTAGGATGAATAAAAGAGAAGTGAAATCGTCTGTCAAAGACGAGAGTTTGATTGAAAAACGGCGTGAACAGATGATCCATGGTGCGGTGAAACTATTTAAAGAAAAGGGGTTCCATCGTGCAACGACCCGTGAAATCGCGAAAGCGGCGGGGTTCAGCATCGGAACGCTTTATGAATACATTCGCACGAAAGAAGATGTGCTCTATCTTGTCTGCGACAGCATTTATAATGAAGTGCACGACCGACTTTCCGCCCTACCTATTAAGGAAGGGACAGTGGAAGGTCTAAAAGTGGCCATTGATCAGTATTTCCATTTGATAGACGATATGTCGGATGAATTCGTTGTCATGTACCAAGAAACGAAATCGTTGCCAAAAGATGCTTTGCAATACGTCTTAACGAAAGAAATGGAAATGGCCGCCTTGTTCGAAAATCTTCTGCAGGCATGTGCAAAGTCGGGGGAACTGCGCATTGCGGAAGAAGAAATCGGAATCGCAGCGCATCATATCGTCGTTCAAGGTCAGATGTGGGCATTCCGTAGATGGGCATTGCAAAAAAACTATAAAATAGAAGATTATATCCGCGTTCAAACGGATCAGCTTTTCAAGGGATTAATCGGGGGATAGATTCAAAAATGACAATCTAAATGGTTGAATGTTCATAAGGCGCCAGAAACTTACTTAATTCATGAACCTCGAATTGTTTGAGTACCTGGCACCTATATCAGAAGGGGTGTTCTATATATGGAAACAGTCGAGATTTACAAACCGAAACACCATATCCGGTTCGTTACAGCATCGAGTCTTTTCGATGGGCATGATGCATCGATTAATATTATGCGTCGCATATTACAAGCGAGCGGAGCTGAGGTCATTCACCTGGGTCACAATCGCTCTGTTGAAGAAGTGGTCAATGCCGCAATTCAGGAAGACGTCCAAGCAATCGCAATGTCATCGTACCAGGGTGGGCACGTTGAATACTTCAAATACATGTATGATCTTCTTCAGGAAAAAGGGGCCCCGCACATCCACATTTACGCAGGTGGCGGCGGAGTAATTATCCCGAAGGAAATTAAAGAGCTGCATGATTATGGCATCACATGGATCTTTTCACCGGAAGACGGGCGTAAAATGGGCCTTCAAGGGATGATTAACCGGATGATGGAACAATGTGATTTCCTTACCGAAACAGATAATGAAATGGATAACCTTGAAAAAGTTAATACTAGCCAGCCGGAAATACTTGCGAATTTAATTACTTATGCGGAAGAAATGTACGGTAAAAACGATCCGCAAGCGACTGCCGTTCTTGAAAAAGCGCGTACGCTGTCTAAAAACACACCGATTCTCGGAATTACAGGAACGGGTGGAGCAGGAAAAAGTTCGTTAACTGACGAGCTCATTCGCCGCTTCCTGCACGAACTGCCCGAGAAAAAAGTAGCGATTCTATCCATCGACCCGACGAAACAGAAAACGGGTGGCGCTTTGTTAGGGGACCGAATTCGCATGAATGCCATCTTCAACAAACGTGTATTCATGAGAAGTCTTGCGACACGCGGTTCTCGTACGGAACTTTCCGGTGCCATTAAAGATGTATTAGACATCGTCAAAACAGCCGGATTCGACCTGATCGTGATTGAAACAAGCGGAATAGGTCAAGGGGATGCAGAAATTACAGAAGTATCCGATGCTTCGATGTATGTCATGACAAGCGAATTCGGCGCGCCGACACAACTTGAAAAGATTGACATGATTGACTTCGCAGACCTCATCGTCATCAATAAATTCGAACGTAAAGGCTCTGAAGATGCACTGCGCCAAGTGCAAAAGCAGTATCAGCGCAGTCATCTTCTCTGGGATAAAAACTTAGATACAATGCCGGTCTATGGCACAATCGCTAGCCAGTTCAACGATAAAGGGACGAATTCGCTTTTCGCGGCACTCGTAAATGTGCTGAATGAAAAATGTGGTCTTGACTGGGAAACTTCGTATGGGCAATTTGTTAAAACACAAAAACAAAATGTAATCATACCGAATGACCGTCAACAATACTTACGGGAAATTTCCGATACAGTTCGCGGTTACCATAAAAAATCCATCGTGCAGGAAACACTAGCACGCAAACTCTTCCAGCTCGAAGGAGCCATTCAAACGGTCAACGAACAGGCACCGGACGATGCACTCGTAACTTCGCTGCAATCACTTGCGGAGGGCATTAAGGAAGAATTGACGTCGGAATCAAAACGTATTCTAGCAAACTGGGAAAAGTTGAAAGAAGCCTATGCGGGCAATGAATTCATCACAAAAGTGCGCGATAAAGAACTGCGTACGGCTTTGACGACAACAAGCCTTTCTGGATTGAAAATACCGAAAGTCGCATTGCCGAAATTCAAGGATTATGGGGAAATTCTTCGTTGGGTGTATGCAGAGAACGTTCCGGGATCTTATCCCTATACAGCAGGCGTCTTCCCGTTCAAACGCGAAGGGGAAGATCCAAAACGTCAATTCGCAGGAGAAGGAACGCCTGAACGGACGAACCGTCGTTTTCACTATTTATCAAAAGATGACGATGCAAAGCGTCTATCAACCGCATTCGACTCCGTGACTTTGTATGGAGAAGACCCAGATGAACGCCCGGATATTTACGGGAAAGTCGGGGAATCGGGGGTCAGTATCTGTACGCTTGAAGACATGAAAAAGTTATATGAAGGGTTTGACTTGTGCGCACCGGCAACATCCGTTTCGATGACTATCAATGGTCCAGCTCCTATCATTCTAGCAATGTTCATGAATACAGCTATTGATCAGCAAGTGCGCATCAATGAGGAAAAACTTGGTCGTACTTTGACGGTTGAAGAGTTTACAGAGGTCAAAGAGGGAACACTGCAAGCTGTGCGCGGTACGGTTCAGGCAGATATTCTGAAAGAGGACCAAGGACAAAATACATGTATCTTTTCGACTGAATTTGCACTGCGTATGATGGGCGATATCCAACAGTACTTTATCGACCAAAAAGTGCGCAACTATTACTCGGTATCGATTTCGGGTTACCATATCGCTGAAGCAGGCGCGAATCCCATTTCACAATTGGCTTTTACACTATCAAACGGCTTCACGTATGTAGAATATTACTTGAGCCGCGGCATGAATATCGATGATTTTGCTCCGAACTTGTCGTTCTTCTTCTCGAACGGACTCGATCCGGAATACACGGTAATCGGCCGAGTTGCTCGCCGCATTTGGGCCGTTGCAATGCGCGAGAAATACGGCGCAAACGAACGCAGCCAAAAGTTGAAGTACCATGTCCAAACATCCGGGCGCAGCTTGCACGCGCAGGAAATTGATTTTAACGACATCCGTACTACGTTACAAGCACTTATGGCTCTGCAGGACAACTGCAACTCGCTACACACGAATGCTTACGACGAAGCAATTACAACACCAACTGAAGAATCAGTCCGTCGTGCAATGGCAATTCAAATGATCATTACAAGCGAACACGGTCTATCCAAAAATGAAAACCCGCTCCAAGGGGCATTCATCGTCGAAGAATTGACGGACCTCGTCGAAGAAATGGTCCTACAGGAATTCGAAAGTCTCAACGACCGCGGCGGCGTGCTCGGTTCAATGGAAACACAATACCAACGCGGTAAAATTCAAGAAGAATCCATGCACTATGAAATGAAAAAACATTCAGGAGAATTGCCAATCATCGGCGTCAACACCTACCTGAACCCGAACCCGCCGTCTTCAGAAGACGTCGACAACATGGAAATCGCACGCGCCACACAACAAGAAAAAGAAACACAAATCATCAACTTGCGTGCATTCAAAACAAAACACGAAGACCAAACCGAAGCAGCCCTACAAAAACTAAAAGAAGTAGCAGTCTCAGGCGGCAACATCTTCGAACAACTAATGGACTCAGTAAGAGTAGCAAGCCTAGGCCAAATCACAAACGCGCTATACGAAGTGGGCGGGCAATATAGAAGGAATATGTAATACGAAATGCGGAAGGCGCCGTTAAGACGCGCCAGGCGCTGGAGGGGCAACTGAAAAAGGCGCACTTTGCCTTTATCAGTTGGCCTGAAGCTGCAAGCGTCTGGCGCCTGCAGCTAGACAGTACGAAATGCGGAAGGCGCCTGCAGCTGGCCAACAAAGGAACACTTCATAATTTACAACCTGTAGGTCTAAAGCAGACACAAATCCGTGCAAACTTCGGTTAGCACGGATTTTCTGTTCATATTAAGCATTAATACCTGCACACATTCTAAATACTTTTCGTTTTATTGGATATTGGCTGTTATTTCCACGTATAATGGGTAGAATGGCTGGAAGGGGTGCAGGGATGAAAATGTATCACCATGTAATAATCATAGTCATCCTTGTCACTCTTATCTTTATTCTGTATGATAAAGGATTAGGAGCCATCCCATTCTTACTTACTGGAGTATATTTGGGGTTTATTTGTGTGAAAGAAATCCTATACTTTAAAAAGAGTAAAAGATTGTAGCATATTCCGTACGGTATTGTTTATAATGATAAGTATGTTTGTTTTTATCCCGCTAATTGAAGTTTCGCTTTACAGAAAGGACGTGTGTTTATTGAATATCCGTGAAATGACAAAAGATCAACTGTTTGAAGAATCAATGATAGACATCGCATATGCAGTATTGGCTGAAAGAAAAGAGCCGCTAACATTACTTCAGCTGATGGACGCAGTCCGTAAACTGAACGGTGTAACAGAACGTGTAATGAGAACAAAGTTGCAACAGTTCTACACGGACATGAATATTGACGGAAGATTCCTTGCCATCAATGATAATCGCTGGGGATTACGTGAATGGTATCCGGTCGATCAGATAGAAGTAGAAACAGCTCCAGTCGTAAAAGTACGCAAGAAGAAGAAAAAGAAAAAAGTTGTGCTTGAAGATGAGGATATCATTGAGGACGAAGACGACGAGGATGAGTTGTTCGACGAAGAATTCGATGAACTGCTCGAAGACGACGACGATGAAGATGACGATGATGACGACGACGACGATGAAGAAGAAGATGAAGAGGTCGTTGAAATTGAAGTGGACCTTCTCGAACCTGATGATGACCTTGAAATCATTCCCGATGATGTAGAACTTGATGACGATGAAGAAGAGGAAGAAGAAGAGGAATAATTACTTGACTTCACGCGTCCGAAACTATAAGATTTTACTGGGCTCCTTAAAAGGACAAGAATCAGTATATATGCGCTCCTCCTGTAGATTATTGTCTACAGATGGGGCGCTTTTTTATTTTTTTAGTAAGTAAAGAGAAAAATGGAGGAATTGCACATGACTAAATTTATTTTTGTAACCGGCGGCGTAGTCTCGTCACTTGGTAAAGGCATTAACGCAGCATCACTTGGCCGTTTGTTGAAAAGTCGGGGACTTCAAGTTACAATCCAGAAATTCGATCCATACATTAACGTTGACCCTAGGATGATGAGTCCTTTGCAGCACGGTGAGGTTTTTGTGACAGAAGACGGGGCGGAAACGGATCTGGATCTTGGCCATTATGAACGCTTCATCGACATTAAACTGAACAAATTCTCAAACGTTACGATGGGGAAAGTCTATTCATCCGTACTAAAAAAAGAACGCCGTGGTGATTATAATGGAGCAACTGTCCAAGTTATTCCCCATATTACAAATGAAATAAAAGGCTTGCTTATACGTGCAGGAAAAGAGACAAATGCAGACGTCGTCATCACAGAGATCGGCGGCAGCGTCGGCGACATCGAATCGCTTCCATATTTAGAAGCCATCCGTCAGATGAAGACAGATCTTGGTAAAAGTGATGTTATGTACATCCATAACACACTCATTCCTTACTTGCATGCGGCTGGAGAAATGAAGTCGAAACCAACACAACACAGTGTTAAAGAACTAAGAAGTCTAGGTATCCAACCGAATTTAATCGTGGTTCGCAGTGAACACCCGGTACCGAAAGATATGAAAGACAAAATTGCATTGTTTGCCAGCATTAAACCGGAAGAAGTTATTGAAGCCCTTGATGCTGAATCGCTTTATGAAGTTCCTCTGCGTTTGCACGAACAAAATATGGATAAAATCGTAGTTGACTTCCTTGAGCTTGAGACGAAAGAACCGGATATGACAGAGATTGAAGCATTGGTTCGTAAAGTGAAATCCCTTTCGAAAAAAATCCGTATTGGACTTGTTGGGAAATATGTTGAAATGCAGGATGCGTATATCTCTGCAGTTGAAGCACTTCGCCATGCAGGTTATGACTTTGACACGGATATTGAAATGAAATGGATTAATTCTGAAGAAGTTACAGCAGAAAATGCAAATGAAATTTTATCAGATGTCGACGGGATTCTTGTGCCTGGAGGATTTGGAAATCGCGGAATCGATGGCAAAATTGAAGCAATCACATATGCGCGTACACATAATGTGCCTTTCTTCGGAATCAGCCTAGGTATGCAATTAGCTGCAGTTGAATATGCACGCAATGTAATGGGGATTGAAAACGCTCATTCCGTTGAATTCGATAAAGAGACCAAAAACCAAATTTTCGAAAGCCCGGCTGAAAGTAACGGGATTGCGGAAGATTATTTCCGTTTAGGTGCCTATCCGTGTAAATTAAAAGAAGGTACAAAAGCGAGTGCTGCTTACGGCGAAGAGTTGATTTACGAACGTCACCGTCACCGTTATGAATTTAACAATGAATTCCGCGAGCAATTCGAAGAAGCAGGAATGATTATTTCGGGTATCAGCCCAAATGATCGGCTTGTTGAAATCATCGAATTGAAGGACCACCCGTTCTTCATCGGCGTCTCTTTCCATCCGGAATTTGCATCACGCCCAACACGTCCACAACCGTTATTCCGCGAATTCGTTAAAGCAATAATTGCTGGAAAAGAGTAAGGAATTAGGTAAGAAAATGAATCTGCTCATCTACAAAACCAAAAAAGCGGCACATCGACTGAAATTACGTCAATGTGCCGCTTTTTTTTCAGTCAATCTTCATCCGAAATCATTTCGTCATAAGCGAGCTTCACAGCTTCGTAAACAAATAAGGCAGCTAGCGCGTGAGGTTGAACGATTCGCTCTCCATTATCACCGGGTAGCAGGCCTCGTGTTAGACCAGTCGATATATACGTATAGGCTAAATCATCGAGTTCGTTGCCAATACCGGCCTTTTCTGCAGCGAGTACTGCGAACGGGATGAATCGTTCTGCGAGAAAGCGTGCCAACTCAAGAGCTTGGACATCCGTTGCGGAACGCGTTAATAGCCAAATTCTATCAGCTTTTCCAATGCCCATCTCATTATCGTAAGAAACGGCACCGTGTAGTGGTTCTGCACCATGAATTGCGGTTTCAATAACAGCAGTCATTTCACCAAATCCCGCAATAATTATGCGGCCTTCTCCAATTGTCGCTTGCGCAAGAAGACGTGCAGTCTCTTCAATTGACGCTTCACCGTTTCCAGCAATGCGCTGGAGAAGCCCACTAATTTGTGTTGTTAACATTTTCAATATGAACACCTCCATCCCATTATAGAATTATGTGGATGGAAAGCAAATTACAATAATTCGACTTAAAAGAAGGATATTATACTTATATGTCAAATAGTTATTAATAACAGTTATAAATAGCTACTTAGAAAGTAGGAGTGATAATTGAAAAAACTTTTAATCGTAGATGATCAAAAAGGGATTCGGCTTCTGCTTGATGAAGTTTTTAGCCGAGAAGGTTTTAAGACAGTACTCGCCGCAAATGGTATGGAGGCACTACGTGAAGTGGAGTTAGAAGTTCCAGACTGTGTCCTGCTTGATATGAAAATGCCAGGAATTGATGGGCTGGAAGTATTAAAAAGGATAAAATTGGGCTGGCCAGAAATTCCAGTTATCATGATGACCGCATACGGGGAAATTGAATTGACGGAAGATGCGCTGAAAACGGGAGCAGTTAAATATTTTACAAAGCCATTCGATATTTACGAAGTCCGTGATGCGGTAAATGCAGTTTTTGGAAGTTGACAAAACAGACAGTGGTAAACACTGTCTGTTTTTGTTATGATAATAGAGGTATATAAGGTATAAACATACACATAATTCGTTCTAACAGAGCTAATTCATAAGAGCAGGCTGAAAAGAAAATAGCTTTCCATAACCTGAGGAGGAATTCACATGTCACTTGTTTCCATGAAAGAAATGATGATTAAAGGCAAAAAAGAAGGATATGCAATAGGTCAGTTCAATTTGAACAACCTTGAATATACGCAAGCCATTTTACAAGCAGCGCAGGAAGAACAATCACCGGTTATTCTTGGTGTATCTGAAGGTGCAGCACGTTATATGGGCGGCTTCACGACTGTTGTACATATGGTAAAAGGCCTGATGCATGATTATCAAGTTACTGTTCCAGTCGCTATTCATCTCGATCATGGTTCGAGTTTTGAAAAATGTAAAGAAGCGATTGAAGCTGGGTTTACTTCTGTCATGATTGACGCTTCATCAAAATCGCTAGCTGAAAATATTGAAATTACGAAAAGAGTAGTTGATTTTGCTCATGAATGCGGCGTTTCTGTAGAAGCAGAGCTGGGCGTAGTCGGTGGCCAGGAAGACGATATCATCGCGGATGGCGTCATCTATGCAGATCCTGCAGAATGTAAAGAGCTTGTCGATAAGACAGGAATCGATTGTCTTGCGCCAGCATTAGGGTCCGTTCATGGACCTTATAAAGGCGAACCAAACCTTGGTTTCGAGGAAATGGAAGAAATTTCGAAGCAATCTGATTTACCACTAGTGCTCCACGGTGGAACAGGGATTCCGCTACATGACATTCAACGCGCTGTGTCACTTGGAACGGCAAAAATTAACGTCAATACGGAAAATCAAATCCAAGGTACAAAAGCGGTCCGTGAAAAACTGACAGCGGACGCTGAAGTATACGACCCGCGTAAATTCTTAACGCCAATGCGTGATGCCATCAAAAAAACGGTCATCGGCAAAATGCGCGAATTCGGTAGCTCGCAAAAAGCGTAACCAAATAACACTAAAACAAAGAGGAGAAGCATCTGCAATGATGCATCTCCTTATTTTCAAGGTAAAGCCAAGCACCAACAAAAACACCAAGGGGGAATTCATTCATGAAGTTTTTCATAGATACAGCAAACTTTGATGAAATAAAAGAAGCACATAGTTGGGGCATTTTGTCTGGTGTTACGACGAATCCTTCACTCGTTGCAAAAGAGGACGTACCATTCCATGACAGATTGCGAGAAATTTCAGCACTTGTCCCTGGTTCGGTAAGTGCAGAAGTTATCGCACTTGACGCAGAAGGTATGATTAGGGAAGGTCGCGAACTAGCCAAAATCGCCCCGAACATCACAGTGAAATTACCGATGACACCTGAAGGACTGAAAGCGTGTTCGGTCTTTTCACAAGAAGGCATCAAAACGAACGTTACGCTAATCTTCAGTGCAAACCAAGCGCTTCTTGCTGCACGTGCGGGAGCAACATATGTTTCTCCGTTCCTTGGAAGACTTGACGATATAGGACAGGATGGTATGGCTTTAGTCTCTACGATTGCAGACATATTCACAATCCATAACATAAAAACAGAAATCATCGCTGCGTCAATCCGCAGTCCGCAACACATTACGGATGCCGCGCTGAGCGGTGCCGATATTGCAACGACGCCTTTCAATGTGTTAACACAGCTTTTCAAGCACCCACTCACAGATAAAGGGATCGAAGCTTTTCTTGCGGACTGGGAAACTAGAAAGAATAAGTGACTCACCAAAGGAGAGTAATATGGACGTTTATAAAGTAACTGGCGGCAAACCGTTGCAAGGATCCATAAAAGTGAGCGGCGCCAAAAACAGTGCAGTTGCACTTATCCCGGCCTCCATACTGGCCGATTCTATCGTAACAATCGAAGGGTTGCCTGAAATTTCGGATGTTGCAACGCTTCAAGCATTACTGGAAGACATCGGCGGAAAAGTTAATTTCGATAAAGGGACAATGACGATTGATCCGACAGAAATGATAGCAATGCCGCTTCCAAACGGTAATGTGAAAAAACTTCGCGCTTCCTACTATTTGATGGGTGCAATGCTAGGCCGATTCAAACACGCAGTCATCGGACTTCCAGGCGGTTGTTTTTTAGGACCCCGACCCATTGATCAGCATATTAAAGGTTTTGAAGCGCTTGGTGCAAAAGTGACAAACGAACATGGTGCAATTTATTTACGTGCGGAAGAATTGCGGGGCGCAAAAATCTATTTAGACGTCAGCAGCGTAGGCGCTACGATTAATATTATGCTTGCAGCGGTTCTTGCAAAAGGTCGCACGACAATCGAAAATGCAGCGAAAGAGCCTGAAATTGTTGACGTAGCTACACTACTTTCCAATATGGGTGCTAAAATAAAAGGTGCCGGGACAAATGTCATTCGAATTGATGGTGTGGAAAAACTCCACGGAACGCGACATACCATCATTCCAGATCGTATTGAAGCGGGAACTTTCATGATTTTGGCGGCTGCAGCGGGCGATGGCGTAACAATAGAAAATGTCATACCTTTCCATGTCGAGGCGCTTACAGCGAAACTACGGGAAATGGGTGTCGACGTTGTCGAAGGTGAAGAACAGATTTTCATTCCGAAATCGAGGAATCTACAGGCAGTGGATGTAAAAACACTTGTCTATCCAGGTTTTCCGACGGATCTTCAACAGCCGTTTTCCGTGTTGCTCACACAGGCAGCTGGACCTTCAGTCATTACGGACACAGTCTATTCAGCCAGATTTAAACATATTGACGAACTTCGCAGGATGAATGCTGATGCTCGTGTCGAAGGACGTTCAGCTATACTTGCAGGACCGACGCCACTCCAAGCAGCAACTGTCAGCGCGTCCGATCTACGAGCTGGCGCTGCACTTGTTATTGCGGGACTTATTGCCGACGGAGTAACAGAAGTTCAGGAAATCCAACATATCGAGCGTGGATACGGTTCACTTATAGAAAAACTTCAGGGAATCGGTGCCGATATTCGTAAAACATCGGTTTCGGAGGAAGCCGCCGTTAGAGAATAAGCTAGTAAGTTTAAAAAATAAATATGCTATAATTAATCAGAGTGGCAATAATGACGGTTGAAACCGTCCATCAGGAGGAACATAAATGGAACGCAGTTTATCGATGGAATTAGTTCGAGTCACAGAAGCGGCGGCAGTTTCAGCTTCACGCTGGATGGGACGCGGTTTGAAAAACGAGGCGGACGACGCTGCAACAACAGCAATGCGTACTGTTTTCGACACAATTCCGATGCAAGGTATTGTCGTGATTGGTGAAGGCGAAATGGACGAAGCACCAATGTTATACATTGGTGAAAAACTGGGTACTGGTGTGGGTCCAGAAGTGGACGTTGCAGTAGATCCTCTAGAAGGCACGAATATTGTCGCAGCAGGCGGCTGGAATGCGCTAGCAGTCATTGCAATTGCGGATAAAGGAAATCTTTTGAATGCACCAGATATGTATATGGATAAAATCGCTGTCGGACGGGAATCTGTTGGGAAAGTCAGTATTGACGCTACCGTGACAGAAAACCTTATGGCAGTAGCCAAAGCTAAAAATAAAGCCATCGGTGACGTTGTTGCAACGGTTCTGGACAGAGAACGTCATGCAGCAATTATCGAAGAAATTCGTGCTGCGGGCGCTCGCATTAAACTCATAAATGACGGTGATGTTGCAGCTGCCATCAATACAGCATTCGATGAAACTGGCGTGGACATTCTATTTGGACTTGGCGGTGCACCGGAAGGCGTTATCGCTGCAGTCGGATTAAAATGCCTCGGCGGAGAAATTCAGGGACGTCTCGTTCCTTCGAACGACGCTGAACGCGAACGTTGCCTCAAAATGGGGATCGACGTCGACAAAGTGCTTTACATGGATGACCTCGTTAAAGGTGATGACGCGATATTCGCTGCCACGGGTGTAACCGACGGAGAACTTCTTCGCGGCGTACAATTCAAAGGCGGATATAGTGAAACGCATTCACTTGTTATGCGTTCAAAATCAGGTACAATTCGTTTCGTCGAAGGTCGTCACAGTATGGAGAAAAAACCTCTGCTCGTCATGCAAGACTGACGGAGCTCATCGCCCGGCCACATGCCGGGCATTTTCGCTTACACAGGGAGTGCCTATATATATATCCAAGTCCTTTCAAAGTGAATCCTTGGAATTATTATTGTAATTACCCTTCCTTATTTAACCTCAAAATTAAACCCATTAACGTAAAGAGTGGTGCCGAATATGACAGTGTTAACAATATCAGCGTTGGAAAATATGACTTTAAAAGAGTTATATGCCCTCGCCAAAGAATATAAAATTGCTTATTACAGCAAATTGACAAAAAAAGAACTTATTTTTGCTATATTGAAATCAAGGGCTGAACAAGAGGGCTACTTTTTCATGGAAGGTGTCCTTGAAATCATCCAGTCGGAAGGCTATGGCTTCCTTCGTCCAATTAACTATTCACCGAGTTCGGAAGACATTTATATATCCGCTTCACAAATCCGTCGTTTCGATCTCAGAAACGGAGATAAAGTAAGTGGGAAAGTCCGACCTCCAAAAGAATCGGAACGCTACTACGGCCTCTTGCAAGTGGAAGCGGTCAACGGTGAAAATCCTGAAGTAGCGCGTGAACGGGTGCACTTCCCGGCACTGACACCGCTCTATCCGGACCGTCATATTAAGCTTGAAGTGGATCCTTTGAAGCTGTCGACACGTATTATGGATTTAATTTCACCGGTCGGTTTCGGTCAGCGTGGATTGATTGCCGCTCCGCCAAAAGCCGGAAAAACATTGTTATTGAAAGAAATTGCAAATTCCATCACATTAAATCACCCCGATGCTGAACTGATTGTCCTGCTCATCGATGAAAGACCGGAAGAAGTGACTGATATCGAACGTTCCGTTAAGGCAGATGTCGTCAGTTCTACATTCGATGAATTACCGGAAAATCATGTTAAAGTTGCGGAACTAGTTTTGGAACGAGCTATGAGACTCGTAGAACATAAAAGAGACGTTATCATCCTCATGGATTCCATCACACGACTTGCACGTGCGTATAACCTTGTCATTCCGTCAAGCGGACGTACACTGTCCGGCGGTATCGATCCGGCTGCTTTTCATCGACCAAAACGATTTTTCGGGGCAGCTCGAAACCTGGAAGAAGGCGGCAGTCTAACGATTCTTGCGACGGCTTTAATCGATACAGGTTCACGTATGGATGAAGTCATTTATGAAGAATTCAAAGGGACGGGTAATATGGAATTACATCTGGATCGCCATCTTGCGGAACGACGCATCTTCCCGGCACTTGATATTCGTCGCTCAGGTACACGGAAAGAGGAGTTACTCATTCCTGCTGACCAGCTTGAAAAGTTATGGGCCATTCGGAAAACATTTTCCGATTCGCACGACTTCGCAGAGCGCTTCCTGAAAAAACTACGTCTCACAAAAACAAACGAAGAATTCTTCGATAAGCTCAATGATGAGATGAAAGCCCACCGCAACGGCAAAGGGCTGTTATAAACGAATTAAGCTAATATTAGTTGAACAAGTAAGTGCATTATAATGTGAGCGTATGCGCTTTTTATGTAGTATCCGGAGCGAAAAGACGAGAGAGTGAGTAGCGGACTTCCGTTGACCTTTTATCGGTTCGCTTTGGACAAAGTTAACGCTACACAATTACCGTCAAAACAAGCGCCAAACTTAGTGACTTCGTCACTAAGTTAGGCGCTCTTTTCGGTAATCCTGTTATCGTTATTTGTCCGTCGCTCCCTGATAATGGTCAAAGGAAAAGTGCGCTTGTTTTTTATAATGAAAGAATAGATTCTTCTCTATCCATTTTCAAAGCGGCCGAAGATACAATTTCGGGCGCTACCCCCGCTTTTAAGGTTTGCCTATTTCCGAAATATGGGAAGCACATTGATCATATTCTCTTGATAAATGGCACTATAGGTTGTAGATCTAATCCTAGATAATGAACTGTGCTTTCTTATGCGCAGGTGCGACTTCGTGGTAGCCGAAGCGAGAAGACGAGTAGTGGTCTTCTACTTGGCTTCCTCGCGGGAGGCATCCACAAAGCGCCGAAGCGGTATTAGAGGATTTCTAATTATCTCCATCTATTGGGACTATTTTTTTAATGCATTCTATCGATTTATGGGACTACAAGTTGCAAAAGATCTCATCCCCGATAACGAAATACGCTTTCTTATATAGACTATCCAGCGAAGGTGCGTCTTCGTGGTAGCCGAAGCGAGAAGACGAGTAGCGGTCTTCTACTTGGCTTCCTCGCGGGAGGCATCCACAAAGCACCGAAGCGTGTATAATGGGGAATTCTTAGTCCTGTCTATTAGGTGAAACAAATTCAATGGGATTTTTTCGTTAATTAAAATAGTTGCATCTACAAAAAAAACTTGTTATAATATCTGAGGTAACTTAAATAAAATCTGCGTGCATATGCGGTTGACGAACACGGGCCACGTAAGGCATCAGTCTTATAATACAACTCTGTTCCAGATGGTCCAGGGCGAAGGGAGAGAAAGTAATGAAAGCAGGAATTCATCCAGCTTATAAAGTAGCAAAAGTTACTTGTTCATGTGGTAACGCATTCGAAACAGGTTCTGTAAGAGAGGACATCCGCATTGAAGTTTGTGCGGAATGCCACCCATTCTACACTGGACGCCAGAAATTTGCTCAAGCGGACGGACGTGTCGACCGCTTCAACAAAAAATATGGTCTCAAAGAAGAAGGCCGCGAAGAAGAAGGCCAAGAGTAAGATCTGCTCAATACCCGTCAGGTGCGCTAGCGCCGGGCGGGTATTTCTTTTGAAAAATACACATTAAAATCCTCGTAACATATTCCAACGTTAAAAAAATACGTCAAATTGAACTTCTTTTAGGGTATGATAAATAGTCCAAAGACATTTTAGTAAGCACTATATAGATGCAAAACCGGAAGGAGATTCACATGTACGTAACTATGCAAGGTGGTTGGATTGAAGTAATTTGCGGCAGCATGTTCTCGGGGAAATCCGAGGAACTCATAAGGCGCATAAGAAGATCGCAATTCGCCAAACAGAAAATAGCAGTATTCAAACCGGAAATCGATGACCGCTATAGTGAAGAAGCAGTTGTCAGCCATGATGGGACAACCGTCATCGCAAACCCCGTTGCCGACTCAAATCACATCAAAGAGTTCATCTCAGATGACTACGATGTGATTGCTATCGATGAAGCACAATTCTTCGACGAAGGAATCGTTGACTTGGTAATGGGATTGGCTGATCGGGGATTCCGCGTCATTGTTGCCGGACTCGACCAGGATTTCCGCGGTGAACCATTCGGACCTATGCCGCGTCTAATGGCAGTGGCTGAACACGTTACCAAGCTACAAGCGGTTTGTACGGTATGTGGTTCGCCTTCCAGTAGAACCCAGCGGCTCATCAACGGCACGCCCGCCGGCTACGACGATCCTGTCATTCTGGTGGGAGCTTCGGAAGCGTACGAGCCAAGATGTCGCCAACACCACGAAGTACCAAATGGTGTTACAGATGCAGCGATTGTAAAAGGATAATAGCGAGTATGCCCGTCCGGTAGTATCGGGCGGGCTTTTATGATGAAAGTGCATTACCACAACTTTTAAAAGAATGGTCTACAATTAGAACTTCATCCAAACCTTCAAGGAACCTATAGTTCCAGTGAAATAACTGTATTTAAACCAAGAATTCCCGTACAATGAACGTACAAATCAGTCCTGAAAATGAGGTGTCCATAATGTTTGATAGGCTTCAAGCAGTAGAAGATAGATACGACCAGCTGAATGAAATGCTTAGTGATCCAGATGTAGTGAGCGACATGACCAAGCTCCGTGAGTATTCGATTGAACAATCCGGTCTACAGGAAAAGGTCGAGACGTATCGCGCGTATAAACATGCAGTAGCAGAACACAAAAGTGCCAAAGAAATGTTGAATGAGCATCTTGACGACGACATGAAAGAACTTGTCAAAATGGAGATTTCCGAGCTGGATGATCAAATCGAGTCTTATGAAGAAAAGTTAAAGCTATTGCTCGTTCCGACAGATCCGAATGACAAGAAAAACGTTATTATGGAAATTCGAGGAGCAGCTGGAGGCGACGAAGCGGCACTGTTTGCGGGTAGCTTATTCCGTATGTACAGCCGCTACGCGGAGATGAATCACTGGAAAGTGGACGTCTTGGATTCTTCCCCGACAGAACTTGGCGGCTTTAAAGAAATTATTTTCCTCATTAACGGCAATGGGGCCTATTCGAAGTTGAAATATGAAAACGGAGCACACCGCGTGCAGCGGGTACCTGAAACTGAATCGGGCGGGCGGACACATACATCGACCGCAACCGTTGCGTGTCTTCCAGAAGCGGAAGAAGTCGAAATCGTCATCCATGAAAAAGACATCAGAACCGATACATTCGCATCATCCGGTCCTGGAGGCCAGTCCGTCAATACAACAATGTCCGCGGTTCGGCTTACGCATTTACCAACAGGAATTACAGTATCCATTCAAGATGAAAAATCACAAATTAAAAATAAAGAAAAAGCAATGAAAGTATTACGAGCTCGTGTTTCCGATAAATTCACACGCGAAATACAAGATGAGTACGATGAAAAAAGAAAATCTGCAGTGGGTACAGGGGATCGTTCAGAGCGAATCCGCACATACAACTTCCCACAAAACCGAGTGACCGATCATCGCATCGGCCTGACGATTCAGAAACTCGATCAGATTATTGAAGGCAAACTGGATGAAGTAATCGACGCATTGATCATGGAAGAACAAGCATTTCGTCTGGAAAGTTTGGATCGCAATGACTGAAAAAATTTATGAAGCTCTCCAGCGGGCTTCTTCTTTATTGGAGGAAACTGGACTCGAACCGCATGCTGCACAACTTCTAATGGAATTTGTTACGCAAAAATCCAGAGCTACTTTATTTGCCGATATACAACAACAACTTACAGTCGACCAGCATTCTGCATTTTGGGATAAAACTGCCGAACTGCTCGAAGGAAAACCCGTTCAATATGTTATTGGTGAAGAAGGTTTTTACGGTTACACATTTAAAGTAAATGAAAATGTTTTAATCCCTCGACCTGAAACGGAAGAACTCGTTTATGGTGCACTCACTAAAGCGCGTAAAATCTTCAGTAGTAAAACAATCAGCGTTGCGGATATTGGAACCGGCAGCGGCGCCATTGCAGTTTCATTCAAAAAAGAATGGCCAGAAGCAAGCGTTACAGCAACAGACATCAGTAAAGAAGCACTAACAATTGCTGAACATAATGCAAATGCGAATGATGCCGCCGTTACTTTCCTGCATGGCGATTTAACCGCGCCGATTGCAGGAGAAAAGTGGGATGTCGTCTTATCGAATCCGCCTTACATTGCACATGAGGAAGCCGCGTCCATGTCTGGCAACGTGCTCAACCACGAGCCGCATAATGCTTTGTTTGCGGATGAAGACGGCCTCTACTTTTACAGAAGACTTGCTGAAAGCTTACCGCCGCTCATGAATACGCCTTGCCTCATCGCAGTTGAAATCGGTTATCTGCAAGGACCTGCTGTGCACAATCTATTTAAATTAGCATTTCCGAAAGCGACAGTGGAGACGGTAAAAGATATCAACGGCAAAGACCGAATCATATTTTGCGAGACTCGTGAATAAATCTCCTTAACTCTGGCAACAATGCAGAGTAGGAGGGGATAGCGATGTTACCAGACTATGAGATTAGGAGAACGAAAACAATAGGTCAAAAAGTGCTCCCTTATATTGAATTCATTATTGTGCTCATTATTATTCAGTCTTTTATAACGGTGTTCGCGGAAGCAGGAGACGATGAACAATCAATTCGATTTAGGTTGTTGGCTGATTCCAATGCACCAGCCGACCAGCAAGTGAAAAATGATATTCAGCAAAAAATACAGCCGCTTATCGAAGAGGCTGTAAATAAGTCACGCACGAAACAAGAGCTTGGGGATAACTTAGCAGCACTTGAAATCACAATTCTAGACATTGCCAATTCGATGTCAAATGGAGCAGAAGTTTCATTGATTCGTAAAAATGCTTTGTTTCCACCAAAACGCTCAGGGCTAATGATTGCTCCACAAGCGGAATATGATGCATACATTTTGACGATTGGCAGTGGACGTGGGGATAATTGGTGGTGTGAGTTGTTTCCGAAAATCTGTTTCCCCGATAAACCCGATAAAGCAGTAGAAGTAGAAGTAAAAGAAGAAGAAGAAGAAAAAGTCACTTTCTTTGTTTGGGAGTGGATAAAAGGTCTTTTTGCATAAAGTTATCAACTACTTTTGTGGATAAACTTAGGGAAATGTGTATAAGTGGAGGATTAGAGTATGAAAACGATCTTAACTTCAGTGGATAACATTCTGGATAACAAAAAAAACTATGAACAGGCTGTGGATATATTAAAAAATGGCGGTGTCGTTGCGTTCCCAACGGAGACGGTATATGGCTTAGGTGCGATGGCAACTGATGAACAAGCCGTACTGAGAATCTTCGAAGCAAAAGGAAGGCCATCAGACAATCCGCTAATCGTACATATTGGTCAAAAAGAACAAGTTCACACCTATGCATCGGCTATTGCAGGAAATGCAGAAAAACTGATGGATGCTTATTGGCCTGGTCCGCTGACACTTGTGTTTCATAAAATTCCCGGTGTGATAGCCGCGAATGTAACTCCAGGTGTTGAAACAGTCGCAATCCGTATGCCTGATCATCCCGTTGCACTGGAACTCTTACGTGCGCTCGGAGAACCGTTAGCAGCACCAAGTGCCAATCGAAGCGGAAAACCGAGTCCAACAGAGGCAGCTCACGTTTACAAAGATTTGAACGGTCTCATTCCCCTCATTTTAGATGGTGGTCAAACTGGTGTCGGAGTTGAATCGACAGTACTGGACATGACGACAGTTCCGCCTACAATTCTACGGCCAGGTGGTATTACACAGGAAATGATAGAAAGCATCATTGGTCCAGTAGCATCGGAGAATACAGTCGTCGGTGAACAAGCGCCGCGTTCACCCGGCATGAAGTATTTGCACTATGCACCTGAAGCACCTCTGTACATTATCAACAACGAAGCTGAAGACATTAGTAAAGCAGTCTATACGCTTCAGGCTGAGGGCAAGAAAGTTGCGTTTATCGGGTATGATGATCTAGGTGCCTTGGGTGCGGATTGGTTTTTTTCAGTCGGACCTGCGCAGGATAATGAAGCAATGGCGACAAATTTGTACGCAGCACTCCGTAAATGTGATTTGACCGAAGCGGATATTATTCTTGCTGTCGAGACGGACATGTCTGGAGTAGGTGCTGCTGTTATGAATCGGTTAATGAAAGCCGCCGAAGGTAAAAGATATATCAACTGAATCCTGACGAATGACCTCCCTTAAATCCGCATAAGATTGACTGATGCTGATTTAGGGGAGGTTTTACTTTGGAAGAAGTTTTCGCGGCTGGAATAACAACCTTGGACGTTATTGTAATCTATTCTTTCCTACAAATTAAAAAAGGGAAATTTGTTTTAGCGCTATGGACATCATTTCTTAATATGGTATTTCCTTTTCTAGGGTTTATAACGGGAGAACTGTCAGCGCATATATTTACAGTCTGGAGCAGCATTTTATCAGGCGTAATGCTCAGTTTGATCGGCATACATATGCTGTTGCAAGCGGATGAAAAAAAATCCTCTTCTCAACAGATACCACCATTATTCATCGCATTTGCAGTTAGTGTAGATGCCTTCTCAGTCAGTGTTTCATTTGGTATGCTTCAGATGGATAAAACACTGTTCATACTTGCATCTGGTTTTTTCACGTTTGTCTTTTCATATGCTGCGCTTCGGATAAAAGGGCATATGGGTCTAAAAAACGGAAAAGTACTGAGACGAATAGCAGGTTTGGCTTTACTAGTTTTAGGTATAATGTCATGTTTTCGTTGAAATTCACAGTTTCTTTATTCACAAGAATCAGCTAATCTAAAGAGAGAAGGTAATAGAAGTGAATGTTTATTTTATATGTACAGGAAATACATGCAGAAGCCCAATGGCGGAAGCGATTCTTCGATCAAAAGCAATTGACAATGTGACCGTTCGATCGGCTGGCGTTTATGCACGCGATGGCTGGCCGATTTCATTGAATGCGAAAACGCTCATTGAATCAGCGGACATGCCTTATACACCAGTTTCGGAGGAAGTAACAGAAGAAAATCTGGAATGGGCAGATATTGTTTTGACGATGACGCAATCGCACAAGGAGAACCTATTAAATTCTTATCCGGAAATAGGCGATAAGGTATTTACAATAAAAGGATATGCGGAATCGGCATTGACGGGGGACGTCCAAGATCCATTTGGAGGCGATCTTGAAACCTACCGACAGGCATTCAATGAGTTGTCGAAAATCATCGATGTGCTCGAACACAAACTGACGGGGGAATAGGGAATGGCTGAAAAAGGAAAAAAGCAATTCGGCTTACGGAGGAACTATATAATGTAATAAGCCGATTCGATTGTACAAAATAATACCGGAACTTTCATGTGCATTTGACGGAATGCTATATCAACTAAAAAATACAGCCCATTTTCTTGAGGGGTGTGTTTTTTTGTGGAAATCTGATAGAATAAGTTGTGAGTATATTATGAAAAGGGGGATCCTGTGAAAATTGCGATTTCTTCGGACCATGGCGGAAACAATCTTCGACATGAAATTATTAAATTGATGTCAGAGTTATCATTAGAGTTTGTAGATTTTGGTCCCAAATCGGATGAATCCGTGGACTACCCCGATTTTGCAGCGCCTGTTGCAAATGGAGTAGCATCGGGAGAATTTGACCGTGGTATTCTTATTTGCGGAACGGGCATCGGGATGTCTATTGCAGCAAATAAAGTAAAAGGAATTCGATGTGCACTTGTCCATGACGTCTTCAGTGCCAAAGCGACAAGGCAACATAACGATTCAAACATCCTCGCTATGGGCGAACGCGTCATCGGCCCAGGACACGCCAGAGAAGTAGCTGCGGCTTGGCTAGATACACAATTCGAAGGCGGAAGACACGAACGAAGAATCGGAAAGCTTATGGAGCTTGAATCCTAAAAAGCGCAGGTGGCCGTTTAGCCCTCAACAGCGCTGGACAGTCTAAATACCACAAGAAAGCAGGTGGTAAAAGTGGATGCTTTGAATTTATGGAAGCTTCAACTGGAACAATTGTTAGCGGAAATGTCTGAACAAACGCAATTTCGTTCAGGCACGCTATTCGTCGTAGGGTGTTCGACTTCTGAAGTTGCCGGCAAACGAATTGGTACAGGAGGAGCGCTTGAAATCGGAGAAGCGCTATATGGACCTCTGAAAGACTTTGCTGAGAAACACAAATTATTTCTTGCATTCCAAGGATGCGAACACATTAATAGAGCTTTGACAATTGAACGTCATGTCGCTGAAAAGTTCATGCTTGAACCAGTCACAGTCATTCCGGTCATCCATGCGGGTGGTTCCATGTCTGCCTATGCCTATCAGCATATGAATGATCCAGTTGTCGTGGAGCAGATTAGCGCAAGTGCTGGTATCGATATAGGACAAACGCTGATCGGCATGCATTTGAAACAAGTAGCTGTTCCATTGCGTACATCCATCCGAACTGTTGGAAATGCAATTGTGTCGGTAGCCACAACTCGGCCAAAGTTGATTGGTGGAACTAGAGCAATGTACGAATAAAGCGTTTACATCTGGCCACTGTAGACCGAACAAAAAATAGATGATAGTGAAGGGGAATGAAAAAATGGAATTGAACAAATTAGGTAACGTACAACGTGAAGACGTAGCAGTATACGATGCAATTATGGCGGAAAAAAAGCGTCAACAATCTAATATCGAATTGATCGCATCCGAAAACTTCGTAACAGAAGCAGTTATGGAAGCACAAGGATCATATTTGACAAACAAATACGCAGAAGGCTACCCAGGCAAACGTTACTATGGCGGTTGCGAACACGTCGACGTTGTTGAAAACATTGCACGCGACCGAGTAAAAGAAATTTTCGGTGCGGAATACGCAAACGTTCAGCCACACTCTGGTGCACAAGCGAATATGGCTGTTTATTTTGCTGTTCTTGAGCCTGGAGATACAGTTCTTGGTATGAATCTTTCACACGGCGGTCACTTGACGCACGGAAGCCCGGTTAACTTCTCAGGCGAATTGTACAACTTCGTCGATTACGGCGTGGGCAAAGAGGACGAGCTAATTGACTACGACGATGTCCGTCAAAAAGCGCTTGAGCACAAACCGAAAATGATCGTTGCGGGTGCAAGTGCATACCCACGTGAAATTGACTTTGCGAGGTTCCGTCAAATTGCAGATGAAGTCGGTGCATATCTATTCGTTGATATGGCGCATATCGCAGGACTTGTTGCAGTGGGCGAACACCAAAACCCAGTTCCACATGCACACTTTGTTACTTCAACAACACATAAAACATTGCGCGGACCGCGTGGTGGACTTATCCTTTCTACACAAGAATTCGAGAAAAAACTTAACAAGTCAATCTTCCCAGGCGTTCAAGGCGGTCCATTGATGCACGTTATCGCTGCAAAAGCGGTTGCATTTGGAGAAGCGCAGAAACCAGAATTCAAAACGTATATCCAACAAGTGAAAAGTAATGCAAAAGCACTTGCAGCAGCACTTATCGCTGAAGGCGTCGATATCGTATCTGGCGGAACAGACAACCATTTGGTATTGCTTAACCTGCGTTCACTTGAAATCACAGGTAAAATTGCAGAGAAAGTATTGGATGAAGTCGGCATTACTGTGAACAAAAACACGATTCCATTCGATACGGAAAGCCCGTTCGTTACTTCAGGTGTCCGTCTTGGTACTCCTGCGGTTACAACACGCGGTTTCAAAGAAGAAGAAATGAAGGAAATCGCATCTATCATGGCTAAAGTCTTGAAAAACCACGAAGACGAAGCTGTGAAAAAAGAAGCTCTAGAACGCGTTGCGGCATTGACGGATAAATTCCCTCTATACGCATAATCGTCTAATAGTCAAGCCGCTATCTATTTGATGGCGGCTTGTTTTATTTTTGTTCAGCAAATGAATGCGGTTTTGTTTTCCTGTTCAGCGGGTGTCAAAACGCTCGCTGAACGAGGAGGAATGAAGTTCAATTCCTCCATATTGAAGTTCTGCGCAATCTGGGATGCAAAATAGGACAGGGGTTCTATTATTAAAAGCCAATGCCACTGCTAGAAGTTGACCGATTGCTTGCCGAATAGTTAGACATTTAGCAGTCGGTTGTTAGGCATCCCAGAACGAGAACATTTCTGTTATAATGAACAGGACATTCCGAAAAGGGGCGAAAACCAATGCCGAAAATACATGTATTTGATCATCCGCTTATTCAGCATAAACTAACGTACATACGTGACATCAACACAGGAACAAAAGAATTCCGTGAACTCGTCGACGAAGTGGCAACACTTATGGCATATGAAATTACGCGCGACCTTCCTGTTCATGAAGTGGAAATTCAAACACCGGTTTGTAAGTCCAAATCGAACGTTCTTGCGGGTAAAAAACTCGGTATCGTACCGATTTTGCGTGCAGGGATCGGAATGGTGGATGGCATCCTTAAACTGATTCCGGCAGCAAAAGTAGGGCATATCGGACTTTACCGTGATCCTGAAACATTACAGCCGGTTGAATACTATGTGAAACTGCCTTCAGACGTATCAGAACGTAACTTCATCCTTGTCGATCCTATGCTTGCAACAGGCGGATCCGCAATTGCAGCGGCCAATTCATTGAAAAGCCGTGGAGCAAAACACATTACATTCATGTGTCTGATTGCCGCGCCTGAAGGTGTAAAAGCAATGACAGATGCACATCCTGATGTAAATATCTTCATCGCTGCACTTGATGAGAAATTGGATGAAAAAGGCTACATCGTCCCAGGACTTGGCGATGCAGGCGATCGTCTATTCGGAACAAAATGAGTTGGAAGGCGTGAATACATTGACTAAGAAATGGAAAGTTATGACGATTTTTGGTACGCGTCCTGAAGCCATTAAAATGGCACCGCTTGTACTAGAATTGCAAAAGCATTCGAACGATATCGAATCAATCGTAACGGTTACGGCTCAGCACCGTGAAATGCTGGATCAGGTGCTTCACACATTCGGTATCATCCCTGATTATGATCTAAATATCATGAAAGACCGTCAAACACTCATTGACGTTGCAACTCGCGGTCTTGAAGGACTTGACCGCATCATGAAAGAAGCTCAACCGGATATCGTACTTGTTCACGGAGATACGTCGACTACTTTCATCGGTAGCTTAGCTGCTTTTTATAACCGAATTGCGGTTGGACATGTAGAAGCAGGACTTCGCACGTGGAATAAATACTCACCGTACCCGGAGGAGATGAACCGGCAGTTAACAGGTGTCATTGCTGATCTGCATTTCTCGCCAACAGAGCAATCCGCTCGCAACCTTATTGAAGAAGGCAAGTCGGAAGATCGTATTTATATAACAGGTAATACTGCAATCGACGCACTTCAAACGACAGTGCGTGAAGAATACTCCCATCCAGTTCTGGACAAAATCGGAACGGACAAGCTTATATTGTTAACAGCACACCGCCGTGAAAATTTGGGCGAACCGATGCGCAATATGTTCCGAGCCATAAACCGGTTGCTTGTTAAGCATGACGATATCCAAGTTATCTATCCTGTTCATATGAATCCGGCAGTGCGCGAAGTAGCTGATGAACTTTTCGGTGACAATGATCGCGTTCATCTGATTGAACCACTTGAAGTTCTCGACTTCCATAATTTTGCGGCGCGTTCACACATTATCTTGACGGACTCGGGCGGTATCCAAGAAGAAGCACCATCACTTGGAAAGCCCGTTATCGTATTGCGTGATACAACCGAACGTCCGGAAGGAATCGAAGCCGGTACACTAAAACTGGCCGGTACGGATGAAGAAACAATCTTCAATTTAACGGATACACTTTTGTCCGACGAAGTGGAATACAATAAAATGGCCAAAGCATCGAATCCATATGGTGATGGCCATGCCTCTAAACGAATTGTTGAAGCACTGAAAAAATACTTATCCTCCATTTAAGTAAAAGGTATAAGAATGACGGCCGAATAAAAGGGCCGTCTTTTTTTTAGACAGAGCCTTCATGGCTCGACTCGACACATTGGGCAAGACCCTAATATGATTTTTGCGGAAAAATCGATTCGCGAAATAAACGCCAAATTTGACGAATGTTTGACAAAGTGAAGTCTTTGTGAAAAATTTCACTGTAATCAATTGACATCAAAATATGCCTATTGTATGCTTACAAAGGGTTAGAATGATAGGGTTTTCTTATTTGAAACGGCAACTAAATGTGAATGTTAAGGCTTTGTAATTATCTATCGCTTTTTGACGGATATGCAGAGGCCTAAATAGTATCATGCATTTGATAAGATGTAGCATTTGCCGAACTGCCTTTCATTCGACAAGACTCGCTACTAAATAACAGGTTCCATCCTTTTCAGTGTCTTGCCATCATTAATGTAAGCGTCCTGCTTAGATTGGACAAATAACTGGCTAGACAGCGAAACGGAACACCCCGAAATTCCTTGTGAAATTGCTTTCAACTACGCCTTATCTAAGTCGAAGTTGCAAGGCTCCATCCAATCCGGAAATACGAATCAGGAGATTAACTAACCATGCAAACATTGCAAGAAATTTATAGTAGGCAAAAAAGAGCTCTATTTTTTTTGCTCGCATTGTTCGTACTGGGTTGGGCATTTACTGACTTAAAATTGATTTTCGCAGGATTGATTCTCGGATCTCTTTTCGGATTGTATAATTTTTGGATCCTTGTCCGTAAAATGGAAAACTATGAACGGAAATTTGCACAAGGGAAAAATGGTACTTCGCTCGGGACATTTATACGTTTCGCTTCTGGTGTAGGTGCGGCTGCAGTTGCAACAGCGATGCCAGAATATTTTGACCTAATCAGTACGATTATCGGCTTTGCGATACCTTATGTTCTTCTACTAGTTGAGAGGATCATATACCACGCTAGACATCAGTAAAGCTTTTTTCGTCAGCAGGACTTTTCTCTAATGCAAGTCGTTATGAAAAAAGCTTACTGCACTTCTATTCTGTATTATCTGCGAAGTGATGCAGAAATAGCTTGACTTAATTCTGGTTGCAAAAGGGAGGTGAACGAAAATGGAACATGGAAATCCGTTATACACGGCTTTCGAAGGTACATTATTTGAAATGACATTCAATCTTTCAAACGTTTTAATGCTTTTCATCACATGTGCAATTGTATTCCTAATCGCGTTTTTCGCTACACGTCGTTTACAGTTGAAACCGACAGGCATGCAAAACTTCTTTGAATGGGTCATGGATTTCGTTAAAGGAATCATCAAGAGTAACATGGACTGGAAAACAGGTGGTAGATTTCACGTGTTGGGGATTACCCTTATCATGTTCCTCTTTGTATCGAACGTATTAGGGATTCCATTAGCAATCTATTGGGAAGGGGATCTTTGGTGGAAATCACCGACTGCTGACCCTGTAATTACAATGACACTAGCAGCTTTGGTCATTGCTCTCACACACTATTACGGTATTAAGATGTCAGGGTTGAAAGAATACGGAAAAGGTTACCTTAAGCCACTTCCTTTCCTTGCACCGCTTAAAGTCGTTGAGGAATTTACAAACACGCTGACACTCGGTCTGCGTCTTTATGGTAACATCTATGCCGGTGAAGTCCTTCTAGGACTCCTGGCTGGACTCGCAACATCAGGTATGCTCGGGTTGTTTGGAGCGGTCGTACCGTCACTTGCTTGGATGGGCTTCTCGATTTTCGTCGGGGCGATTCAATCATTTATCTTCGTTATGTTGTCGATGGTCTATATGTCACACAAAGTGGCAACAGACCATTAAGCATATAATGCCCGGGTAACCGGGCTGCAGAACAAAAAAACAGGGAATATTAGGAGGAAACAATAATGGTAGGTTCAGTTGGTCTATTAGCAGCAGCAATCGCAATTGGTTTAGGTGCACTCGGTGCAGGTCTAGGTGCAGGTCTAGTCGTTTCGAAAACACAAGAAGGAATCGCTCGTCAACCAGAAGCACGCGGTATTCTTCAAACAAACATGTTCGTCGGTGTTGCACTTGTTGAAGTTGTTCCGATTTTCGCAGCAGTTATTGCATTTATCGTAATGAACAAGTAAGTATAAGAAATATTTACTAAATGGCGAAGAGAGTAGTCTGAAGTTCTTCGCCATTCTTTTATGTAGTAGGAAAATCTTATTTTGAAAATAATGAACGTTTTCCATAGTTTAAAGAAACGTAAGCTCTTGAAGGGAGTGAATTAATCGTGTTTATGGATACCTTCGTCCTATTGGCAGCAGATGGTGAGGCCGTTAAAGGATTGGCGCAATTGAATGGCAAGTTAAACCTTGGCGATATTATCGTCACAGTCTTATTCTTCACGATTCTCATGCTTCTTTTGAAGAAAGTTGCTTGGGGCCCACTTATGGGTATCATGGATCAACGTGCTGAGTTGATCGCAAATGAAATTGAATCGGCTGAAAAGAGCCGTGCAGAATCACAACAGATTCTTGAAGAACAGCGCAACCTTTTGAACGAAGCGCGTAACAACGCTCAAGAGATTGTTGAAAATGCCCGTAAGCAAGGCGAAACGCAACGTGCAGAAATCATCACAGCGGCTCGTTCAGAAGTGGTTCGTATGAAAGAAGAAGCAACGCTTGAAATTGCTTCAGAAAAAGACAAAGCGGTCGCGGCAGTTCGCGGAGAATTCGTATCTCTTTCTATCCTTGCAGCATCTAAAGTACTCGGTAAAGAAATTTCCGAGGAAGATAATCGCGCATTGATCGAAGAAACGATTGTGAAGGCAGGCGAAGGGCGATGAGCCAATCGGTTGTTGCACAACGCTATGCACTAGCATTGTTCGAATTAGCACAACAAAACGGACAAACTGGACCGATTCAAGAAGACCTTCTTGAATTGAAAAAAGTTTTCCTAGCAAATAAAGAGCTCGGTCAGTTACTTGAAACGCCGAGATTAAAAGCTGCAAAAAAGAAAGAGCTTATGGCTGATTCATTTAAAGGAGCGAACCAGCTCATTTTGAATACATTGAATCTAATGCTCGACAAACAACGCATAAACGAAGTTGTAAACCTTGTAAACGAATTTACCGCATTAACGAATGAAGCAGCTGGAATTGCTGAAGCAAAAGTGTATTCTACACGACTGCTTACTGCGGATGAAAGCCTTGCAATTTCGACAGCATTTGCGAAAAAAATCGGTAAGCAAGCATTACGAATTGAAAATATCATCGATCCGAGCCTAATCGGAGGCATTCGTCTCCAAATTGGTAATAACATCTACGACAGCAGCGTGAGCGCTAAGCTCGAGCGACTGAAACAGGATCTTATCGGTTCATAAATCAGAAATTTGAGGGGTGACATGCATGAGCATCAAAGCTGAGGAAATCAGTGTTCTCATAAAACAGCAGATTGAAAATTATCAATCTGAGATGACAGTGAGCGAGGTAGGTACAGTTATCTCAATTGGTGACGGTATCGCACGTGTTCATGGCCTCGACAACGCCATGGCTGGGGAACTTTTAGAGTTCTCTACTGGTGTCTTGGGTCTGGCTCAAAACTTGGAAGCGAACAACGTTGGTATCATTATCCTAGGGCCTTACACGGACATCAAAGAAGGCGATGAAGTACGTCGAACAGGCCGTATTATGGAAGTTCCTGTTGGTGAAGAATTAATCGGACGCGTTGTAAATCCACTTGGGCAACCAGTTGATGGATTAGGTCCGATTGCAACAACAAAAACACGTCCAATCGAAAGCCCGGCACAAGGGGTTATGGCGCGTAAATCCGTTCATGAACCACTACAAACCGGCATCAAAGCGATTGATGCACTAGTACCAATCGGACGCGGACAGCGTGAATTGATCATCGGAGACCGTCAAACAGGTAAAACGACAGTTGCGATTGATACAATCCTAAACCAAGCTGACCAAGATATGATTTGTATCTATGTAGCAATCGGCCAAAAAGAATCAACAGTTCGTGGAGTTGTTGAAACGCTCCGTAAAAATGGCGCACTTGATTACACAATCGTCGTAACGGCTTCTGCTTCACAACCGGCTCCACTACTATATCTTGCACCTTACACAGGTATATCAATGGCTGAAGAATTCATGTTCCAAGGTAAGCACGTTCTAATTGTTTATGATGATTTAACGAAACAAGCAGCGGCATACCGTGAACTTTCTTTGCTACTTCGTCGTCCTCCGGGCCGTGAAGCTTACCCAGGTGATGTATTCTATATTCACTCTCGTTTACTTGAACGTGCAGCGAAGTTGAATGATACACTTGGTGCTGGTTCTATCACAGCACTACCATTCGTTGAAACACAAGCAGGAGATATCTCCGCTTATATTCCAACAAACGTAATCTCCATCACTGATGGACAAATATTCCTTCAATCTGACCTATTCTTCTCGGGTGTACGTCCAGCGATTAACGCCGGTCTTTCCGTTTCCCGTGTTGGTGGTTCAGCGCAAATTAAAGCAATGAAAAAAGTTGCGGGAACTTTGCGTCTTGACCTTGCGGCTTACCGTGAGCTTGAAGCATTCTCGCAATTCGGTTCTAACCTTGATTCTGCAACACAGGCGAAACTTGACCGCGGAGCGCGTACAGTTGAAATCTTGAAGCAGGATTTGAATAAACCATTTAAAGTGGAACAGCAAGTTATGGTTCTTTATGCATTGACACGTGGCTTCCTTGACGATATTGAAGTTAAAGATATTCTGCGTTTCGAAAGCGAACTGTTAAGCTGGCTACAAACTAACCATACTGATGTTTTAGATCAAATTCGTACGACGAAAGATCTTCCGGCTGATGATTTGATGGCAGCAGCACTCAACGAATTCAAGAAGACTTTCGCACGTTCTGAATAATTTTTAAGGAATCATCTTTGACAAAGACCGTCAAAATGATTGATCAAAAATACAAAAGGTGGTGAGAATTGCCAATGGCATCTTTACGCGACATAGAAAACCGTATTAAATCGACGAAAAAGACAAGTCAAATTACGAAAGCCATGCAAATGGTCTCCGCTTCTAAATTGAGCCGTGCCGAACTGAATGCGAAAGCGTTCATCCCGTACATGGAAAAAATTCAGGAAGTCGTCGGATCAATCGCAGCTGGAACAAGCGACTTGAGTCACCCGATGATGGTATCCCGGCCCGTTAAAAAGACTGGATATATCGTTATTACATCGGACCGTGGACTTGTTGGAGGGTACAACGCCAACATCTTGCGCATTGCAAAAAATGCGATTGAAAAACGCCACTCTTCAGTAGAAGAAGTGAGCATCCTTGCAATCGGCCAAAAGGGTTACGACTTTTTCGATCGACTTGGTTTCGATATCGTTGAAAGTCGGATTGGTCTATCGGATCATCCCACTTTCAATGAGATAAAAGATATCGCGAAGCGTGCTGTTGGCATGTTCACAGAAGGCGAGTATGACGAAGTCTATTTGTATTACAATCACTTCGTCTCCGCCATCGCAAGTGAAGTGACGGAAAAGAAATTGCTTCCGCTCACTGACATCACATCGACTTCCGCAACAACTTCGTATGAGTTTGAGCCTTCAGGTGAAGCAATCCTTGAAGTGCTTCTTCCGCAATACGCGGAAAGTCTCATTTACGGAGCTGTAATTGACGGAAAAGCGAGTGAACATGCTTCCAGTATGACAGCGATGAAAACTGCTACGGATAATGCAGCTGATTTGATAGATTCTTTAACACTTTCATTCAACCGTGCACGACAAGCTGCGATCACGCAACAAATTACGGAGATCGTTGGCGGCGTCGCAGCTCTTGAATAGGAGCGGGCACTGTACGGCAAAGAGTAAGACAGGAGGGAATAAGTATGAATAAAGGACATGTTCTTCAGGTTATGGGTCCGGTTGTTGACATCAAGTTCGAAGACGGTCAGCTTCCTAATATCTATAACGCTTTGAAAGTTCAGATTGAACGTCCAAACACCGAGCCTGAAACGTTGACACTTGAAGTCGCGCTTCACCTCGGAGATGATTCTGTACGTACAATTGCAATGTCTTCAACAGATGGTCTGCAACGCGGAGCAATCGTTGATGATATGGGTTCTGCAATTTCGGTTCCAGTTGGTGACGTTACACTTGGACGTGTATTTAACGTACTTGGAGAGATTATTGACCTTGGTGAGGAAATCCCGGCTTCAGAACGCCGCGACCCGATTCACCGGTTAGCTCCAGTATTCGAAGAACTTTCAACTGAAGTTGAAATTCTTGTAACAGGTATTAAAGTTGTTGACTTACTTGCTCCATACATTAAAGGTGGTAAAATCGGCCTCTTCGGTGGTGCGGGTGTAGGTAAAACAGTTCTAATTCAAGAATTGATCAATAACATCGCACAAGAACACGGTGGTATTTCCGTATTCGCAGGCGTTGGAGAACGTACTCGTGAAGGGAACGACTTATTTTACGAAATGACAGATTCCGGCGTTATTAAGAAAACGGCAATGGTCTTCGGTCAAATGAATGAGCCACCTGGCGCACGTATGCGTGTTGCTTTATCTGGACTTACAATGGCAGAACATTTCCGTGACGTACAAGGCGCGGACGTACTTCTGTTCATCGATAATATTTTCCGCTTTACACAAGCAGGTTCTGAAGTTTCAGCACTACTTGGCCGTATGCCATCAGCAGTTGGTTACCAACCGACACTGGCAACGGAAATGGGTACACTTCAAGAACGTATCACGTCTACAAATGCTGGTTCAGTTACGTCTATCCAAGCAATCTATGTACCAGCGGATGACTATACTGACCCGGCTCCTGCTACAACGTTCGCTCACCTTGATGCAACGACGAACCTTGAGCGTAAACTTTCTGAAATGGGTATTTACCCTGCGGTTGACCCACTTGCTTCAACTTCACGTGCACTAAGCCCTGAAATCGTGGGCGAAGAGCATTACGAAATTGCACGTCAAGTACAACAAACGCTTCAGCGTTACCGTGAACTTCAAGATATCATCGCAATCCTAGGGATGGATGAACTTGGAGAAGAAGACAAGCAGCTAGTTGGACGCGCTCGTCGTGTTCAAAACTTCCTGTCACAAAACTTCCACGTAGCTGAGCAGTTCACAGGACAAAAAGGATCATACGTACAAGTTGCCGAAACAATTAAAGGCTTCAGCGAAATTCTTGCAGGTAAGTACGATCACCTTCCAGAAGATGCATTCCGACTTGTCGGAACGATTGAAGACGCTATTGCAAAAGCAAAAGGTATGGGTGTTGAAGTTTAATCAGCAGGATTCAAATCCCTGCCAAATCAAATAAAAGCCTCCGGTGAATAGCGTAGATTTTTTAGGGGAGTTATCAAGACCTGCACGATAAAAGTCTGCGCCCAATTCGCCGATGTGAATTTGATTTTAAGGGACCAGGAGGGGAAAAAATGAAGACAATTAAAGTCAATATCGTCACTCCCGACGGCCCTGTTGTTGAAACCGAAGCGAACATTATCATCGCAGCTACCGAAACAGGTGAAATCGGGATTCTTCCCGGCCACATCGCGATGGTTGCGCCGCTTCAAATCGGTGGGCTTCGCCTACAAAAGGAAGACTCGACTGAACATATCGCCGTTCACGGTGGTTTTATCGAAGTCCGTCCGGATGTTGTCACTGTTTTGGCTCAAAGTGCGGAACTGGCTTCTTCTATTGATATCGACCGTGCAAAAAAAGCGGCGAAACTAGCAGAAGAGACACTTCAGGCAAAAAAAGAAGGCAGAGAACACGACTTAGCGCAACTGGATTTAAAACGTGCCCTCAATCGTATCGATGTCTACGAAACAAGAAATAAATGAGTTGTTGAGTTGGCGGGCAGAAGAACAATTCTTCTGTTCGCCTTTTCATTTATTAAGGGAGGACCCTACTTTGGATGCTATAATGGGCTATCAACCGTTACTGTCAATCGTTTCACATACTGTTTTCATAGCCGTTGCATTTTTTGCATTGCAAGCGATCATGCCAGAAAAAATCATAAAAAAAAACCGTGTCTTTCAAGCACAGTTATTGTTCATTTTATTAAGTATCACGATCGGATGGTCCGTGTCGAATTTCTTTTTAGAATTATCCTATTGGTCCGGAAGGCTTCCGTTCATGTTCGGCTGACTTATTAACCATTTTTGATGCAAAAAAAAAGGGTGATTTGATCAGCAATTTGATCAGCTACATGTTATCGCCTTGTATGCGAAAAACATCTCGTATTTAAGGCGATGACATGAAATTCATCAATTTTTTTGAGCTTAGGTTTGCTGTGCCGATTTAGAGGGAACTGATACTACAGGTGGAGAGATATTATGACACAAACCGTCAATAGTGTACATAATATAGACTACTTAAGTACTTAGTCGGTAAAATAGCCCAGACGTTACTTGTTATAAGGGGAACGTCAGTGTAAAATAGTATATGTTTTGAAGAGGATTGTATGACTAAAAAAATCGAATATATAAAATGAAAAATAACATGAATTGCTATAAATTAGGAGTCGGAGGGACTTATTTTGGATAAAATTATTATCACCGGCGGACGTGTACTTAATGGTACTGTCCGAGTCGAAGGCGCTAAAAATGCTGTGTTGCCTATACTTGCTGCTGCATTGCTTGCATCAGAAGGTGTCAACGTAATACGCGACGTACCCAATCTTTCGGACGTTGGAACAATAAACTCAGTTCTTAAAAGCTTGAATGCAAAAGTGGACCACTTCCCAAAAATGAATGAAGTCGTCATAGATTCTTCGGATACACTTTCAACTGAAGCACAGTTCGAATATGTACGGAAAATGCGTGCGTCAATTCTTGTTATGGGACCGCTTCTCGCACGTAATGGCTTTGCACGAATTGCACTTCCAGGCGGCTGTGCAATCGGATCACGTCCGATTGACCAACATCTAAAGGGCTTTGAAGCAATGGGTGCGGAAATTACTTTCGGCCACGGACACGTTGAAGCGAAAGCTGAAAACGGTTTAAAAGGCGCTAAAATCTATCTTGATTTTCCAAGCGTCGGCGCAACTGAAAATATTATGACTGCAGCGGCTTTGGCGGCTGGTACGACAATCATCGAGAACTCAGCAAAAGAACCCGAAATCGTAGACCTAGCGAACTTTATCAACGAAATGGGCGGTAAAGTTGTCGGAGCAGGTACGGACACAATTCGAATTGAAGGCGTCCAAAAATTAGTTGGCACAACGCATCACATTATACCGGATCGTATCGAAACAGGTACTTTCATGGTAGCAGCTGCAATTACGGGCGGAAATGTCATTATTGAAAATGCAGTTCCAGAGCACAACGCAGCACTTATTTCCAAGTTAACGGAAATGGGTGTAGTCATTACTGAACTGGATGAAGGTGTCCGCGTTACAGCAAAACTACCTTTGAAATCCGTAGATTTAAAAACAATGCCTCATCCTGGTTTTCCAACAGATATGCAATCCCAAATGATGGCACTTATGCTGACATCATCGGGTACAGGTATTTTGACCGAAACCGTTTTCGAAAATCGCTTCATGCACGTTGAAGAATTCCGTCGGATGAATGCTTCCCTCAAAATTGAAGGAAGATCAGTCATCATAAATGGACCTTCAAAACTACAAGGTGCTGAAGTAGCAGCAACGGACCTTCGTGCGGCAGCAGCCCTCATTCTAGGAGGACTTGTTGCAGAAGGTGTTACACGTGTTACGGAACTATCGCATCTTGACCGCGGATATGTGAACTTCCACGGAAAACTTGCGGCACTCGGTGCGGATATCGTACGTGTTTCCCCTGAGATGAAAACTGAAAAAACGGTACAACACGTTTAAATTCATTCCATAAATACTTGAAAGGGCTGTAGTGTAGAGACTACGGCCTTTTTTGTCTTCACATATATTAAGACTCAAAATGCTCCTTTGCTAGTATGTCCAAAATAACAGTAATAATACATCTTGTTTTTCATATAATCAATTATGGACAAACTACTAACAGCGTTCCTCATCATCCTTTTATTTTTCATCCCTATCCTATTAAAACAGACTCCGCAAATCACAAAAGAAGTTGAAGAACCGGAGGCACAGCTTTGCTACGTGGAGATCATCGTTACCGGCGTGGACAAGCCGATCCCACTTGAAGAGTATGTAGTAGGTGTCGTCGCAGCTGAAATGCCTGTCACATTCAGTGAAGAGGCTTTAAAGGCACAAGCAGTTGCCGCACGGACATACGCACTCCGAACGACCGAGAACGGCAAAAAACCAATCGCCGCAGATGTATCTGCACAAGTCTATTCCTCCGAAAAGAAACGGGAAGAGCGTTGGGGGAAAGAATTCAAACGCAATGAACGAAAAGTACGTGCAGCGGTGGAGGCGACTGCAGGGGATATTATTACTTATGGAGACGAAATGATAGCTGCAATGTTTTTTTCTACATCTAATGGACAGACTGAGACAGCGCAAAATTTCAGTGGCAATGACGTACCTTACTTACAAAGCGTGGATAGTCCCGGGGAGGGGGACGTTGCTGCAAACGTAGAAAGGAAAACCGAATTGAAACTTACTGAGTGGAATAAAAAGATAGGAAGCAAGTGGAGCGCTGATCGATTCAAATCACTTCAACTCGTTAGAAATGACACAGGTCGTGTTCAGAAAGTCCTCTCTACAGAATTTCAAGCGAGCGGCAGGGAAATGCGAGATTTGCTGGGACTAGCATCTACGGATTTTGATATCGCATTCGACGTAACGAATAGTATTGTTCATGTTACAACGAATGGCTATGGCCACGGTGTAGGGATGAGCCAATACGGGGCGGAAGCATTTGCTCAGAAAGGATGGACCGCCGAAAAAATTCTTTTACACTATTATTCGGGGACAAAAATAAAAAAATTTACTTTACTTGATTCGGAATGTTTAAAAACTCTCTCACTTGCAGATAATAGCGAGTGAGGTGATGACAATGCGAGAAGAAAAACCGAAAGCCCCTTCTCAGAAGAACAAAAGTGCAAAGGCAAAAAGCTGGTTTTGGCCTGTAGTCTATTCGGGTATCGCAATCGTCTTCGTTGGTATGATCTGGGGTTACAATGCATACATGAAAGAAGATGCCCCTGGTTTAGCCAACGATGCAGCGAAGGACCCGCAAGATGGATTGGTCGTCGAGACGAACGCAGCAAACGAAACACTCAAATACCCATTTGCTGAAGAGTCTATCGACGAAGTAGCGATTCTGCAAGATTTTTATGACGTAAATGCAGAGCCCGCCGTGCGTGAAAACGCGTTACTCGTCTCCAGCCAGACGTATGTAACAAACACAGGCATATCGATTGCGATTCAAGGCAAGGAATTTGAAGTTGTTTCTTCACTCAGCGGTACAGTAGAAGACATCTTGCTAGACCCGTTTAAAGGTGATGAAATCATACTTTCTCATGCCGATGGGTTAAAAACAATCTATCGATCCGTCACAGGTATTCTCGTTAAAAAAGGTGAAGAAGTGGTTCAAGGACAACCGCTCGCCACAACAACAGAAAATGAATGGAATCCGACGGCAGGCATCCATCTTCATTTCGAAATCCAACAAGATGGAGTAGCCGTAAATCCAAGCACTTTTCTAGCATTTTAATAGCAAGTTTCCAGCCATTCCAGAGCCAATCCGGAGTGGCTTTTTCTTTGGGGGAAATAGGGTGGTCGGCTTTGTGACCGCTCGAAAACAGCGCGGGACCGCCCGAAAACTCTTAGCGACCGCCCGAATCCTACGCATTACCGCTCGAAAATTACGTGGGACCGCCCGAATCCTACGCATTACCGCTCGAAAATTATGTGGGACCGCCTGAATCCTGCGCCCGACCGCTCGAAATCCCCGCGCGACCGCGCAATCGCCCAACCCCCACAAATAACCACCCCTAAAACGCAAACAACCGCCCAGAAAATCCCCATAACCACCAAAACCCCACCCACTCCCGACAACCGCCCGCATATCCCGCCCAACAACCGCATAGGATAAAGGAAGATTCGGACCTCAGAGGAAAGGAAGAGGGCGTGCACGAGCAAATACGGAGGCGATGCGTGCGCCTCGGCAATATGTTACTGGAAACGGGACTTACGGTACGTGCGTTGGCAAAAGCGACAGGCTATTCGAAAAGCACGGTTCACAAAGACTTGACGGAACGCTTACCAAACGTCGATGTGGCCCTGTCTGAAGAAGTCGCGAAAATACTTGCCTATCATAAGTCAGTCAGACATTTGCGGGGCGGCGAGGCGACAAGAATTAAGTGGATGAACGAAACAAAAAGAGTCGGAAACAGTTAGAAATAGAAGGCGGTATCGCATCCACATCGCGATCCGTTTTTTGCTTGTTGCAATAAATAGAGTTCTTTCACGAAAACAACCCTTAAGTATATTATTTATCAACCTTTTATGGTAAAATGTGTAGTCAGAAGCGTATACATACACGGGAATATCCAATGATGCGGGTGGAAGGGGAAACAGAAACAATGTTTGCAAAAGATATCGGCATAGACCTTGGTACAGCTAACGTCTTGATACACGTTAAGGGTAAAGGGATTGTACTGAATGAACCATCTGTAGTTGCGATGGATAAGCATACCAATAAGGTACTAGCAGTCGGGGAAGAAGCAAGACAAATGGTTGGCAGAACGCCCGCTAATATTATCGCAACCAGACCCATGAAAGACGGAGTCATTGCCGATTTTGATGTAACGGAAGCAATGCTTAGTCATTTTATCAATAAACTAGATGTAAAAGGATTCTTATCCAAACCGCGAATTCTAATCTGTTGCCCGACAAACATTACAAGTGTCGAGCAGAAAGCCATCCAAGAGGCAGCTGAAAAATCAGGCGGCAAGAAAGTGTATCTGGAAGAAGAACCGAAAGTTGCAGCAATTGGCGCGGGTATGGATATTTTCCAACCGAGTGGTAATATGGTCGTCGATATTGGTGGGGGAACGACGGACGTAGCTGTACTATCAATGGGAGACATCGTTACATCTAGGTCAATCACGACAGCCGGTAATACATTTGATAATGACATTACACTCTACATTAAACACAAATATAAATTATATATCGGTGAACGAACTGCTGAAGCTATTAAATTCAAAGTTGGAACTGTTTTTTCAGTTGGCCGAAAAGAAGAAATCGATATTCGGGGGCGCGATATGGCGTCAGGGCTTCCTCGCACAGTTACGATTCATTCCGACGAAATTGGAATGGCACTAAAAGAATCCGTTTATATGATTGTTCAAGCAGCGAAAAACGTCTTGGAAAAAACTCCTCCTGAATTATCAGCGGATATCATCGATCGCGGTGTCTTCCTGACAGGCGGCGGAGCACTACTGCACGGCATCGACCAATTACTCGCTGAAGAGCTGAAGGTTCCTGTATTTATTTCAGATAAACCGCTTGACTGTGTTGCGATTGGGACAGGCGTTTTATTGGATAACATACATAAGTTATCCAGCCGATAATCATTTTTAAAAAGTAAGGAGAAGTGAGCACATGTTCCGTGGATTTTATACAGTTGGGTCAGGTATGATTGCGCAACAACGAAAAACGGAGATGCTTGCGAACAATATGGCAAACGCCAATACGCCTGGTTATAAGGCGGAACAAGCAGTAATTCGTTCATTTCCAGAAATGTATATGTCGAGTATTGAAACAGCAAGAATACCGACGGAAAACGGCTTTCAGATGAAGGGATTATCGCCAGTTGGTGGGATTTCAACGGGTGTCTACATGCAGGAGACGCTGCCGTTATTTGCGCAGGGGCAATTGCGTGAAACGGAGCTGACAACGGACGTAGCGCTCATCGATGGCCGCTTACCGATTGATGAAGCCACGGGAACGGCGGGCGCCATATTCTTCAGACTTGAAAATGAAGGCGGTCGCGAACAATATACAAAAAACGGTAATTTCACAGTTGACGCAAATGGTTATTTAACGAGTTCGGCTGGGGCTTTTGTGCTTGATAGCAACGGACAGCGAATTGAAGTGCAAAACGATGACTTCCGCATAACTGACGAAGGCGTCATTATGGAAGGTGAAACAGCCGTCGCAACGCTTGGTGTTTCATTTGCACAGCGACCTGACACGCTTCAAAAACAAGGCGATGGCATGTTTGTAACTATGGACGGCGAAAACCTGGTTGCAGCAAATGACATGGCTGGCGTTACTTATTCAATGCAGCAAGGCTATCTGGAAGGATCGAACGTCGATGCAGCCCGGACAATGACGGACATGCTAACTGCGTACCGTGCATTCGAGGCCAATCAAAAAATTCTTCAAGCCTACGACCGCAGCATGGAAAAAACAGTAACGGAAGTGGGTCGGGTCAACTGATGACACGCCATTTGAAAGGAGCGGGGATGCATGATACGCACCATGACAACAGCAACAAACACGCTTAGTCAATTGCAAAACCAAATCGACATCATCGGAAATAACCTTGCGAATGTCTCGACACACGGCTATAAATCGAGTGATGCAAGTTTTCGTGAAATGTTGGTTCAGCAATTCAATAACGATAAGGCGGACACAGCACCGCGTCAATCTCCGAATGGTATCCGTTACGGTTCTGGGGCGATGCTTGGTCAAACACAGATGAATTGGAAAGCTGGCACCCTGCAAATGACTGGCCGTGAACTTGACTTCGCACTGACAACGCCAAAACAGTATTTTAATATACTCATGCCTGACGGAGGCGGCGAGCAAACTGTCTACACGCGTCAGGGGAATTTTTACGTGTCACCTATTGCTAACGGACAAGTGATGCTCGTCAACGCTGAAGGCTATCCGGTCGCTGATAGTGCAGGATTACCTGTCATATTTTCGGATGACGTAAAAAATTACACAGTCAAACCGGGCGGCGTCCTAGAGCTTACACATTCGAATGGAACGAGCGAGAACGTTGAGCTGGCTGTGACGGTGATGGAACGTCCGAATCTGATGGCACGGCTATCTGGAACGAACTTTGGCCTGCCCGAAAATTTGGCAGACCTCGGTGTCACTGAACAGGATGTCTTAACTGAGCTACAAGGTGCTGCTCGTAGTAGTATTGGAATAGAAGGCGAGGCGCTCGAAGCATCGAATGTGAACTACCAAAAAGAAATGACGGATCTCATCGGTATCCAGCGCTCTTATCAATTCAACGCGCGTGCAGTGACACTTGCGGATCAAATGCTCGGCTTAATTAATGGTATTCGATGAAACCCTACTAGAATGACGTCTGGAGCCTGGACAATTAAGGGAGTACTGACTATGACAGATGAAAAAAAAATTAAATTAAAAACCGAGCAACCAGAGGTGAAGCAAGAAGATGCCCAACCTTTACAACGATCAAGCCGGAAAGCAATTGGACAGCCTGAAAAAAAAGTCGAGGAAACTGCACCAAAAAAGCAAATTTGGGTACAAATTCGTCTACTTCCTATTTGGGTTCGTATAATACTGGTCCTGTTGCTTCTTGTCGGAGCGGCTGCGCTCGGAGCGATGATTGGCTATGGTACTCTCGGAGACGGCAATCCAAGCGATGTTTTTAAAAAAGAAACATGGACGCACATTTTGGATATCATTGCCGGAAAACAAAAATAACAGCTTTTTTATAAGTTAAAATACATAGTAAAGTGGTAGGAGGATGGGCATGCTAACAGCAGAACAGATACAAGCCATTTTACCGCATCGTTATCCATTTCTTATGGTAGACCGGATTCTTGAGGTTGAAGAAGGTAAACGTGCAGTAGGCATAAAAAACGTTACAATTAATGAAGATTTCTTCAATGGGCATTTTCCAGGATACCCGGTTATGCCAGGCGTTCTAATCGTGGAAGCGCTCGCACAAGTAGGCGCTGTCGCTTTGTTGCAAAAAGAAGAGAATAAAGGACGTCTTGCTTTTTTCGCGGGCATCGATAACTGCCGTTTTAAAAGACAAGTGACGCCTGGAGATACATTACGTCTGGAAGTGGAAATCACACGACTTCGTGGAACAATCGGCAAAGGCAAAGCGATTGCTACAGTCGATGGTGAAATTGCATGTGAGACAGAAATTACATTTGCACTTGGTCCAGTTGTAGAAACTGGAAAAAACTAAATTCGCTAATAAATGGAAGTTTCGATACAATGGTCAATACAGTGCTGTTAAATAGCACAAAGTGGGAGGTTTCAAATCAATATGTTTAAAGATCTTTCTCCAAATTTAAAAAGCAGCATAACGAGATCGATTACACAGACATTCGAACAATACATGAGCGATATTGAATGGTCCGGTGAGCGATTTAGTATCGATGATTATTTTGCCAGTTGGCGCGAGTACATTACTGTGAAAGCGCTTTGGTACACCAAAATTCCGGATGAATTAAAACTTGACCCAGAATTCCATGAAGATCTTGCGCAACGCATCAATAAAATTATCGCTCGAATCCTCAGTGAACCGCCATCTGAAGAACAAATTGTGGAAATTCAGAGCATGCAGGAAATGTTAAATACGCACTACGAGTATAACTGTAAAGCGGAAGCAGTATACGTCGATACATTGCTTAAAAAACATTTAGCATCTTCATAAATAAAAACGGATAGTTCCCTCATTTCTGGCTAAGCTACGAAGTATCATACTTGTTTGTGTGATAGACGGCTTGTGGAGAGGAGGGAATTTATTCATGTTCAAAAAAGCGATACCACTGGTTCTAATCTCGGGACTTGTACTAACAGGTTGTGGTACCAACGACGACGTGCCGAATAACAACGAAACGCCGATGGAAAACTTGGAGGACAACACAAAAGACATAACGCCTGATGTAAACGAACAAACAGGACCGGATATGGATGGTCTGAACAACGGTGGAGATGATGACGGCATCATTAATGACAACAACGGAGACCGTAATGGAATCATCAATGATGACGGCGGCGGCAACGCAAATCCGGACAATGGCATTATGAATGACGGCAACACAGACTCGGACAAGCGAAATGAAATGAACAACGATAATAACAACAATAACAACAATAACAATAAATAACCGCTAATCGCTAACCGCAAGCCGTGCGGGGAACCGCCTCATAACACTTGAGGCGGTTTTTCTACTCTCAATGAGCCAATCGAAAACAATTACAGATAAAAACACAAAAAAAACTGCCTATAACGCTAGGCAGCACAACATAGACCATTCAACTCTCCGCATCTTCCTGATCTTCCTTTAAACGCGGACGAGAGCGCATATCTGATTCGAATCGACGTAACAGATCTTCCCCTCCAAGCCCCTCACCAATCAATTCCTCCAATAGCTGTTCGGCATATTGAGCCCGCGCACGCTTCAAACGACCTTTTAGCAGTACGGAGATTTTATCCCCAATCGGCTTGACGCCTTTGACAGCAACACGGAATGCGGCAGGTTCGTTTTCAGGATACGAAATAACCACTTTTACTTCCAATAAATCCTCATCAGCTTTCCATTTTTCGAAAACGGACTGATGTTCTTTATCGATGAACATTTCTAAAATCCACATATGATGGCTATTTTCCTGGTTGATAATAATTCCGTCACTCAGCGGATAATCGCGTACGACATCTTCTTGCAGTATGCCCACTGACAACATTTTAAAAGTTTTTATCATCATCCACCCCAATCTTTTTCCTCATAGTATACCATAAGAGCAAATTCCAAAGAAATCAGATAGATGCTAAAGTTGAATTATCAATAAAACCTGAAAATTCCGATACGCCTTATGGCTATTCAATTACTACCATCCATGCCGCAAATAAAGTCGAGCAAAAAAGGAATTTGATGTCGAAAGGTGACTGAAAATTTAAATATATGTGATTGCACTTATTAAATTGGACCGAGTATGATGAAGTCAGAAACCAAGAGAGGAGGAACTCAATTGAATCAGGTTGCACTAGTTGGGCGAATTACGAAAGATCCGATTCTTAAAAGGATCTCAGAAAGTAGAGTACAAACCAGCTTTGTCCTTGCCGTAAACCGTAATTTCAAAAACCAGAAAGGAGAAATGGAGACAGATTTTGTGCTTTGTACAATGTGGGGGAGGCCGGCGGAAAATACTGCAAAACATTGCGGAAAAGGTTCTTTGATCGGAGTAGGCGGACGTATTCAATCCAGGTCATATGAAAGGGAGGATAAGAGTCGAGTCTATGTAACAGAGGTGATTTGTGAAGATGTTCGTTTTATTTTAACGAAAAAGCGTGCCAATGACAACCTGTACAGTGAACATGTAATAAGTACACCACAGTCGATAGCGGAAAAAGAGGATACTGAGCATTTCAATCTGCCGAGTAGAGAAGCAGAAGGATTACCGATTTTCTAACCTGAAGGATTTAGGCGCAATACTACATATCATGCGACGAATCTGTCGTGGCAAAAAGGAGGACTGCAACCGGGCAACAATCCGGGGCCGCAATGACAACTAAAAAGGATAGATAGTGAGTAATGCCAAATACACTAGTTAAAGGTAAATGTGAGAAAAAGAAATACTGGACATGTACAGAAGGGGTTCTAAGCATATCCAGTTTGAGTGAGTATAGATACGCGAGCGGATTTCTCAGGGACATCCGTACATAGCGAATCTAGTTGCATAGTAGAAATCCGATGGGGGTCGGATTCTTACGCCTAAAAATAACCACTTAAGAATCCTGGAATCGTGTTCTGCGCTTGTTTCCAGGATTCGGATAAGTGGAATCACTAGAGAGGGAAGTGAGAAGTTTGGAGACACTTACTAAAGATCTGCAGAGGATGGAAATGCAAATTGAACAACTGATTAGCATAGTAGCCAATCAAAACAAGCGATTGAATCGGATAGAAGATGGCGATAGGAAAAATAGACTCGTAACAATACGTAAAATTCCGTATGCGGATGCGTCTGATGGGATTTATGCAAAAAACTAAAAAGGACTCCAGTGCCAACTGCGGCACGGGAGTCCTACACTTATATGATACTGCTCATTAGCTTTCGAAAGATAACAAATCGTCCAGTTCCGTGTCGGACAAATCCGACAGCCACTGACTTGATTGGATTAAGTCGGCGGATAGTGCCGCTTTCTCCACAAGCATCTTATCGATTTTCTCTTCAATCGTCCCGATCGTCACAAATTTATGGACGTGGACGAATTTTGTCTGGCCGATACGGTAAGCACGGTCGGTTGCTTGATTTTCAACAGCGGGATTCCACCATCTATCTGCATGCAATACGTGATTTGCACCCGTTAAGTTCAATCCAGTTCCACCAGCTTTCAACGACAGGATGAAAATAGGGAATTCACCTTCCTGGAAAGCCTCCACCAGTCGGTCACGTTGCCCCTTCGGCATGCTGCCAGTCAAGAAGGGAACGTCAATGCCATGCAGTTCTGACAAGCATTGGCGGATGAGTTGCCCCATGCCAATGTATTGCGTGAAGATCAAGCATTGCTCTTTGTTATTTGCGATGTCAGCCGCCATTGAGACGATCAAATCCAGTTTATTAGACCTTGACATCATTTGCTCAGCAGGAGCTTGTGGCTCCTTTAAGAAGAGCGCTGGATGGTTACATAGTTGTTTCAATCGGCTGAGCATTTTTAAAATGAGACCTTTCTTTTCAAAACCGGTAAGTGTCTGCAACTTGAATTTCGTTTCTTCAAGAAAACTTTCATACAAAGCGGCCTGTTCAGTCGTTAAAGGACAGTATTCATTCTGCTCAAGCTTTTTCGGAAGATTGAGCTGCAGATCAGGATCACTCTTCGTTCTGCGCAATAGGAATGGACGAATTTTAGCTCTTAACTTCCGTTTATCCGCTTCTGAATCATCACGCTCAATCGGGATAATGTAGTTATCAGTAAATTTTCGGAAACTGCCAAAATACCCTTTGTGAATGAAGTCGAAAATTGCCCACAGTTCAGATAAACGGTTTTCAATTGGTGTACCCGTCAAGGCAATATGGTGCCTACCTCGAAGTTTTCGTATGACGCGGGATTGCTTTGTCTGCATGTTCTTGATATTTTGCGCTTCATCAAGCGTAATGCTCGCAAATTCTGTCTCCGCTAGCATTTCACCGTCCTGTGAAGCCGTACCATACGTCGTCAGTACGACGTCAGGCTGCAACTGGTGAATAAGTTCTTTAAAGTTCTCGTCTTTCGCTCGCATCGGACCGTAATGGGCATGGACTGAAAGAGAAGGTGCAAACCGTTCAAGTTCTTTTTGCCAGTTGCCAAGTACACTTGTCGGACAAACGATGAGTGATGGCGTATTTGTATCGGGTCTTGCATGAATGTTAAGCAGATAAGTAATGAGTTGAACAGTCTTTCCAAGCCCCATATCATCTGCCAGGCATGCACCGAAGCTATTATCACGCATGAAAGTCAGCCAGTTGTATCCGTCTTCCTGATATGGCCGCAGTTCAGCAAGTAAATCTTTTGAAATGCCGGCAGCAGGAAGACCTTTTTTATCGGACAGCATTTCCATATAACCAAGAAGTGATTTCTGCATCGTAAAAGCAAATAATGGATCATCTAAATCTTCATCTTCTTCAAGAGGGACTATTTCTTCAGGAATGTCTTGGAAAAGTAAGTCTTTAACAGTCCATTCCCCAGCGTCCGCACGGTCCATCAGATCGCGAATTTTTCTCAGCCACAATGGATCGATATGGAACCATTCATCGCCGGAGCGAATGTATTCACGGTTTTCATCGACAAGTTTACGGAAGTCCTCGCGACCGATCGTATTACCGGCAAGTGAGAAGTTCCAATCGAAAGACAGCACTTCGTCTAAACCGGTAGCTGATTTATACGATTGCACACCCGCATTGGTCCGTATTCTCAATTTGGATTCTGTCACTGATTTCAGCCATGCTGGCAGGATGACGGGGTATCCAAATGATTGAAGCAAAGGCAAGTCATTCTGGATGAACATTCGTACTTCAGGATCAGACATCGGTGTTGCTAAGAAGCTTTCACTAGGAACAATGTCCACTGAACCTAGGAAAGATGTCATTTCAGATTGCTTCTTCACAATGTCATCCGCGTATGGCTTCCACTTGGCAGGAAGCGCTTCTACGGCAGGTGCATTCACTTTCCGCATAGCAGGAGACCAATGTGCCCCGCGTTCTCCTACAATAACCGATTCAAGAAGCCATTCCGTGTCAGTAGTCTCGACTGCTGGTTCAGTCAAGCGGAATGCAAGATTGACCGGCATTGTCGAAACGGTTTCACCCGGCCAGCCGTATGTCCGTAAATGGGGTAACAATGAAGCAAGCAGTTCAGGATTAATGCCAGATGTTGAAAGCTTACTACTCACAGCATGAGCGATTACGGCAGCTGCGCCTTCGGAAATACCTGCTTTCTTGCTATCAAAACGAATACTAGTGCCGTCTACTTCCGCATAGTTCCATAAGTCGGGGTCACTCCATGAATTTGCAGCTTCCCGAACGGACGTAAGTAACGCGTCGTCTTCAGCAGTAAACCCTTCGAAGGTAATATAGGGGTGCATCGCTGAAAAAATAGGCAGTAGCTGGTCTGCTTGCACGTAAGCAAAGTCTGCATCTGTATTGATAAGGAGTCCAAAAAGCGCACGTTCATTGTTAAAGAACAGGAAGGAAACAAGTTCGTCCGGTTCAATCTTCAACCCATTGCCTTCTTCCGCGGCAATGGAAAATAGTCCATCTTCCAGTAAGCGAATGCTCAAACGGAATAGGCGATTTAATGTAAATGTTCCGGTCATAAATTTAAATTCCCTTTCTCCATTTCTTCCATCAATGCGCGAAGTCTGCGGTTTTTTTCACGCACTGTATCAATGTATTGATTCCAAAAGTCGATTTTGCCACTTTTTTTCGAACCGGCTTTCATTTGTTTAAACAATTTGACGGCTCGCCGATAACTATGTCGGTTCTTTTCTTTTATGAAACCCATGGCAAACGTATGAAGGAGTGGCAAGACAGCTGCTGGATCTGTACTCAGTGCCAATTTCAAGCCGCCTGCTTCCGCCCCGTCATAAGGAACACCGTATCTGTGCATTAGCGCTGCCCATTCGGCAAAACGTTCACGTTCAACAAGGAAATCTGCATATACATCGACACCCGGTTCCCCGTATTGGGCAAACATGCCTTCACGGAGCTCTTCCGAAAAATCAGCGGCTTCAAATAAACCGTCGATTGTGCGCACAAATGCAGGTCGGCCAGCCGAAGAGACAGATTCGTTAACGTAGTCACCAATATAGGGGAGCATTGCATGCATAATAATAGACAGTGATTCTACTTCATCATAACTTTCGGCAAGTTTTGCAAGAGGTAGCCATGTAATCACATTATCAGCTGTTACATTGTTAACCATTTCCGCCAATTCTTCATGTTTTCCTTCCGTTAGATGGAAAAAGGCGATAAAAGTTCTAGATTCCTCCGAGTTTTCTTTCGTAAGAATTTCCAACTCAACGCTTCGCGCGGCTTGATAGGGGAAGAGGTTCTCCCAAAAAAGACGGTAAACATGAAACCTTTCGTTGAACAAACCCGAATGTCCAAGCGCAAATGTCCGGACTAGCTCTTTCACTTGTTCATGAAAAGCGTCTGCTTCAAATAGTTTTGGTTTCGCGCCAATGGCTGAAACGCTATCGTTCAGTTTGCCCAGTTGCTCAGTTAGCCAGTTTTGTACATACCACTTACCGTAGAAGAATGAGGTCGGTTCACCGCCTAAATGGGCGTTAACATACGGCCACCCGGCATCCAGAACATGCAATCGATAGTAAAGTTCAAATAGAGGTTTCCACTCGTACTCAAAAGGAATTAACGGAGCCGCTTTTTGATCAATCAAGGACGTTTCATGGATGAACACACCTGGATTTTCAGCTGGTTCAATTGTGCGAAGTGGATTGGTTAGGCGCTTCAGTACATGAATCCATGCTTCAGGTGTGCGTTCAGATATGGAAAGTACCATCTGTTGCGAGTCGGTTCTGCGCCATTCGTGGAGCCATTCAGTCAGAGAATTCTGCTGTGAATATAAGTGGAATATAACGGCGATCCGGTGGGAACACCAGCCGGAATAACCGCATGTACATTGGGAACTTTCATTATTGAAAAGAAGGCGGACTTGTTCCGAATCCACACCAAAGAGACTTGCAACCACTGTGTTTTCAGATGGATCGTATACATATGAATCGGTTGCGCCATTTCGGACGAGTGCGACTGCACGTCTAACTACGAGTGCTTCGGCATCTACCCCAGGCCGCAGTGCATGTTTAATGCCATTCATATATTCATCTATTTCGTTTTCGTGCAAGTAGGATACACGTTCGACAGTTATATTCAACGGATCACTCCCTAAGAAAAGCATTCCTTCTATTATACCGCTTTTTAGCAGCGAGCGGAAATGATGTTATCCATATCTTGTACTTTTGCACATTTATTTATCTTTATTCAGCATTCATCTCTCACATCCATAGATGGAAGATGAATGCAGTTTTGTTTTCCTGTTCAGCGGTTGTCCAAACGCCTGCTGAACGAGGAGGAATGAATTTCAATTCCTCCCTGATAAGCCTCCGGCGGATGTCACAGATTTAGAAAGGAGTTAATTCATTGAAGGCAACCTAAGATCGCCGCGTCCTGCGGCAACAAGGAAGGATGCAGTTCAATCCTTCCCCCCTGTAGGCCTCAAGCTCGATTCAAAATCTGGACGCAATTACGCCGAGGCGTAATTGATTAGCCTTCAAATCGTATTGCTCGGTTTCGCAAAGGATCCGGTCATTTCAGTCAACAAGGGAGAATTGAATAGATGCTCGCTAGGACAAACTTGTTTGTATTTGCTCAAGCCCCAAACAGCCAAAGGAATTAAAAGTATTAACAAGTAACAGCATATCTACAAGCGGAATATAATAGATTAATGTATAGATGAAAGGTTAACAAAACATTCACAAAACAAACGCAGATGTGGTAGACTGATAATAAGTAGAATATTCAATAAAAGGGAGGGAGAAAGATGCTATCAGTACAAAGGATGACACCCTTTTTCACAAGCCAAGAAGATTACCGTCTCCGTCTCGTATTTGCCTACCAGTATTTCTCCATCATAAAAGGAGGAGACGTATTTCAATTCATTCCATCGGAAGGAAAAGAAATCGTTGTCAATATGAGAAGTTTGCAAGTTGAAAATCTAGGAGAAGTATTTGTTTTTCAACGTGGGAATCGCTTTATACGCTTGCCACTCTACCAGTTGCTTCTTATTTCGGATCTTCACATGCATCTAACAGTAATCCTAGAAGGGAAGATGGGGATCGAATCACAAGAAAAAATGCCGGAAGTGATATCACTTGAAGCTGCAGCGATAATAGAACATTTAGAGGCGGAAAACAGAACGCGTATGATTGATTATGCGCTCGAAACAGATGACATACAATTATTCGATGAACTGACGGAAGGACTGCAGCAAAATTGAAAAATGAAACTTGAAACACACCTGTCGTTGGACGTTAACGGTAGGTGTTTTTTTGTCTTCAATTCCAAGTGTTATCTTCTCTCTTGCCCTATAACAATAACAAACCTGTCAAACCGAATGAAAAGGGATAATCTCCTTCAGAAACAACAATTCGACCATTGTCGATTTCCCGGGAAATAAGAGAAACAACATTTCCCATAATTTTTTTTACTGTGCTCTTTTATAGAAGGATAGACAAAAAGTTCGTTTCTTAAACAGTGAAAGAGGGGTTTCCGTCACTTGCAATTCCCTAAACTAGTAAACTGGACATAATTTTAAGCCCTCAAACATTGCAAATCTCTCAATTTTTGCTAAAGTAAGCATAGGAGTATTCGTGACTTCAACAAATTCAGCCATAGTTAGCAGAAGGGGATTACCGCAATGTTTTTTGATTTTAAGTTTTGGCAATTCTTGACGAATCCGTATAAATTGGCGGACCAACTTCAAAATTCGAAGATGCGCGGTTTTAAAAGGCGTTTCTTATTCGTATTCTTTATCGGATTCCTCTTATTCGCACTACGTGATATATGGGGCATGAATACGGAGTCTATTACCTCGCTCCTTTCGACGATGACTACAACCGATTATACAATTGCAAGATATGTTTCACTGCTCGGTGCAATAATATGGGCACTTATCTATATGGGATTTCATTTCTTCGGGTTTGCATACATACTAAGTCGATTAACTGCGATTCCATTTAAAAAATTAATGCCGTTGCAATTGCTTGTAACAGGTATTCTATTGCTCGAGAAAGCGGTTATTTTCTTTGTGTTCACAATGAAAGGGGCGGCAACAAGCGTGTCTTTTCTCTCTTTCGGACCGCTTGCAGCAACTTTTCTTAATAACTGGTACATCATTCTATTCCTCAATCAATTGACAGTGACGACCGCGATTATTATCGCACTTCAATATCAATTCATCCGTTCATATACGGGTGGTATTGAACGTAAAGGGTTTTTCTGGGTTCTGATAGGAATACACGTAGCAATGGCACTCATTGTAGCAGCTGTTGGATTTATCCCGCTGGAAGACTTATTCCATTCCCTCATAGAAAGGGGTGTCGGCAATGAGTAAAGTAAAGAATATTGCTGTAACCGTTGCAATCAGCTCGTTTTTGGCAGCAAACTTCTATCTGCTCTTTTCTGATAAAAGCGTCATCACCAAATCAGTCTATGTTGATCAATTTGAACGAATGACAAGCAGTGATTACCAGGAGAAACTACCAAAAGAAGGATTTGTTGCGCCAGTTGAAACGTATACGGTCTACATTGACGGAGAAGATACAGTCGATTCATGGCTCGTAAAAGAAGGTGACCCTGTCACGGTCGGGGATGAAATCGCGATTTTGCTAACAGAGCGTGCAGAAGGTCAACGTGCTGTCTGGGAAGCAGAACGTGATGCGCTTCTACAGCAGTACTATTCGGTACAAAGCATGATTTCCACTTTGGAATCCGAACGCCAAGATGCACAATCCGATAGTTCATCGAACGTCAATCGACAAGACAATGTCTCAGAAGGTGCAGAAGAAACCAAGCTTGAAGTCGGTTTGAACGTGGATGTCAATGTCGATGTGAAACAGGATGGATCTTTTGCGCAGGCAATTGCAGCGGCTGAACAGGACTTGGCAGAAATCGAACGTCAACAAACGGTTATCGAAGCACAGCTGGCCCAAAATCCGGACAGGCCCGCATTGATTAGCCCTGTGGACGGTGTCGTTTCCAAAGTGACCCGTATCGGTTCCACGCTTGCTGTCGATATTTTTAGTTCACAAAAGGCGATTGTCACCTATACGAAAAACGAAGAATGGCTAAAAATAAAAAACGGTGACCCAGTAATCATTCAAGGAGCGGGCTTCGAAAATGCTGTGGAAGGAACTGTGCTATCCGTTTCACAAGCACCTGCTATGGACAATGAATGGCTAAATGCATATAAGGCACTTGACGATACACAGGTTACGAATCCGCTAAGCTATTATGAAGTTCGTATTTTAACGGACGAGGCAGTAGAATCTGTTCCGTACGGATCCAACATCAACGCAGTTGTTATCGTCAATGAAGCCACGGATGCCATCTCTGTAAAAGAAAAATGGCTAAATGACTTGTATAAAGAAAGTGCGTCTGTCTGGATGATTAACAAAGAAGGACGTGCCGAAAAAAGAGATGTAAAAACCCCGTTTGCATGGGAAACACGTGCGGTTGTGACGGAAGGTCTAACACTTGGTGAGGTAGTACTCGAGGAACCATCGCTGGTGGAGTATGTATACGAACCAAAAGTGTTTCTACCGATACCTACCGACTTGCCTTCAAAGAAAGAATGGAGAGCATTCGGATGGAGAAATTACGTGAAATATATACTAATTCGATGAAGTACGAACCTCGCAATTTGCGGGGTTTTTTCTTTGTTTAAAACACATAGATTCACAAACTGTAATCTGTTTGTAACAGTTTACATGTTTCAGATGTGAGTGAAGGGGTATTTTCTAGACTAGCAAGCCAATTAGCTTTTCACAAAATTCTAGGAGGCGTTATGAAATGGTTACAAGACATGTAGTGGGACATTATCATACTGAGGCTGAAGCAATTGCAGCAATTGAAGATTTGAAGAGACAGGGTTATGGATCAGATGAGATATCGGTCATGAGTAAACATTCAGAAGACGTTGAAGCCATTGCAGATGAAACAGGTACACATGCAGCTGACGGTGCAGCAACAGGAGCGGCAACCGGTGGAATTCTTGGCGGCCTCGGTGGTGTTCTTGCTGGAATCGGTGCACTCGCCATTCCAGGAATCGGTCCAATCATTGCAGCCGGACCAATTGTAGCTGGTATCACTGGTGCAGCTGCTGGAGCGGGAGTCGGGGGACTTGCCGGCGCACTTATTGGTATGGGTATCCCTGAAGAAGAAGCGACACGTTACAACGATTATTTCAATGAAGGCAAAATACTTGTGTTAGTTGACGGCGATTATACCCGTCCGGACGATCCATATCGCCCACTTGTCTAACTAGGAATATCAAATGCTTTTAAAAAATAGATGCGATGTGTCGTCAATTAATGACGATACATCGCATTTTTTCTATTTTATCCTGGTATTTTCCTTATAGAGCGAGGTGTGATACGGAGTGTGGATTATAGGCTTGGCGCTTTGGGGATGCCTCTGGCCGTGAGCGAGGGCACTGAAAAAGTCCGATTTCCTTCAATCCCGTTGATTTCCGTTCCGAGCGGACGCTTTCCGCGGGCACGGCTTCAGCCAATCGAACAGCGAAGGGTTCGATTTGCCGTATTTCTGCGTTCTTTGCAGAAATTAAGGCATCCTTCCCTCGTGCTCCCAACGCTAGCGCTGGAGTCGCCGCTCTCCACTACAATCAACTAGTTCTTACTATAGTATAGAACTTTTTCAGTGGTCCCCCATGAGCCTGGATTAACGCTTTGCATCCAGTCTCATGGCTTCAGCTACCCCTTGACGCGCCTGCGCTGGAGTTTTCCATTATTGAAAGTGATTTTGAGATGTAGGGACTGAGATTATAATGTGATTACTATTTGATACTAATTTCATTGAAGAAATACGCACTACAGGCCACAGGACTTATCCCTGATAACGAAATGTGCTTTCCTACATAGAGACCATCCAGCGAAAGCGCGACTTCGTGGTAGCCGGAGCGATAAGACTGAAAGTGCTCTCCTTTCCGGCTTATCGCGAGAGGCATCCACAAAGCGCAAAGCGGTATTAGCGAGATCTCTGATTCATTCCATATATCAACTCTGTTGTTAAATGCATTCTCTCGGTTTATGGAACTACCGGTTGCAAATCTCATCCCCGACAACGAAACGTGCCTTCATACATAGACCATCCAGCGCAGGGCGACTTCGTGGTAGCCGAAGCGATAAGACTGAAAGCGCCCTCCTTTCCGGCTTATCGCGAGAGGCATCCTCGAAGCGCTATTAGCGGAATCTCTAACTCCATCCTGCGCAAAAGAAATATCAGCACAACCTCTAATTCATCCTATAAAGTCCCTTTGAACGATTTATCACAAAGTGTATTTTGTATCATTACCACACTAGTAAACTTATGGTAAATTACAAGTGTCACACTATTTTGACAATATAACAAAGGGGGACTCAAATTTGAAGAAGACCACGTTCACAAAGCGGTTCAGTGCTTTCCTGGCTATCGCAATGGTTCTATCATTACTGACACCATTTTCAGCGTCAGCAAATGCAGAAACAGCAAACGCGCTGCCATTTAAGCCGGAAAAAGCTAATGAAAGCGTCTTGCAGCAAAAAGCCGCCATCGCTGAACAACTAAACTTACTACAAGGCGGTTCCAAGCTGCACAAAGACCTGCAAGGATTAACAGGAAGTGAGCAGATAGCCATTATTGTTCACCTATCCGAAAAACCCGTAGCCCTCGAACAGGGGATCAAAGAGCTACAAGGGGAAAAACTTTCAGCAACAGAAGCAACCGCGATAAAGTCAAAAGTGAAAAAGCAACAAGCAAACGTAAAAAAAGAAGCCCAAATTAAAAACATTAAAATCAACGAGAAATTCGTGTATGATACGGTCCTAAACGGTTTCTCTGCAACAGTAAAAGCCGAAGACCTCGAAAAAATGCTCGACCTTACCGGCGTTACGCTAATTGAGCCGGATACGGAAGTACATGCACTCGAAGAAACAGTCACACCTGTATCCGGAGCAGTAGATGCAGCAATGGATACAAGCATTTCATTCCTCGGAATCGAAAAACTATGGGATGAAGGCATCGAAGGGCAAGGCATTAAAGTCGCGGTGCTCGACACAGGCATCGACAAACACCACCCAGACTTCGCTGGAATTTATAAAGGTGGCAAGAACTTTATTCCAAACTCTTCCACGTATACGAAAACGCGAGCAGCAGACGATGCATCAGAAACACTACCATCTGAACGTCCTGCAGCAACGCCTGAATTCAATGCAAATGGAAGCGCTTTCTATACGTCTCACGGTACGCACGTGGCGGGTACAATTGCTGCAATCGGAGACAATCCATACAATGTTAAAGGGATTGCACCGAAAGTAGATTTATATGCATACCGCGTTCTTGGTGCGTATGGTAGCGGATCCACATCTGGTATCGTTGCCGCCATTGAAGAAGCAGTGATCCAAGAGATGGATATAATCAATCTATCATTAGGTGGCGGAGTAAACTCTGAAACAGATTCAGGCTCATTTGCCATCAATAACGCAATGATGGCCGGAACAATTTCAGTAATTGCAACAGGAAACTCTGGCCCGAACCGCGGAACAATGGGAACCCCTGCAACAGCGCGACTTGGAATTGCAGTCGGTAATACAACAAATCCTGAAGCGCATTTCGACAGCAATGTAACAGTAACTGTTGGGGACTACAAACTATCAAAAACAATGAACCTTATGGGAACGACATTCGGAGTAGATCTAGCATCGCAATTAGCAGATGAATACGAAGTTGTAGCAATAACCGGAATGGGTACAAAAGCCAATTATGCTGGCTTAGATGTAAAAGGAAAAGTAGCACTTGTCTCACGTGGAGAAATTGCCTTTGTGGACAAAATTGACGCAGCAAAAGGAGCAGGTGCAATTGCAGTCCTGATTCATAACTTTACAGGCGGTTCAAATGCGCCACAGGCTTCAGGTACATTCCTAGGCGATGCATTTGAATTCATCCCAACGTATGACTTGTCCCAAACAGACGGCGAAGCAATTCGCGCTGCGCTTACGAATGGACAAGGCACAGTAACATTCTCAGGTTTCAATAAAACCATGACAATCGGTGACGAGGTAAACACATCCAGTTCACGTGGACCGTCAACGCCGAACTTTGATATTAAACCGGACGTTAGTGCGCCTGGAACAAATATCATGTCAACAATTCCAATGTACAAAGAAGATAATCCAGCAGCAACTTATGACCAAGCATTCTCACGTAAAACAGGTACGTCGATGGCAACACCGCATATCGCGGGTATCGCAGCACTTGTTAAACAAGCGAATCCTTCTTGGAACGCGTTTGACGTGAAAGTTGCTTTATCCAACACAGCAAAAGTCTTGGACACAGCTAAGTATGACGTCATGGCGCAAGGCGCGGGGCGTGTAGACGCTTATGCAGCGGCACATCCATCTGCACTTGCTTATGCAATCGATACAGCGGTACTCGACAATAGCAATGAAGTGGTCGAAAACAAAAAAGGGACAGTGACATTCGGTCCTCAAGCCATTAAAGAAGGCAACATTTCCGTGACAAAACAGATTCTTGTGAAAGACGTGAAAGGCAGCGGTGGAACGTACAATGTAGCAGTAGATGTTACAAAATCCTTCGCAGATGCACAAGTAACAGTCGACAAATCTTCATTCACATTGAATAACGAGCAATTACTGACAGTTACATTGACAGCTTCTCAACAAGCAAATACAGTAACAGGTTCTGAATTGCTTGGTTATATCAAAATCACAGGCGGAGACACAGAAATGTCATTGCCATTCGCAGCGGACTTCAGCGGAGTAGCTGCCGTACAATTCAAAGACTTTGAAATTACGGAAACGGACTTGTCATTTGACGGGGACGGCGTGCAAGATGAGGCTATGCTTTACTTCACTGTAACGGGCAATCTTGCAACGAACTTCCTAGAAATTTGGGATATCATGAATCCAGATGGCGGCGTATACGGTGACGGTTACATCGGTTATCTTCATGCGGCGGCATCACTACCAGCAGGTTCATACCAGTTAGGTGTCAAAGGACAGTATAGACCTTGGACTTCGGGGACAACACTTACAACCATTCCCGATGGATTATACACTTTTGATTTCACAGGAGAAACGGTTTCAGGTACACCACCTGAAGTCGGCGGTTACGTCGGACCAGTTGTCGTAAAAACAACGAAACCAGAAATTGCAGGTTCGGTAATAAACGGACAAGCAACTGGGCAAGTGACAGACAAATACCTGGACTACAACGCGGAACTCGCAAAATATGGTCTAAACTATGATATTAATTCAAAACTGAAAGCATCTTACGTCTTAACGCAAAATGGCGTGGCAGGTGAGCCTGTAGAATTCAAACTGGCAGCAGACGGCGCGTATTCATTCCCTGTACCCGCATTTAACGCGACAACAGATTCACTTAAAGTAGTGATTAATGATGCAGCAGGAAATAGCGGCGAACAACTGCTTGTCGGCGTCCCAACAGACGTAGTCACAGTAACTGTCAACAAAGAAAACCTAGCACTAGAAATCGGTGCTACGGAACAGGTTACAGTGACTGAAACAACAACAAAACCGGACGGCACGAAAGAAGACAAAGACGTCACACAAGATGCAACATTCACCTCTGCTGATCAAACCGTAGCGGCCGTAGAAAATGGCATCGTTACAGCAATCGGCGCAGGCAAAACAGACATCACAGTCATCTACAAAGAATTTACTGCAACAGTCGTTGTTGAGGTAGCGGCATTAACGGAAGTGCCAAAACATGTCGTAACAATTGATGAAATCGCGGGTCAAGTAAATGATAAAAAGGCAAAAGAAATCCAAATCATAGTTTCGCCGTCCGAACAGGAATCCACAATCGAATTCAGTGCTGCAATCTGGCAAACGATTGAAAAATCCCGTAAAGACTTGCTCATTACAAAAGGCGAAGCTTCATACAAATTCTCGAAAAAAGCAATCGAAAAACTCGGAAAAGAAGCTGGCGGTGACGTGACAATCACACTCAACACAGCTGACGCGTCATCAATCACAGATGCGGTTTCCGAAAACTTCACACTTGGTCTAGAAGGCGGTAGCGGAGAGAATCGATTCGCATTGAATAATTTCAATGAAAAAATCGAAATCAACCTTCCAATCGACGTAACCAAAGTGAAAAAGACAAGCAAAGTGGCTGTCCTCGACCTTCATTCGAATGAAAGATATAAAGCAAAATACAAATACAATACACTCGAATTCGAAACAAAAGGTGCAGGCAGCTTCGTAGTGGTCAATGATTAACTATATAAGACACCTTCTAAAGAGTTGCACATAAATCTTTGCTTCGTATGCTTTCCATTTAAGTAGCTGCAGTTGCTTGGAGCGCTGGAACAGAAAGCAACAGCCCGTATCATCGGTTAAATTCATCTTATACAATAACTTTTTAAGAAAGCGAGATTCCAATTCATCGTATCGGAATCTTGCTTTTTTATTTCCGTTAAATTAATGAGTAATCATTGAAAAGAAGGGTATTAAGTAGTATAAGTAGAATTACTATTAATCAGAAAAGGAAACTACTGAAAAGGATGTGCCTATATGGTTGACTGGAATACAAAAGCATTCGAATTACTCGAAAAAAAGCCGAAACAACAAAACTGGGGAGCTAGAAGAGCGGCAAAGGATAAGAAGTATATAACATCATCAGCCTCCGTAAATAATTACATCGTACTCGACTTTGAAACGACAGGATTAAGAGCAGGTGCGGACAAAATCATTCAAATCGGCGCCATAAAATACATTGATCATGAAATGAAAGACATGCTCAATACATTCATTAATCCATACCGCCACATACCACTAGCGGTGACACGCCTTACAGGCATTTCAAATGAATCGGTTCAATGGGCGCCAAGTATAGAACAAACAATTGACGAACTGCTCGAATTCATCGGAGACCTTCCGATTATCGCCCACAATGCCTCATTCGATATGGGCTTCCTGTATGCACTAGACAGCATAGAAGGCATCACAATCCCGACGTTTACCGTCATCGATACAGTCAAACTAGCCCGGAAGAAAATCACACAAACACAAAACCATAAGCTCACAACATTGACCGAGTTTTTGCAGCTCGAACACGATGCGCATGACGCAATCGGCGACTGTCTCGCCACCGCCGCAATCTACCAATACTGCACGCAAAGTCATTTATAATAATCCCCCGCATAATCTGCTAAATCAGCAAGAACGGTTAGCAGATTTTGCTATGTTGAAAATAAGCTTATAGAAATCGCCCACAACCGCCCAAACACGCCGGGCAACCGCCCAAACTCCGCCCGCAACCGCTCATATATTCCATCGGACCGCCCGAACCGCGCCCACAACCGCTCAAATATTCCATCCAACCGCTCGAACTCCGCCCGCGCCCGCTCATATATTCCATCGAACCGCCCAAACCCCGCCCGCGCCCGCCCACATATTCCATCGAACCGCCCAAACCCCGCCCGTAACCGCTCAAATATTCCATCGAACCGCCCAAACCCCGCCCGCGCCCGCTCAAATATTCCATCCGACCGCCCAAACCGCGCCCACAACCGCTCAAATATTCCATCGAACCGCCCAAACTCCGCCCACAACCGCTCATATATTCCATCGAACCGCTCAAACCCCACCCACAATCCCACCAAACCCCACCAATCCCTCCAAACAAACTCCCCCAAATTACACCAAAAACCCAAAAACTCAGCTATACTAAAACAAACAGCTTCATACACAACAAATACAAACAAAAAAAACCAAAATCACAAAGGTGTCCGTCACCAAACAAAGAAAGAAGGCCACGATCATGTGGAAAATATATGCACTCCTGACCACTGCAATGCTAATCTGGGGATTCAACCTACCGCTCCTCAAATATCTGCTGTTATACGTCGGGCCCGTCACCATGACGACATTCCGACTCTTGCTAGCGGGAATATCCGTCTTCATCATCCTGGGCGCATTCAAACTGCTACGACTGCCAACCAAAAAAGAATGGAAATATATCATCGGGGGCGCAATGCTCAACGTCGTCCTCCATCACTACTTCCTAAACATGGGCCTTGTCCGTACATCTGGCACAAACGCCGGACTCATACTCGGCTTAGGCCCCGTCCTAACAGCAATCTTTGTTTCGCTCATCTTGCGTATCTCACCGTCTAAAGTTCAATGGCTCGGCTTCATCGTTGGCCTGGGCGGCGTCAGCTCAGTCGTCCTCGCAGGTGGGGGACTCGCCAGTCTTGCACTTGGTGATGTATTCATTTTCGTCTCCATCGCTACACAAGTCTTGTCATTCCTAGTCATCTCCAAAGCGGCCAAAACACTCGATCCGCGTATCATGACCGCCTATATGATGGTCATCGGCAGCGTCGTTTTACTCATCATTAGCCTGATTCAAGAACCCGGAGAAATCAAAGCATTCGCCACCGTTCCGCCAATGTTCTGGCTCGGCTTCGCGACAAGTGCTGTCATTGGTACAGCCGTCGGACACATGCTCTACAATTACTCTGTCGGAAAAGTCGGTCCGTCGAAAGCCGCCATCTTCATTAACTTCAACACCCTATTTTCATTACTCGGCTCAGCACTCTTCCTCGGCGAAGTCATCACCTATCGCCATCTGTTCGGGTTCGTCCTAATCGTCGCCGGCGTCATTTTAGGATCCGGCGCCGGCGAAGAACTATGGAAGAAACGGCGCAAAAAATCCGAAGAAAATATCCAGTAAACGTCCGCACAAAAAACAATCCGCCGTCCAACACACTGGGCGGCTTTTTCATCCAATCAACCCCGAAATGTTTCCCTCAAATCCTGCATATACTATATACACCAATCAAAAATAGACGGCCACCCGAACAACCCACGCCGTCACCAAAAAGGGGGAACCAACCGAATGGCACTCACCATCAACCCGCGCGTCCAGCAAATTGAACTATCCGGCATCCGAAAAATCTCAAACCAACTCATAAACTACCCTGATGCCATTAACCTGACCATCGGACAACCCGATTTCCCAACACCCGAACCCGTCAAAAAAGCCGCCAAGCAAGCCATTATGGATGATAAAACCGGCTACTCACATAACGCAGGCATGCTAGAGCTCCGACAAGCAGTATCCAATTTCTTCACCCAGAAATACGGGTTCACCTACAACCCGCAAACGGAAATCATCATCACATCCGGTGCAAGCCAAGCGATGGACACTGTATTTAAGACCATTCTCGAAAAAAACGACGAGGTCATCGTACCCGCACCCATCTACACCGGCTACGAACCGCTCATCACACTCGCCGGCGCAGTTCCGGTCTTTCTCGACACCACAACAACCGGCTTTATCCCGGATCCCAAAGAACTCGAAAAACGCATCACTAAACAAACAAAAGCAATCATCCTCAATTATCCATCCAATCCAACAGGCGTCACGATTCGACGCAAGACAATGGACGAACTTGCCGCCGTACTCGCCAAACACGAAATCTTTATCATTTCCGATGAAATCTATAGTGAAAACATATTTGAAGGAGAACACCGCTCATTCGCCCAGTACCCCGAGCTAAAAAACAAATTATTCCTCATCCATGGCCTATCGAAATCGCATTCCATGACAGGCTGGCGCATCGGCTTCCTACTCGCAGCGAAAGAGTGGATGCAGCAAGCCGTCAAAGTACATGCCTACACCATTCTTTGCGCAAGTGTTCCATCCCAGTACGCAGCCATCACCGCACTGACAGACTGCCAAAATACACCCGCTGCTATGAACCCGGAATATATTCGCAGACGTGATTACATCTACAACCGACTCACCACTATGGGACTGCCAACCGTCAAACCGAATGGTGCTTTTTACGCCTTTCCTTCCATTAAAGAGTTCAACCTAACTTCCGAACAATTCGCCCACACACTGCTCGACGAAGCCCGAATCGCCGTCGTCCCGGGTACAGCTTTCACATCCTACGGCGAAGGCCACATCCGGATTTCCTACGCATACGCCTTTGACCAACTCGAAATCGCCATGGACCGCCTAGAAAATTGGGTAACTAACTGGCGCAACAACGAACGCCATATTGTCCCAGATCCACCACTTATGTAAGAGTTCCTATTCAACTGTTGAAATTTACAATTACTTCATAGTCTAATTTAGATAAATCTGGTAAAGTAGAATAAACAGATAATAATACTACCAAACTACTTTATCAGGGGGCCGACACATGTTGAAAAAAATGTATTTATCAACCGCTGCGGCTGCAGCGGCAATGGCAGTAATGAGTGTACCAGTAGCGTCTGCTGACGAAATCACATTCACCGACGTATCCGAAAAGTACGAAAGGGCAGTAGCATTCCTTTTCTCGAATGGAATTACGGAAGGGTCTAATGAAACGAAGTTCGGCACGGAAACAACCATCAAACGTATCGATGCAGCTGTTCTAATTGCAAGAACTATCGGGTACGATGAGTCCAAAAAGTATAAGAACGCAGGTTTTACAGATGTTCCCAAACGAGCGGAACAGGCTGTCAATTTATTGGTGGAACTTGGAGTTGTTGATGGGAAAACAAAGACGAAGTTTGGCTCTGATGACAAATTGACACGAAACGAGGCTGCAAAACTGCTTGCAAGTGCTGGCCTGCTGGATGTTGACAGTTCTGTTGCGAAAACGAAATTTACTGATGTCAATAAACGATTTGCCCCATTCGTTTCGGCACTAATAGAAGGGGGAATCACACAAGGTAAGTCTGAAGCGAAGTTTGGTGCCGAAGATCCATTGAAACGTGGTGAACTTGCACTATTCATCGACCGTGCGAAAGCGCATTTCGGCTTCATGGATCTAATGGTTATGCATATGAACGATTCACATGCCTACCTTGATAACTTCCCTTACGTTGCTACGGCAGTGGAAGAAACCCGTGAAAAAAATAAAAACAACGTTCTTCTCCATGCAGGTGACGTGTTCTCCGGAGACTTGTACTTTAATACATTCAAAGGACAAGCGGACGTTGAACTCATGAACTACCTGGGCTTTGATGCAATGACATTCGGAAATCATGAGTTTGACCTCGGTTCTTCTGGAGAAGGCCATCAAGCACTTGCGGATTTTGTGAAAGCAGCGGAATTCCCTTTACTGACAGCTAATGTCGATTTCTCCGAAGATAAGTTATTTGAAGGATTACAAACAAAATCTGTCTCAAAAGAGTATGAAGATGGTCAAATTTATAACGGTGTGATTAAGGATGTCAACGGCGAAAAGGTTGGCGTGTTTGGTCTGACTACAGAGGAGACGCCTTTCATTTCTAGTGTTGGGTCTGTTGCATTTAGCAATTACATTGAAGAAGCAAAAGCCGCTGTTAAAGCGTTTGAAGATCAAGGTGTCAAAAAAATCATTGCGCTTACACATATCGGATTTGATGATGCAACTGTATTTGACAATGACAAAGAGCTTGCGAAGTTAGTAGAAGGAATCGATATTATAGTTGGGGGACATACTCACTCAAGCATTGCAGAACCATATGTCTCGACTGAATTTGATGCACCGACCGTCATCGTACAAGCAAATGAGTACGCGAAATATCTTGGAACGTTAGACGTAACATTTAACCAATTTGGAGAAATTACATTATATCAAGGTGAACTTCTAAGCACGGATGCGAGTGAAGGAGCTAGGGATAAAACTCAATATGAGGCGGATCCGAAAGCTATGGAAATTTTAAAGCCGTTTGCTGATAAAATCGAAGAAATCAAAAAAGAGTCAATCGGTGTGGAAGCACTTGTGAAACTTGATGCAAGTCGTGATAATGACAGTTCTGGCACGGCGAGCATCAGACATAGTGAAATGAACCTTGGAAATCTAATTGCAGATGGCATGCTTTATTCGGCAAAAACGCTTGTTGATGAAAATGCGGTTATCGCTCTTCAAAACGGCGGAGGAATTCGTACCTCGATTGAAGCAGGGGCTATTACGACCGGAGATGTATTGAAAGTATTGCCATTCGGTAACGGATTAGCGACTGTCAAACTTACAGGTACAGAAATTATTGAAGTACTTGAGCATTCGGTTGCAGCTGATTTAAGAGGGGATGGAGGCCTTAAAGAGAATGGGGCTTTCCTCCAAGTAGCAGGAATGAAATTTACTTATGACAGCTCCAAGGAAGTCGGCAAACGCGTTCAGCAAGTTTCCGTCAAAAATGGTACTGACTTCGAATCACTAAATAATGAAAAGGAATATATAGTTGCAACAAACATCTTCACAGCTAAAGGGGGAGACGGCTTCGCTACGTTCAAAAAAGCATACGAAGAGGGCCGTGTATCAGAACCTGGATTCTTAGACTACAAAAACCTAATTGAATACATGACGACATTTGAAAATGGGGTAGAACCTAAAGTTGAAGGTCGTATTATCAATGTTAATGCAACAGAAATAGAATAAGGAAAACCTAAACTGTCCGATTAGCTAGTATAGCTATCGGATGGTTTTTTCTATGAATTTGATAATTATTACAACAAGCTGAGAGTTTAATAGATGGTGAATGGCTTGTATAGGAGCGATTCTGCATGGCTTATTTACTAAACTAGTAATATATAGGTAGATAGTTATATAGAAGAATATTACTATTTAATGTATTCTATGGAGAGTAATGAGTATTAAAAGGAGGAAATTGAGTGAAAAAGTGGTTACTCATCATATGCGTCGCATTGATGGCAGTTGTTCTTACTCCAATAAATCACGGGAAAGCCAGTGCAATAAACTTCACTGATGTCGGTTCGACACATCGTGCACAGGCTGAAATATATTATTTAGTTCAAGGTGGTATTACAAGCGGGGTCACACCCACCCAATTCTCCCCAAATCGGGAAGTAACACGCGGGGAAGCAGCAATCATGTTGGGACGATCGCTTGGTCTTAATGGGGAAAGAGTTAACACAAAATTCCCAGATGTAACATTAAACAGTTCCGCTTCAGGATACATACAAAGACTTGCGAATCTTAATATTATTTCAGGCTATCCAAACGGGAATTTTAATCCTGACAACACCCTAAGTAGGGGAGAAATGGCTGTCCTAATCAGTCGTGCATTTGAATATAACGCGAATTCAGTAAGCGTAGCGACATCTACACTACTTAACAAAGGCATTGCGGAAGGTTTAGCTGACGGTTCATTTGGTGAATCTTTAACGATTAAACGCGCAGATTTTGCCGTATTCTTGACAAGGAGCATCAATGAGGATTTCCGTACAACACAAAAAGAAACATTCAATGTAGACATGTTCGTGAATACGAAAAACGCTACCACGTTAAACGTTAGGTCAGGCCCGAATACATCTTATCCTTCAATCAGTAACGTGAGTACAGGAAAGAATATAAAGTATGCTTATTCAGTTGGGGATTGGGCTTTCGTACAGTTCGACGGTAAAAAAGGATTTGTCCACACCGCATATATTCAAATTGACAAACCATCGACGGTTATACCAACACCAACGCCAACACCAACACCAACACCAACACCAGCACCAACACCAACATTACCGGGCGGTAAAGCATTGAAAGACCTTGTCGTCATTATTGATCCTGGTCATGGTGGAAGAGATCCAGGTGCTGTAGGAATTGGTTATTTAGAAAAGAATATGGTATTAAATATATCGAAAAAAATGAAAACATATTTTGATAAGACCCCTATTCAGGCTAAATTGACGCGTACAACCGATAAGTTTGTAGAATTATCAGGCCGTACTAATTTTGCAAAGGCGAATAAGGGAGATATATTCATATCTGTTCACACAAACGCTTTCAATGGTAGCGCAAATGGACAAGAAACGTTTTATTATGCCAAAACAGCTGCAAATAATCCGCATGTAAAAGAATCACGGGCACTTGCTAAATACATTCAAAATCGGATGTTGGAGGCATATAATCTTAGAAACCGCGGTGTGAATCCTAATAACTCTAAAGGAAATTTCGCGGTACTTCGTGAAAATACAATGCCGGCCGCACTAGCGGAAATCGGATTCATCGATAGCCCGAAGGATATTCAACAAATGAATACAGAGGCAGGTCGTGAAAAGATGGCTAAAGCACTTTTCCTGGCCACGCTAGACTATTACTTATACTATGAAAATAGGCAAGACATCATACCATTATATAATACGGTCAATGCTAAACCGAGCGGTAAACTTCATTAATCAGTCCCCCTACTTAGTCCACGACTAGCTGGGGGAGTTTTTTTATATCCGTAATACCATTACATATGAAAATGAGGGATTATATTGAAAAGTATCATCACCGCGGCATTTCTAATACTATTAACCGTATTACCTATCTCTGCGTATGCAGAAGAGCAATCAAATTATTTATTGTATTCTTCTGATGGGGATGTTGAAATTATTAAAAAGGCGTTCCCTGATTTCATAAGAGCATTCGAATTACTGCCGATGGTGGAAGTTGCATTAAGTGATAAAGAACTTAAGGAAATAAAAAACAATGATACCAATCTGCAAGTTTTCCCAGTAAATAACTATGAAGTAGCTGAAATAAAGGAGACCATACCGGCACAATTTGGACTGATTAATACGCTTCCCGAAAACACCTCGCCTTACACGGGAAAAGGTGTCAAAGTAGCGGTGCTAGATAGCGGGATTGATGTCAGTCATAATGATTTGGAAGTGACAGGTGGAATTTGCGCATTGCCAATAGAGGCGTGTGCAGAGGGAATCCCCTATTCAGATGATTTAGGGCATGGCACACATGTAGCGGGAATCATCGCGGCAAAAAATAATGGAATTGGAACAATCGGGATTGCACCTGATGTAGAGCTATATTCCATAAAAATAATTGATAAAAAAAATAGGGGGAAAACTTCGGATATTATTGCCGGTGTAGAATGGGCGATTAAGAATAACATCGATATACTTAATATGAGTATAACGACAGATAAGGATGATCCCGCATTAAGACTGATGATTGAAAAAGCCTACCAATCAGGGATGATTTTAGTAGCTTCTGCGGGAAATGAGGAATTTGGAGATTTAATAGATTCTGTCCAGTTCCCTGCTAAATACGCTCATGTTATTGCTGTTTCGGCTATCATGCAAAACAAATCCCGTCTTACTCAATCTTCAATCGGCGCGGAAGTAGAAATGGCTGCACCAGGCGACAAGATTAGAAGTACTTACCCAATTTCACTAGATAATGACGGAATCCGTGATGGTTATATGGAGTTATCTGGCACGTCAATGGCATCTCCGCATGTCGTAGGAGTCATTGCGCTTCTAAAAGAACGATTACCGGAAATTTCGAATACGAAGATGAGAGCTATTTTGGCAAACACAGCAGAAGATCTTGGTGTGAAAGGGCGCGATAAGGAATTTGGATACGGTCTTGTGCGTTATCCGATGTCAATTGAAGAAATTCCAATCGCATCCCATTATAGTGAACGTGGTAAAATCGTCGTGGAACTGTCAAATGCAGATCGAACCACGAACCGAAAACTTCAGGCGGGGGACGTTGATATAAAAGAACTCGAGCCGGGAGTGTGGGAATTATATCGGTTCAAGGGCAATCATAAGCTAACGCTGTCTTACCAAGGTGTAAAAGGAAAAGAAATGACTGAGCAGGTCAATGTAAATGTAGACACTGCCCAATACAAAGATATAAACCAAAATAAATGGTATATCGGACACATAGCATATTTGGCGTATAACGAAGGGATAAGCGGCTATTTAGATAACACATTTAGGCCTGACGCTCGCATCACACGTGCAGAAGCTGTAGTTCTGCTAGGTAGGACGCTTGGACATAACGGTGAGAAACGAAAATCTGTTTTCACGGATGTAAATCCGAATAGCTTTGCTTCAGGTTATATCCAATCTGCGGTTGAAGAAAATCTTGTTGCTGGTTTCACAGATGGTACCTTCCGTCCTGATGATGCCGTCACAAGGGCAGAAATGGCATTATTACTTCAACAAGCATTCCAGTTTCCTATTGATAAATCACGGCCTTCTCAATTTACAGATATGACTCCGAATGTAACAAGTTATGAAGCTATTCGTGCATTAGCACAAACGGGTATTATAGAAGGTTACCCGGATGGCACCTTTAGACCTCAAGAACCGATGACCAGAGCAACATTTAGTGTGTTTCTCGCTGGTGCAAAAAGGCCCGATCTTTTCAATTGAATGACAAAGAGGCTCAACCATTACCTAAAAGGTGATAGTTGAGCCTTTTTGTCGATAAACTTCTGTTACTTGATTGTAATGGAACTGTAATCTAATAAAGGTCTATAATCTGATACTATAAGTCTATGAGAAAGTATAAGAGCAAACAAACTAATAGATAAATAGACAAAAAAATTAACGCGGGGTGTAAATTTGAGAAGAAAGTTCATACTTGTCGTCCTTACGGCTTTACTACTAACAATCGCACCAATCACACAAATGCAGGAAGTGAGTGCAGCAACACCAAATGAAGTTGTCACTCAAGCTAAAAAGCTTCTGGGCATCAAATATGTCTATGGCGGAACGACAACATCAGGCTTTGATTGTTCCGGGTTCACAAGTTATGTCTATAAAGAATTAGGCATCAACTTGAATCGGACAGCCGCCGCACAATACAGTCAAGGGACTGCGGTTAGCAAAAGTAATTTACAACCGGGCGATCTTGTTTTCTTCGCAGGCACTGGTGGAAAAGGTAGAATATCACATGTAGGAATATACGTTGGCAATCAGAATATGATTTCAGCAACATCAAGCGCTGGAATTAAGATTGATAATATCGACACGAATCCTTACTGGAATCCAAGATATGCAGGCGCAAAACGTCTTGACTCTGTGACTAATACGCCAGTTAAATCGGCAGCACCAACACCAGCTCCAGAATTAGCGCCAGTCACGGATGGCAACTTTGCTGACGTTCAGGTCGCCCATGCAGCTTATGATGCGATAAAAGAACTTAATGTAGAAGGAATCATCAGTGGGTTCCCAAATCAGGAATTCCGTCCCGAAGCACAAGTAAGTAGGGGACAAGCTGCCGCAATGGTAAATCGTGTTTTGGAACTAAAACCAAAAAGTAACGTTATTTTCTCGGATGTAGGAACAACACACTCATTTGCAAAAGACATTGCAGCGATGAATGAGGCAGGAATACTGGCGGGATACTCGAATGGTAAATTCGGTGTGAATGACCCGTTATCGAAAGCACAACTAGCGATAATATTAGAGCGCGCATTCAACATTTCAGATTCCGTTGAAGGTCAAGTGAAAAGCGCGTCAATTTATACAGATGTACCGGCTTCGTACTGGGCATATGAATCGATTGTTGCATTGAAGCTATTGGATAAGACGACGATTTTCCAAACAGCAAACTTCTCAACCGATGCCAACACAACACGTGCAGAATTCTCCGCAGCACTCTATAGCGTTAAATAAGAAATAGTAAAGTTGTAAAGATAGCTATAAATAGAAGGGAGTCGCTCGTTACAATAAACGATCGGCTCCTTTTCTCTATTTACTTCTCATACACCAAAGGGGTAAACTGATAGATAAGTATAGTAATAGTGATACGATAATAATAGATTTGGTCTAAAGCTAGAAAGTCAGAGAAAAACTACAATTATACAGGAGGAAAGAAATGACTAGAATTAGTAGTAAATTAATTGCAACCTTGTTAGTAATATTTACCCTTTCAGTTGGTCTTTCAAACATTTCTGCAAATGCGGATGAATTGACGGGACGCTCTCTCGAACTAGAAATGCGGGAAATGATTGAAAAAGGATACTTGAGCGGTTATGAAGACGGAACGTTTCGACCGACGGAAAACGTAACACGCGCGCAGTTTGCGGCAATCATCGCCAGAGCGCTTGAACTACCAGAAGCAAATGGGAGTTTCAAAGATGTTCCGCCTACATCGAAATTAGCCTCCGCAATCCATAAAGTGAGCGGCGCGGGACTCATGGTAGGCTCCAGTGATAATACATTCAAGCCAAATGATCTCATCACTCGTGAACAAGTAGCACTCACAATGAAGAACGTATTGGATTATAGTCAAATGGCTACAGTAGAAAAACGAATCGAGTTCACTGACAGAAAAGATTTCGTCTCATCCGGCGGATTCCGCGCCGTACTTTATAGCATCAATTACAATATCATTAGTGGATTCCCAAACAACGCAAAGGATCCTAAGACAACTTATCGTTTCGAACCAAAGTCCAACGCGACACGCGAACAGGCAGCAGCATTCATTTCACGCTTTTTAAAAGCGAAGGAGTCCTATGGCGGCCCGGTTACACCGCCTGTTACACCGCCCGTTACGCCACCTGTTACACCACCCGTAACACCGCCTGTAACTCCACCGGTGGTGTCCAACTTGTACACGTTAGCCACGATAGAGAATGGCAAACTAGTAAAAGCGACAAAAACATATAAAGAATATTCGGATGCTGCTACTGATTTCAATAATACGGCTAAATACCAAGCAATGTATCGAGGCAATGAACTAGTACGTGTTAAAACAGGAATGGCTTTCGGTGATAACAAAACAGCGAGCGGAGCGAAAGAGAATACAGTTATCTATTCTGACACTGCATTAAAAAAACAAGTAACATATATAGAACAAGGTAGAGAAATGCGTTATCTTGGTTCGACCGACAACTTTGTGAAAGTCCAAGTTGGTGCTACTGAAGGTTACGTGAAACACTCTCAAGTGGACCTGATTCCACTTGCGTTAGTGACAAAACGAGACAATTATTCTGTAAGTCAATATGGAACGCTGATCCATAATATATATAATTACATGAGTAAATCATCAGGTTGGTATGCAATCGGACCGGCACCTGACTTTTTGAAGCAAGGCGTAGTCTACTATAGTCCGGACGGTGTCCATTTTATGAATGAAAAAGGACAAGGAGTAGGTACGTATTTCCCATATTTCCAGTTCTTATCCGCACGTACTGCAACGAATTATACAGCTGAAGAGTTAAATAAATACATTATGGAGAAATTGACAGAGAGAGAAATTGCATATCCTGTCAATTACGCTAAAGCTAGTGAAAAGTCCAAACTAATTGGAATGGGAACTTACTTCAAGGCGATTGAAAAAGAAAAAAGTATTAATGCTTTGATGATTTTGTCACTTGCGATTCATGAAAGTGATTACGGCATGAGCAAAACTGCTCAACAATGCAACAATCTCTTCGGTCTTTATAAATATGATTCATTGACTAAACTATGCCCGGATCAAGGGACGTTTAAATCGCCTGAATTAAGTGCAGTAGCCTTGGCAGATGCGTTCTTAAATCCAAACTATATTAATCCCGCTAGCGGCTTAGGCCGAAACCTAGGAGCTGCATTTGGTAATAAAACGACGGGCTTCAATGTCAATTATGCATCGGACCCGACATGGGGTGCGAAAGCAGGAGCTCATATGTATGAACATGATAAAGCAATGGGCGGGAAAGACCTCCATGAATACAGTCAATTCGCAATTACCAAATTTGACATACCGACCCGAGTTAGAACATCACCTGATGCTTCATCATCAGCTAACGTTTTGTTTGAATACAAAGCAAGAAATGTAGGTGTGTACAAAGGTTACGCTCCAGGAGTCGGCTATCCATTAGGCTATCCATTGGTCATAGTCGAAACGCTTAAAGGAGCAGACAACTATACTTGGTACAAAGTCCTTTCGGATCTACAATCCGCTGAATACGGCTATGTGCGTGAAGACGTAGTGAACGTAATCAGCTATCCAAAGAAATAACAGCAAACAATAAAAACCCCAGTCAATCAGAATTTAACTGATTGACTGGGGTTTTTCTTTTACGGTAGAAACTACCTAAAGCAATAAAGTAGAACATAGGTCAAGTGTGGAAAACCGTACAACCAGTGCAATGTACTTTTGATACAAATCATTGAAGCCTCCAAGTATCCTCCTAGCATCAAAAAAAGCCCCCAAATCGGGAGCCCATCAAACTATTCCTCTAGCAAATTCGTAACCTTCTCAATCAATTCCGCGTCTTCACTTTCCAAGTACCCAAGCTTCGCATCAATCATCTCATCGAAATACGCATTTCGTGGCAACTTCATCTTCTCCAACAACTTCTGCGTTTCCAGAAGATCCAATAACGTCAGCTGTGGATAGTCATCACCAGAAAACATGCCATCCGGTCTCGCTTGATACCACAGATCCCCAGTTTCTCGGATCCATCCGCCATCTGCATGACCAAACGACTCAATACCCGTTATGACATGCTTTGCAGCTTCCATATACTTCTGTTCACCTGTATCGCTAAAGGCGGTCAACAATACCTTCAAACCGCCTAGTTCATGATTCAAGGAAGCATGCGTCACCGGCGTCTTCGGATCTTCATCGAAATAATCGACAATGAGATAGCCATCGCCAGCTTCGATGATTTCACCAGCTTCAATGCGAGATAGTAAATAATCCGCATACACAGGTACGTACAGTTCTGCGCCTGTTACGTCGCCTTTAAACGTTTCGGCGGTCTTGTCCAAGAAGAACGACACGAACTCATTGTAGCGTGTATCCACATAGGGAGCACGTACACCATAAGCATTACCCAGCCAAGTGCTCGTATACTCGGAAGGCCAGCGCGTCCCTTCAAACTCATCGATATAGTAGAGCAGATTGATGCGTGAATTCAACACCATCGTTTCGAAAAATACAGAACCTGATTTCTCGTACCACTCTAGCGCCACGTCATCTTCAATCCGGCCGATGACACGCCCATAGCCCATTTTAGTAGATGGCTCGATTGAGAACGGCAACTTCGTGTAAGGGCCGTCCATCGTTAACCAGTTCAACTGCGAAACCTGATTATGTAACGCGAAATCGATATAGTCATCCTCTTCAACCTCGGAGGAGAAAAGAGGCTCTTCCGCTACAAGTATCCAAGACTCTGCAATTTTTCCACTTCCTACGCTCGCCGACCGTGAAATTGCGTCATCATTGACTTCTATATCTTGGAATTCACGGTCCAACTCACGAATCTTACTCGCATTTCCATTTTCATATTCTTTAACCATCGCTTTCGAAACGTATTGGTTTCCAACAAGCAATTCAAGCGTATGATCTTCACTGGTAGCCGTAATCCTGCCGTAAGGATTGACCGTCGGATCCTCCCCGAAAACATTATGATGCGGGTGGTCAACCGTAACGGGATTCCAATTTTTCGTGTCGAGATCCACACCGGCTTTAAAGTCGATTGTGGTACGCATGTTAAACCCTATCAAACCATCATTCTCTAACCGTTCAAAGAGGAAGACGGCCCCGTTACCTAGCGTTCGTTCTACGATCGAATAGGTTCCTATATCTTTGCCGAACAGTTTTACATCAAATTCCCGAATAACGTCAACTGTGTTTTCCATTTTCCGTGTCTTCTCACCCGAAAACTCGGTCTTCACTGCGGAAGATGTCATAAGGGAGGCAGAGTAATCATCCCCTTCATAGACAATCGTCGTATCTTTTATGAAATTGGGCAAAACCGCGACACCCAAGATTACAACTAGCAATACTATCAAACCAACAATCCATTTCTTCAATCGAAAACACACTCCCAAAATTGATTCCCTTGATTTACTTAAAATTCATCTCCGTATAAGTCCAACAAATCGTCTGACCCCTTCACGGTAAAACAAGAACAGCATGCCTGCATAGACAGCAATCCCTGCTGGTACAAGCACAGCCAACTGTAACAAAGCTGCCCACTCACTAGCCCCAAGGACAACTTTTAATCCCCAAACAGCGAGTCCCATTACAATAGCAGGACCGACAACCCGCGAACTCATCCGCGCAAATCGCTTAAACTCAGCAATCCCTAAATCGCGGTACACGACAACCATCGACACAACAAAGTAATAAACACTCACAACAGACGCTGAAATCGCAAGCGCTGGATACCCATACTTATCAACCAACAACCAGTTCAGCAAAAAGTTCACGGCAATCGTCGTAACACTGATCCGAAAAACAACCGCCGTCTTGCCGCGTGCATACATCGACTTCGACAAAATGAGTTGCATTCCCTGAAATACAATAATCGGCAAATACAATAACAAAGCCAGATGTGTATTCGTTGTATCTGCTGCCGTAAACGCGCCTCGTTCATAGATGAACGCAACAACCGCATCGCCGACAACCAACAATCCAATTGCAACCGGTAATAGCGTCACCAACGAAATTTCCATCCCACGAAACACCGTATCTCTAAATTTCGCCACATTTTCCGTCTGCTCACTCATTAGCGTAAAGATAATGGCAGCCAAAGTCGTCGCGTAAATCGCATTCGGAATACTGATGATGAGCGAAGAGTTATTCAAATAGGTAACTGACGCATCCCCCGTGCCAGAAGCGAAAAATCGGTTAACAAATAAATTCACCTGTCCAACGACAGAGTTCAGTAAGGAAGGCACAATCAAAATCAAGAAAGCTACCTTGAAATCGCGCTCCATTCGAAACACAGGCTGCCATTTATAATCCGAGCGGATAAGGGCAGCGATTTGAATCACAACTCCCATTACCGTTCCGGCGATAAAACCGTAAATCAAAGAGAAAATACCCCATATATCGCTGAAGAATAATGCGAAAAGGGCGGCCATTAATGTCGCAAGCAATTTGGAAACTTGCGATGGTACGAAAATACGCCGCGACTGCAAATAAGAATCGAGCAAACCGCTAAGCGCAATCATCGTCATAAAGGCAAAGAAAATCTGTGTCATTCGAACGGCAAGAACAGATGTCGCTTCAGTCATATTGCCGTAAATGAACGGTACAAATGCATCCGCGAAAAACCAGCCAACGATACTGACGCCGACAAAAATGAGCATCGTCCAATTCAATAGCGCATTGGCATTCTGATCTCCACGCTCGCCGGCAGCCCGACTTTTCACATACATCGGTAAAAAAACATTATTGAACCCTGTCGAAATCATGGCAACAATGAGGGTGATGAAGCCGAATGCAAGGAAATAGGCATCGGTCTCAGAAGAAGCACCGAATTCTTTTGCAACAATTGATTCGCGGATAAATCCAGATACTTTTAAAACGAGCGCAAGCGCTGTCGCCCATAACGCTGTCTTTTTCAATCGGTTCATAATACCCTCCATAATAGAAGAAGCTCCCAGCCGGGGCAGGGAGCTTCACAATTATTTATTCAATGCTTTAAGGTAAATTGCTTCATATTTCTCAGCTGCAGCAAAATGTGAATACTCCGCAATAATCTTCGCACGAGCCGTATCTGCCAAGCGCTGACCTTCTTCAGGATCGCCAAGCAAGCGAATCATTGCGTCGCTTAAGGCTTCTACGTTCTGCTCTTCAACAAGCAGCCCGTCCACACCATCCTCGATAATTTCCTTCAAACCACCAACCGCACATGCGATCAAGGGAACACCGGAGCCCATCGCTTCAAGCGCCGATATCGAAGTCGCTTCCTCAACACCAGCAGAGTAAATCGATGGCACAAGCGCAACGTTACTCGCCGCATAATACTCAACCATATCCGTATGGTCAACTGCACCAACCATTGTCACGCGATCAGCTATGCCTAGTTCTGCTGCTTTCGCTTTCATCGTCTCCATCATTTCGCCAGTACCCGCAAACACAACCCGCGCTTTCGGGAATTTCTCAAGTACTGCTGGCAATGAAAGAATCGGATAAATAACACCATTTTTCTTCGTCAACCTGCGGGGCACGAAGAAAATCAAGTCATCTTTCTCTAGTCCATACTTTTCACGGAATTCATCTCGACGTTCAATCTCAGGCTTAAACGACTCGACATCGATGAAGTTCTTAATCATATTGCCGACCACGCCTGTTTCCTTTTCGATATACTCCTTGATCCGCGTATCGACAGTGATTACTTCGCGCGTCGCTTTATACGATGCCCGCTCATCTTCCATCAATTCCTTCGCTTCAGGGGAGCCATCTATAACGGACCCCTTGGAAATACCTTCAAACGTCAAGTAACCGTGAACCGTGCTGACAACAGGGACATCGGAAGACATAGCAGCAAATGTCGTAAAGACATCCTGCGCATTAACCAAGTCATACGAGCCATCCGCAACTTCGGCTTTAATGATTGCCTCAAGTCCTTCTTTCCGACGTTTCAACGACCAGACATACCCTGATCCTTGTTTCACTTTATTCAATAGAAAAGCAGGGCCTCTTACGACACCTTCTTTTTTCCACTTAGGCACATCCGTAAACGACACAATACGCACTTCATGTCCGCGTGATTCAAGACCTGACTTCAATGTCGTTAAATGAACCGACAATCCTCCTAAATGAGGATAATCATACGCAGTTGCCAATAAAATCTTCATTACTCATCGTCCTCCATTCAAAAACGTATCTCGTAACAAGTCAACATTGCGAAGCGCTTCAGAACGCAAAACGTCAACATTTGGTTCAATCATTGCTTTTAGTTCATCCGAGTGATCAAGCGCATATAAGGAACTCTCAAGCAGTTCCTCTTTTGTAAACTCTCCGAGAGGGAACGACTTGTCCCACATACCTGAGCGTTTCAAAAAGCTCTCCACTTTGCGATCATAACTTAACCCGATATGCGGCACGTTCGATAATGCCGCGAATATTAATGCGTGCAATCGTAGTGCAAGTGTTAAATCTGTCTTAGCTATGAAATTATAAAACTCATTGGGTGTAAATGATTCACCAAGCAAACGCGTCTGATTCGCATGCTTCATCTTAGCCATCACTTTTTTCGAAACGTTTGTATCATAAGGCGGTTCCATTGGTACGAACACGGGCAGAACACCACGCTGTTCGATCAATTCATCCAATACCCATGCCAGTTTTTCAATATAGACATCTTCATGTTCAAACCAAGGACGTGGTGCAACGGCGACAAGACGTTCATCACCTGTCAAACCAAGCGACACATACGCAACATTATCTTCATTTGGTTTAAAGGCGAACACAATATCTGCCGTCACAATCGTTTCAGGGCGTTTCACCCCTAATGAAATCAAATAATCTTTTGAATACTGATCACGTACTGTGACCAAATCTGCCATATTGGCAAACAATCGCATTAAAAACTTGCCCCATTTACTCGTCACAGGACCGATGCCTTGTGAGAAGAACATTACCTTCGTTCCGCATAACTTCGCCAAGAAGACAATAAGCAAATAATAGGGAAGGGGACCAAACAAAAATTTAGTCGGATACGTATCCTGCAATAGGCCACCCCCACCAGAAATTAGCAAGTCCGCCTTACGCAATGCTTTCACTTTGTCCTTATTCCCATGACGCCATCCACGATATACCGACTTTACACCATGTTCTTTCGCTGTCTCTTCAGGGGACAATGAAAACACTGTAATGTCCGGATTATCAAGTTCCGCACGTAAATTATCAACAATCGCCTTCAAAATCGCCTCGTCACCTGTATTGCCAAGGCCGTAAAAGCCGGAAATTACAATTTTCAATACCCGTTCCTCCTCATAACAAAAGCCTCCACGTACTCGTGAAAGCATCATCCTCCTCAGATTTTATCACTCTTACAGATAGCTATGCAACCGCTTTGAGTTTCTGCTATACTAATACAATTGAAAGCGATGGAATTGAGGGTTCAACTATGAAGGATGCATACCTTGGCGTACATGTATCGCCACTTACATATGAAGGAATTGTGAAGGCTATAAAACTGAGAATGGATCGCGGGGATAAGTCGACAATTATCGCAGTCAATCCGGAAAAAGTGATGGCCGCGCAAAAAAATCCCGAAGTGAAAGAGCTTATTAACGGCTCCACATTTCAAATCGCGGACGGTGTAGGTATCCTACTTGCATCCAAGCTGAAAAATGGGAATATCAAAACACGTGTAACAGGTGTCGACATGATGGCACGCCTGTTAAAATTCGCGGCAGAAGAAAGCCATCCGATCTACTTATACGGAGCGAAGAGAGAAGTTGTCGAACGAGCTGCAGAAAACATTACAAAAGATAATCCCGGAATTGTGATTGCAGGAACGACTGACGGCTATGAACAAGACGAAAACGCACTCATCGAACGCATAAACGACAGTGCTGCCAAAATCATTTTTGTCGCCCTTGGCAGCCCAAAACAAGAATTATGGATTAAACGCAACATGGACAAGCTTTCAAACGTCTTAGTATTCCAGGGAGTCGGCGGCAGTTTTGACGTGTTTTCCGGAACGGTCAAACGGGCACCGGCTTTCTTCAGGAAAACAGGTACCGAATGGCTTTACAGGCTTATGAGCGACCCGAAACGCATTAAACGTCAGCTCAACTTACCACGCTTTTTAATAAAATTACTATTTAATAGAAGAAACTAAGTGAAATGTAAAAGGAGCATATAAATGAAAAAATCAATTTGCGTAGTTGGACTGGGTTACATCGGTCTACCAACAGCTGTTATGTTTTCGAATCATGGACACATCGTACATGGTGTCGACGTCAACGAAAGTGTAGTCGAACACATCAGTAATAAAAAACTTCATATAGAAGAGAACGGCCTGCAAGAACGGTTAGACAAAGCAATTGATTCGAACGCTTTCACAGTGTCGACAGAACCTGTAAAAGCGGACGTCTTCATTATTGCTGTACCATCACCAATCACGGACAACAAAACGGCAAATCTTGAATACATCCGTAGCGCAGCCAAAGCAATCACGCCGTTCGTCGAAGAAGGAAATCTTGTCATTCTCGAATCGACAGTGCCACCTCGGACTGTACAAGATGTCATCATTCCTGAACTTGTTCAATCAGGACTCGAAATCGGAACGGAAATTTTCGTCTCACATTCACCAGAACGGGTTATTCCCGGTCGTGTTTTCGAAGAACTTGTTTCGAATGATCGGATTATCGGAGGTGTGAATGTAGCATCAGCGCGCATGACATCTGAATTATATCGGTCATTTGTCAAAGGGCAAATGCATGAAACAGACGACACCACAGCAGAACTTGTCAAAGTCATGGAAAACACCTATCGCGATGTCAATATTGCACTCGCAAATGAGCTGGCAAAAATTTCAGCTAACATTGGTGTGGACGTATGGGAAGCAATACGGCTTGCAAATTACCACCCGCGCGTCAATATTCACCAACCGGGTCCAGGTGTCGGTGGACACTGTATCGCAGTCGACCCATGGTTCCTTGTTGAGTTAAACCCGGAACTTGCACAAATCATACACTTATCGCGCCGGACAAATGATGGTATGCCAGAATATACGGCGCAATTGACGGCGGATATACTAAAAGAAAAAGGCGTAGAACAACCAAAAGTAGCTGCACTTGGCCTTGCATTCAAAGGGAATATTGATGATATGCGGGAAAGTCCTTCCGTCGATGTCGTTAAACAAATGCTGAACAAAGAGCTGAATGTCTTCGCATACGATCCACATATCAAGACAAACAACATGGACGTGCAAACGCAAAATATAGATGAAGCATTAGATGGCGCTTCAGCAATTGTCATTTTAACGAACCACGAGGAGTTCAAAACAATGGATCCGAACCAAGCAGCGAAGCAAATGGCCTGCAAAGTCGTTATCGATACGAAAAATTGCATCGATCGACGTAAGTGGGAAGAGGCAGGATTTGATGTCCATGTTCTCGGAGATTCTAAAAACTAACATAGAAAACCTAAACGAAAGAGGAACTAGTCCCCATGGAATTTAAACAACATAAAATAATGCTAGCACTCGTTGCGTTCATAATTATCCAACCAATCATAGATATCTTGACGACTGCTTCAATCTTATTCATAGATATTCCGTTAACAATCGGTGTCATCATCCGTCTAGCCTATTTAGCAGTCATGGCTGGATGGATTATCTATGCCGCTACAAAAAGTAAACGGGCAAAACTTTATTTACTTTACTTAATCGGATTTGCAGTACTCGTCATTGTTAACTTTGTAACAAGTATGACTGTGAAAGAACCGTTTTTCGTCGTTGAAGAATTGACATTTTATACAAAAGTCGTTTATTTCCACGTACTGTTTTTCGGTTTCCTTCTATTAATAGAGGCACTAGCGAAAAATGGAACCGATACAAAGAAACAGCTCGTTAACTATTTCCTTATTGCATCGGGCATGATCAGTGCCGTATTCATCATTGCGCAGTTGACTGGAACAAGCCTTGCAAACTATGCAAGGTCGAAAGAAGGATGGACAGGGTGGTTTTACGCGGGCAATGAAATCGGTGCAACAATGGCAATACTATTGCCTATCACCGCCCTATACGCAGTAAATAAAATGACTGCTCCGAAAAAGTTCATTTATTGGTTGCCGTTCATTTTGCTCTCAATATCGATGCTTGCGCTCGGAACCAAAGTGGGATACGGAGGAATTATCATTGTTCTCCTTTCCGTTTTGGTTGGCAGTTTAATTATGCTGCTTATGAAGAACAAGGATACCGACAAACAAGTGGTAAAAGCGAATGTACTCGTTTCTACCATCCTGCTCATTGTACTAAGTTTCACTACACCATTCACCCCAGTATTCGGTAACATGTTTGCTCATTTAAACATACTAGGCATTTCAATGGGGGACAAGCCCGTTGAATTTGATGAATTTGGGGAAGAAATTGTGATTGATGAAGAAGAAGAGGAAGACCCATTCATAACGGGGAAACAGTTTGAAAATCTAGTGTTTAGCAGTCGAGAACAATACGCAGCCGATTACACTAGGCAATTCGCAGAAGCGCCGATCAGTCAGAAATTATTCGGTATGGGTTTCGCAGGTAACTATGACTACCCTCAACCGCACAAACCGCTTAAAATGATTGAAATGGATTTTCACGACTGGTTTTACTCTTTCGGTATCATCGGTTTCCTATATATGATGGCACCGATCCTGTACTTCGCTCTAAAATACGTCTGGCAGTTCATCACCAACTTTAAAACTAGATTCACATACTTTGGAATCTTGACCGGCGTTGCATTCCTAATCGGAATAGGCATTAGCTATACGGCAGGGCATGTACTGACAGCGCCATCCGTATCAATCTATCTCGCATTTCTTTTTGCGGTCCTGGTCTTCCAGGCACGAATTAGTACTGATACGATAACCAAATGACAAATTAAAAAGCCCGAATCTCAAGTGTTTAATAACATACGAGATTCGGGCTTTTTTAGATGACAGGAATCTAATTGACCCAAATATATCGGTAGTAGATTCAAGATAATACGATAATATAACAATGCGTAATCTTACTAATTATTTAGAAGGATGTAAAAAAGAAAGTGCTTACGAATGTGTTAATTCGTAACTAGTAGATTGGTTTTTAGTGAGACAAATTGAACGAAATCTATATAAAGCCAATGTTCATGTATAGTGGCGTGTTGATATAAAAATTCATTAACTTGATAATCATCTTCCTATATTTTACTTCTCTATGATTTTGTTGAAATAAGTATTTAGAAATTAATTCAGATTCTTCTTGATAAATACAGAGTAAGATGTATAATAGAATGAGAGTTTAGGTACTATGACATTCTTGGTAATCTATGAAATGTTTAGTAACAATTCATAGCCTAACGAATGAACTAATGGTATACTAAGACGGAAGAACACCGCTGATACATATCAGCACAAAACAGATACACCTAAAACAGGGAGGAATACTACACATGGCTTTACAATCAAATTCTTACAAAAAATTCGTTACAACTGCTGCAACAGCAGCACTAGTAGCATCTGCACTTGTTCCAGCGGCATCAGCATCTGTAACAACAGCAGCATTCACAGACGTTTCAGGTAACTATAAGGACGCAGTAGAGTATCTAGTAACTAATAATCTGGCTGCTGGCTTGACTGAAACTACATTCGGTGTACAACAAACAATCAAACGTGGAGACGCAGCAATTATCCTTGCAAAAGCACTTGGTCTTCAAGACGAAACAGCTCCTGCAAGCGGATTCTCAGACGTGCCAACACGCGCAGCTCTTGCGATCAACTCGTTAAAAGCAGCTGGTGTCGTTAACGGTAAAACAGCAACGAAATTTGGTTTCGAAGACAACTTGACTCGTGGCGAAGTAGCACTTCTTTTAGCTAACGTGAATGCTTACAACTTTAAAGGCGACGCTTCTAAATTGAAGTTCACTGATGTTAGCTCACGTTATGCAACTGCAGTAGCAGGTATGGTTGACGCAGGAATCACTTCTGGTAAAACAGCTACTAAATTCGGTACTAGCGATGCTATCAAACGTGGAGAGTTTGCTATTTTCGTATACAAAGCAGAATTGACGAAATCACCAGTGGTTGTATCGGTAACGGCGACTAACGCTACAACTCTTTCTTTAACTGGTACTGGTCTTCAAAATCTTAAAGCTACAGACGTAACAGTTGCAGGGAATACAGTTAAAGCTATTTCAGCAGCAGCTGATGGAAAATCAGCTACTTTAACTCTTGAAACTGCTCTTGTAGATGGTTCTGAATACAAAGTAACTGTTAAAACTGAATCAGGAACTAAAGAATTTACAGTAAAATACACATTCGTTTTTGCTACAGCAGCTGTAACAACTACTACACTTGAAGCTAACAAAGATAAGCAATTCTTACAAGTAACACTTAACGGTGCAGTTACTGACTTATCTACAATTGACTCACTTGGTTATGGTATTGAATTCCAAGCCAACAAAGGAGTATTTACAACTGGAACTACTTCTACTACAGGTGAGATTGATGAATCTAAACTAAAATTAAATGATTCATTTGATGTAAAAGTAGTACTTACTAAAGATGGCAAAACAGCTGAATCTAATACTGTTACAGTAAAAGTAGTAAGTGCTGCAACACCAGCAATTGGCGATATCGTTCTTAAAACTAGCCAATTAGGATTAACAAAAGCTGTAGTTTCAACAAAAGATGCTAATGTAGTAGTAGATAGTGTTAAATCTAATACAGGAAACGTGATTAAAGTATCTGGTTTATCATCATTTGCTTCATCAAATCCAGAAGTTGCAACAATTAATGCTTCTACAGGTGAAATTTCACCTATCAAAGCTGGTAAAACAACAATTACTTTAACAGCAGGTAATGTTACTTACTCTAAAGAAATTACTGTAGTTAATGAAGCTCGTGTAGCAACTGAAGCAACTGCTGGTAGTGTTACTGTTGCTCCAGGAGCAACTCTTACAAATAATGTAGCAATCACTGACCAATTTGGTGAAAAATTAGATAGTTCTAAAATTGTTGCAGCAGCTGGTTCAGCAACTATCGCAGTTTCAGAAGTAACTGGTCAAGCAGGTGTAACTGCGACTAATGCTATAGAGGATGGAAAATTACCAGTAACAATTAAACCTTTAGCAGGTGCGACAGCTGGTTCTTATACAGTAGTTGTTAAAGATTTAACTACTCTTAAAAACCTTGGTCAATTCACAGTTAATGTTTCTGCTGATAACACAGCAGATAACTATAAATTAGAAGTATCTGATTCTTCTAATGGTGTAGCTAACCTAGCTGGTACAAAAACTGTAACATTAAATGCAAAAGAATTTACTAAATCTGGTGGCTTTTTACAAACATTAAATGCAGCTGATGCTGGATTTACTGTAGAATCTGCAAATCATACTGTAGCTACAGTACCTGCAGCTATAAACGCTGATGGAAAAATCATTGTAACAGGTGTTAAAGTTGGTTCTACTCAAATCATCTTGAAAAAAGCTGGAGTACAAGTAGCTACTGCAACTATTACAGTTAAAGAAGAAGTTCCAACAATTGAATCAATTGTTTGGAAAAATAATGCGGCTACAATTTCAGTAGCAGGTAAAGCTATCACGTATAAAGATATCTTTACAATTACTGATACAGCTACTGGTGTTAATCCTATCGTTGAAGGTGTAAAAGTATCAGTAGATACAACATCAAAAGTTCGTATTGAACTAGGTAATGGTAATGCAGCACCTTTACTATACCTAGATTCAGATGATAACGGTTCCCGTAACAATAATGAAGAAATCCTTGGTACAGTTTCTGCTAAACTAGCTGGTTCAGCAGGTGAAAATATCAAACTAGGTACGGATTGGAATAAAAATATTCTTAGTACAACTACTGTTTCTGGTAATAAAGGTACAGTTGTAATCACTGTAACTGATAATGATACAGATACAACTGTAAGAGCATCTTCTACACTTAATGTAGATGTAAAATAATTAACAACTAACTAACGGTACCAGGCTCTAACACAGTTCAGATAACTCAATTTAGAGCACTGAACTGTGAGAGTACTGCAAGATCCCTTTACGTCCTTTGTGGCGTAAGGGGATTTTTCTGTATTTTATATGTTTATCAACGAACGGTAGTTTTAGAGACCTGTGCACCTCAAAAGTGATACGCTACTCTGTCAAATGGAAAAATCGTTGTAACAGGTGTTAAAGTTGGTTCTACTCAAATCATCTTGAAAAAAGCTGGAGTACAAGTAGCTACTGCAACTATTACAGTTCAAGAAGTACACCCTACAATTGAATCAATCGCATGGAAAAATAATGGGACTACAATTTCAGTAGCAAATAAAGCTATCACGTATAAAGATATCTTTACAATTACTGATACAGTTGCTGGTATTGATGCTATCGTTGAAGGTGTTAAGGTATCAGTAGATACAACATCAAAAGTTCGTATTGATCTAGATAATGTAGCAGTACCAGTGTTATACCTAGACCAAAATGATGATGGTAACTATACAAAGAAAGATGATGAAATTCTTGGCACAGTAGCTGCTACATTATCTGGAGCAGCAGGTCAAAATATCACTCTAGGTGCGGATTGGACTAAAAATATTCTTAGTACAACTACTGCTTCTGGTAAAAAAGGTACAGTTGTAATCACTGTAACTGATGATGATACTAATAAAACTGTAAGAGCATCTTCTACACTTAATGTAGATGTAAAATAATTAACAACTAACTAACTAACTAACTAACTAACAATACCAGGTTCTAACACAGTTCAGATAACTCAATATAGAGCACTGAACTGTGATAGTACTGCAAGATCCCTTTACGTCCTTTGTGGCGTAAGGGGATTTTTCTGTATTTTATATGTTTATCAACGAACGGTAGTTTTAGGGAGCTGTGCACCTCACAAGTGATACGCTACTCTGTCAATTTGTATGCGTTGATGCAGAAGAAGTTGTAGAATAAATTTCAGGTACCTGTGCACGACACTATTCAGTAAATTCACTACAATTGCATAAAAAAAGCAAGCTCAGCCATATTCACTTTGGCTGATCTTTTCACTGTATATTTATAAAATTTGATGAATTGTCACAACTTCGTCTTGCACAGGCACCCAAACAATTTATATAAATAGACTCACTTAAACGTAGGTTTGTTCTTTATAGGCTCTTGTTGTAAAATAACGGCTATCAAAAAACAAAATCCCTTTACGCCACTAAGGACGTAAAGGGATTTGTCTTATTCTCACAGCTCGGGCTTCTCGGAGGTAATTATCTGAATTGTGTTAGAACCTGGTACCCGAATCCAAAAGATACATTACAGTTCAACGCAAAGAACTCAATAACCTTACATTCTTTACAGTTCTACTATTACGGTTTAGTAATCTCTACTTAGGCAATAATAGAAATATAGGCGATATAAATACTTACTAGTTGATAAACATCAACAAAAATAGAATTGCCTAAAACAGGGAGGAATATGACAAATGGCTTTACAACCAAAATCTTATAAAAAATTCGTAGTTACAGCTGCAACAGCTTCACTTGTTGCATCTGCAATCGTTCCAGTTGCATCAGCTTCTGTAACAACAGCATCTTTCACGGATGCTACAGGAAACTATAAAGCTCCAGTAGAATACCTAGTATCTAATAATCTTACAAGCGGTTTGACTAAAACATCATTCGGCGTACAAAAAACAATCAAACGTGGAGACGCAGCAATCATTCTCGCTAAAGCGCTCGGATTACAAGACGAAAAGGCTCCTGCAAGTGGATTCTCTGACGTTCCCGCACGTGCAGCTCTTGCGATCAATTCTTTGAAAGCAGCTGGCGTCATTAACGGTAAAACAACAACGAAATTCGGCTTCGAAGATAATTTGACACGTGGCGAAGTTGCGCTTATTTTAGCGAACGCTAAAGCCTACGACCTTAAAGGTGATACATCTAAATTGAAGTTCACTGATGTTGGTGCACGTTACAAATCTGCAGTAGCAGGCATGGTGGAAGCTGGAATCACTTCTGGTAAAACAGCAACTAGTTTCGGTACAAGCGCTGATATTAAGCGTGGAGAGTTTGCTGTATTCGTATATAGAGCAGAAACTCTTGAAGCAGGTACACCTGAAGTCAAATCGGTAACGGCGATGAACCATAAAGAACTAAAAGTCATTGGTTCAGGATTAGACCGTGTAAAAGCTGAAAACTTCAACTTAGAAGGTAATAAGGTTGTTTCTTACAAAGTAAGTGAAGACAAACTGTCTGCAACATTGACATTTGAAAAAACTTTTGAACCAGATAAAGATTTAAAAGTGAAATATACAGAGAAAGTTGAAGGTGAGAAAGATAAAGTAACTGAATTTGCTTTCGCTTACTCGTTAGATGTAGCCTCAATTTCAGCTTCAGATGTTCGTCTTGATGGAGAGAAAGATAAACAGTACCTTTCATTTATGATTAACAACGAAAGTGTTTCAGCTAATGTTGAAACATTAAAGCAAGCTGGATATACTGTTGATTTTCAAGCAACTTCTGACGTATTAGTTGACGCTTCAACAGGGGAAATTGATGAAGCAAAAATTGCTACTGGTGATAAATTTGCTTATAAAGTTGTAATCACTAAAGGTGATAAGAAAGTTGAATCTGAACTTAAAGAAGTAAAAGTTCTTGATTTTGCAGCATATGTATCAACAATTGGAGAAACGAAAGTAAGCCAAGGTAACGTTGCTGTGAAGAGTGGTAAAGTTTCTGTTCAAGATGGTGCAACTACTTTAGATGTAGGTAAAGTAACATCTCTAAGTGGTGCCACTGTTGCAAATCCAACTTTAACTTACAAATCTTCTAATCCTTCGGTTGCTACTATTGATGGAAGTGGAGAAATTACGCCAATAAGTCCGGGTTCAGTAGTTTTTACAGTAACTTCAGATGATGCAAAAGTTGAAGTGCCATTAACTGTTACAAGTGGTGCTCGTGTTGCTACGACTGTAGATCCAAGTTCTACTTCAGTTAAACTTTACAATGGAAACAGCGATACAGTTGCATCTACTGTAGTTGACCAATATGGTGACGAGTTTGAAGGCACTGTTAATGTAGTATCTAAAAATACAGATATCACTAACGCATCAGACCAAGCTGTAAAGGTAGTCGACGGAAAAGCGGAATTTGAAGTTACACCAGTTGCTGCTGCTGAAGGAAATACAACTTTAGAAATTAAGAATGCAGATAGCACGAAAGTTTTAAAGACAGTTACAGTATCAATCTCTGACGATGCTAAAGTGGCTAGCAGAAAACTTGAAATAGCTAACTCTGGAAAAGACTTAAACCTAGATGTGGTATTTGCTTCTGATGATAACAAAGTAAATCTTCTTTGGAACACATACAATAAAGATGGTTTCAAAATTGGTTCTGAAGCCATAAGTAGTGGAGCTTACGCTGTATCTTCTTCTAATGCTGCTGTTGCAGAAGCGGTAGTGGATGCTGATACTAAGACGATTGCGGTTACTGGTAAAAAAGCTGGTACTACAAATATCCTTATTAAAGAAGGAACTGTAACAAGAGCTTCAGTAACAATCACTGTTTCAAATTCTACTCCAACTATCAAAACAGTACAATTTGAAAAAGTAAAAGATATTACAACAGCTGCAGCTTTATCAGACTTAGTTGTATTGCAGCCATCTAATATCACATTGAGCGATAGCACATTAAAAGCTCAACTTGATAAAAATGGCGATATCTATGTAGACCTTGATGAAGATAAGACTAAAGATGCCGAAGAAGTATTAGGTACTTTAGCTGTTAAATATTCAGGAACTGCATCTGATTTTACAACAGCACCTTCTATCTCTTCAGGTATGATTGAAGGGACGTTAGCTAATAACGCAGAAGGAACATTAGTAGCTTATGTAACTGGAACTGGTGAAGTAGTTCCTCTAGCAACTTCAACTATAAATGTAAAAACTAATTAATTGTTAAACACTTAGGCCATGTTGTTTTGGTTACTAGGTTATAACGCAGTTCAGACAATCCATTTCCGATGATACGGGATAGGTTGTTGAATGGGAAACAGTCCTTTGACTCCTCTACGGGTCAATGGGCTGTTTATTTTGCCATAAATTTTATACTTCTGTTATTGTAGCTTTTACTCGCCACATTAGAAGATAAAACGCTAGTATCCAAAACTAGATCTGTTGGAACTTACAGAAAAAACTACCAATCGCCGTAGCGAAATTGGATAAATTTAGTTATAATAGTAATTATAGTACGGAAAAAGGACAGAAGAAAGAGGAGAGGGTATTAGGTGAAAAATCGATGGATGTGGCGATGGATTGGATGCATTGTTGTCGCAGCAGTTATGTCACTCAGTATACAAACGAAAGCTTCATCGCAGTCATTTAAGGACGTTCCTCCAAACCATCGTTTTTGGGAAGTAATCCAGAGCATGCAAGAGAGAGGACTGATTAATGGCTATCTGGATGGCACGTTCAGACCAAATGAAAAAGTTGCACGTAAGCATGTTGCCCAGTTATTGGACAAAGAATTACAATTGAAAGTGAAGAAGGACACAAATTTCCGTTACAAGGATGTGCCTGCGAGTCATCCCAACTATGATGCGATTTTAAGAGTTTCCCAAGCAGGTATCTTTAGCGGTGATCGCAATGGGAACTTCAATCCTGACGCTCCGCTCACGCGAATTCAGATGGCTAAGGTGCTAGATGTAGCATTTGGATTGAATATTGAATCCTTCAAACATATTCCGGACATCAGTAAAAATTATTGGGGCTTTATGCACGTTCAGGCTTTGTATTCAAACGGGGTCACAGTTGGAGATCAGGGGTATTTTAAACCAAACGATTCCGTCACACGCGCTCAGTATGCAGCGTTTATGCATCGTGCGTTAAAAGTACCTAAGGTTACAGAAGTCGATTCTAATAAACCCTTGAAAAAAGAAGAAATACTGAATTTAGTCTACAGATTACCAGTTACAATCGAAACTACGATTAACAGTTTTAAACATCAGGGATCTCAATTCAGCGTGGTTCGCACAGAACTTTTGAAAAATGTAACTCCGTCGTTTATAGATTCTGGTTTAAAAAATTACTACGCTAACATGTGCACGCACTGTGATTTGGGTCTTTTTCCAGCTTTAATGGATGAAACAGATTATCGTTTTGAAATTCTTGAAAACAAATCAAATTTAGTCCGAATTCGTACGATTTCCTTTGATGCTCCGCTTGAAGCTGCCGGTTATTTGGAGTATACGTTTGTAAAGCAATCGGGCCAATGGAAACTGTCAGAATATGACTGGAATCATTTGGGGGCAAAAAGCTTTGAACTTTCAAAAGAGGAATCACTCCAAATCGTGAAAAATGATTACGAACGCTATAGATCGCCAAATGTACGCGTGAAGTTGCTCAATACTAAACACGAGAATGTATATGATATATACACGGATAAGAATTATCGTCGGCTTGTGTACCAGATGCAGGTGGATAGTGGAAAAAGTAGTTTCAATGTCACTTTTTATCCACATAGCGGACTTATCCATGAAGAATGAATAGAAGTTACTAGAAGTCTGTAAGATGGATAATAGATTCTAACACAATTCATGTCTATCATTTTCCAGTGACGCGAATTAGTATGAATGGAGAAGTAGCCCCTTGACCCTTAACTGTGGATCATCAAGGGGCTATTTCTATTGCCTTCTATTACATTTTTTAATGTTGCTAAAACACAATCAACCACGACATGATTTTATGTAAGATTCCTGTTAAGATTAGGTGTACGCTAACTTTATAGAGTAAAGGTGACATGCATCGTGATATTTAATTCATTTGAGTTTATTTTTCTATTCTTACCTATCGTATGGGTGCTTTATTTCATATTAGGAAAACTTCATATCCCATTTGCGAAAGCCTGGTTACTCGCAGCTTCGGTATTTTTCTATGGCTTTTGGAATCCAGCTTATTTACCGCTCATTATCACTTCGTTGCTTGTGAACTTTACAATAGGGGCGTTTTTGGGCAAGGATAAGGGCGGAAAATTTCGTAAGGTAGTCGCGACAATCGGAATTCTTTTCAATGTATTGTTACTTGGCTACTTTAAGTACTTTGATTTTTTCCTTGAAAACGTCAACTTCTTTTTCGATACGAATATTCCATTGAAAAATATATTATTACCTTTGGCGATCAGTTTTTACACATTTCAACAAATCGCTTATTTAGTCGATTCATATAGATTGGAAACAAAAAAGTACAGTTTTCTGAACTACAGCATATTCGTCATGCTCTTCCCGCAGCTTATTGCGGGTCCTATCGTCTATCATGGTCAAATGATGCCACAATTCAGCGATAAAAAGACGTACTCGATTCAATTTGAAAACATATCGAAAGGTCTTATAATTTTTGCAATTGGTCTATTTAAAAAAGTAGCGATTGCTGATGTATTTGCTAAGTATGCGAATAGCGGCTATAGCTCAGTCGATTCACTGACGTTTATCGACAGTTGGATTACATCATTAGCCTATACGCTACAACTTTACTTTGACTTTAGCGGATACTCAGATATGGCGATTGGACTGGCATTATTATTCAACATTAAAATGCCAATCAATTTCAACTCACCTTATAAAGCGCTAGATATCCAAGACTTCTGGCGCAGATGGCATATTACATTGTCGAAGTTTTTAACGACGTATTTATACATTCCGCTCGGTGGGAACCGGAAAGGGAAATATCGGACGTATATTAATATTTTCATTATTTTTTTCGTCAGCGGAATTTGGCATGGAGCTGGTTGGGCGTTCATCGTTTGGGGAACGTTGCACGGTGTCGCAAGCATCATCTGCCGTTGGTGGAAACTGGCCGGCTTTAAGATGAATAAAATGATGGCATGGATGACAACATTCCTTTTTGTTCACCTGGCTTGGGTGTTTTTCCGAGCAGCTACATTCACGGATGCGATAACGGTGCTGAAGGCAATGTTCGGGTTGAATGGTGTTCAACTTACAGGGCTTTATACCATATTTAATGAAAAACTATGGATCATCGGGCTCTATTTGATATTTGGTTTACTTCTATCATGGTTTGCAAAAAACTCGGTTGAAATTATGGATAGCCAAAAAAGAAACGTGTTATTGGCTCTGTTTATTTCTATACTGTTATTTTATAGTACGATGCAGCTGCAACAAGTGAGCGAGTTCTTATATTTCAATTTCTAAGGGGATCATCTTATGTCGGATAAAAAGTTTACGGTAACGATCGTTATTTTATTCGCTGTGCTCATATCAAGTGCTGTGAGCTTCAATTTCTGGATAGACCCTCTCTGGCACTACAGTCATGCACATGCGTACAATGACGTTCAAAAAGTTATTGATGAGCGAGAGCAGAAAATAGCACAGCTGCATTTTAAAGAAAAGGATTTCGATACACTTTTAATTGGGAGTAGTAGGTCCACTTATATTCATCCTACTGCATTCGGTACATGGAATGTCTTCAATGCTTCAGTTGCGAACCTTTCTATGCGTGAGTACCAAAGTTATATTTTATATGCACAGTCGCAAAACAAGGATATTGAACGAATCATACTCGGAGTCGACTTTTTTAAGTCAAGTGTAGAAGAAGCAGGAGCAGCGCGGTCTGTGAACAATTACGAAAAGAAAGTCAGTCAACCTTTTTATCGTACAAAAAACCTATTATCGTTACAAGTATTGGGATACTCCATCAGCAATTTTAAGCTATCAAGAGGAAATCTGATTTCTGAAGATAGGCTTTACAATAGGCAAGGGGAAGCATTCGCAAAAAAACTGTCTGAAAATGAAATCGAAAAAATGGCGGATGAAAAGATCGAAAGATTTGAAGATACATTTTACGGAGAACACTACACGTATTATCCGAAATATGCGGAAATCATGGCTAAAGTAAAAAATACGGTGCCCAATGGTGAAATGATTGTGTTTACAACGCCCATCTCCACGGAACTGTTCAAAGCACTCGTGGATACCGGTTTGTATGACGACTACGAAGTATGGATCCGTGATTTAGTAGAAGTCTATGGAGGCATCTGGAACTTTATGTATCCGAATACTGTCACGAATGATATCAATAACTACTATGACGGGCATCACTTCTATCCTGAAATCGGGGATTTGATGGCTAATCGTATTGAGAATAGGACGGCAAGCCCAGCTGCAGATGATTTCGGCGTTTATGTGACGCCTGAAAACATTGAAAAGCATTTGAAGGAAGTCCGTTCATTGGTAGCGGAACTTGAATAACAATTGGTTGAAATGAAAATGGTTGACTATATAATATCTGGGATTAAGCATAGAAAGGGGAATCGGGTACATGTCGTTTAAAACAACGATTTTGCATAGATTTGTTACATCTATGATTGTAATGATGGTGCTTGTTTCCTCAGCTGTTCCTGCGTTTGCGGCAACGTCTTCCTTTAAGGACGTTCCAAGTAGCTATGCTGAATCAGTGGAATTTCTCGTTGCGAACAATTATTCAAAAGGTGTAACTGCGACGCAATTTGGAACGGACCAACAAATCACGCGAGGGAGTGCGGCAGTTATTTTGGCGAACGCCCTCGATTTACCGGATTCTGGGACTAACAATACAAAATTCTCTGATGTTCCGAAACGAGCGGTAGCCGCTATTCATTCATTGAAACAAGCAGGTATTATAAATGGTAAAAGTGCAAGTTATTTTGGATTCGAAGACAATTTAAAACGTGGAGAAGTCGCGTTGATGCTCACGCAAGCAGCTGCTTATAATTTGCAGGGGAATGTGAAGAACATTCATTTTAAGGATGTAAATTTGCGTTATCGGGAAGCCGTTGCTGGCATGGTTGACCACAACATTACAAATGGAAAAACTGCTGAGCGTTTCGGTACAGATGATCAGTTGAAACGTGGTGAGTTCGCAGTTTTCATGTATAGGGCTGAGATGCTTAAACTGACTAAATCACTCCCGAATTCTTACAGCGATCTGTCTCAGAAGCTGATGTCTCAAGAAGTTTCTTCTATTAAGCTGATTGGTGATAGTATCACGGCGGGGATGGGTGTGCAAGGGCATTTCATCCCGAAAGATGGCCGGATTATTTTCAGTGATGATAAAGGCCAAGTATACCGCGAAGCGACTCATACGACAGACGTTTGGGCAAATCGACTAAGAGCGTATATGAAAAACCCGGAATTTGGTGCTATTGATGTGATTAATGCAGGAATTAGTGGGAAATCTGCAGCATGGACATTGAAAAACAGTAATCAATTAATGAGGCAGAAAGAAGATGTCGTTGTTGTTATGATTGGTACGAACGACCGCATTGACAGTAGTTTACAGGAGTATGAAGCGAATATCCGAGAATTGCTCAAAATTGTCGACGTGCGTTCAGAATATATGATTGTCATGTCACCGCCACCTTCGACGAACGAGACGTATGCTTATCGTTTTTCAGCACAAAGTATCGACAATGTGCTGAAAAGGATCAGTAAAGAAAAAGGGTATACGTTTATCTCTCATTTTGACGCCATCAATGAGTATCTTGCCAGTAACCCCAAAGTTGCGTATGAAGATTTGATGGAAACAAGAAGTCCCCATCCGACCGCGGCAGGTTACAAAGTCATGTGGCAAAAGATGATGGAGAAGTTGGAATTAAAGTAAATAAAGTAAGATGATAAGTACCCCTCACCGTTGTAGGTGAAGGGTATTTTGGTATCCAACAAATGAAAAAAACAAGTTTAGAACGGATACCTTCTCTCCGTTCTAAACTTGTACTCACTATTGCTCAAATAATTTATTTCGTCCGTACTGGTCGCCAAACAGCAGGTCATATTGGATAAGCTGGTAGTCCTCTTTAGCCCTCTCTGCCTTATCCGGCGTAACCAATAGCAAGTTGTCATTTGCGTCAATCTTGAGCTCCCGTGTATACCCAGGCATGACTTCTTTGAAGTTTTCCAACAGTGAATAATACAAGGGCTTATCAATTCCAGCCATATCGAAAACAGCGGGACCCAGGAATGTTGGACTGATTGTGCCCAGTTCGGGCGTTACAGCCCCATAATTATTCCAAAGAACGAGAGGTGTAGTCCTGGTTTTTCGGTAATCCTCCAATTCCCATTTGTCTTCTCCGGCTGTCCAGGGGACAAAATCAGCTAGTTTGTATAATCGGTAATCTTGGCCAATGGCTGGTAAATGGTCGCCGAAAAAAACGATGATTGTGGGTTCGTCGGAATCTTTGTAGTAATCCATTAGTTCTTTTAACGCTGCATCGGCATCTGCAACCCCTTGCGTATATGATCGGAGCATGTCGTTATAGATTTGATCTACTTCCGTCTGCATCTGTGCATTAACAGTGAACTCGTTATATTTATCCACGCTATAGCCGGTATGGTTTTGCATCGTTATTGCATAAATGAATGCCGGATCCTCAGCCATTTCGGTTTGCTCGATAATTGTCTTCGTTACTTGTTCATCTGAAACGAACGGTCCTTTGTAAATCGGGTTTTTGAAGCCATCAATGTCGATGAATTGCTCAAAACCAAAATGCTTGTAAACTTCTTCCCTGTTCCAGAACCATTTAGGGTAAGGGTGGATTGCGGTCGTTTGATAGCCTAAGCCCGATAAGTATGACGGCATGGCAGGGAGTGGATCTTTAATGTATTGTTGGTACGGAACGGAACCAATTGGAAGAAATACGTTTGAAAAACCAGTCAGCGCCTCGAATTCGACATTGCTCGTTCCACCTCCAAATGTCGGTGTCAGAATCGAACCGGATTGAGTTTTCCTTACCGTTGGCATAGGATCCGCATCGAATGTAACTTTATCCATCAGTGTCGGATCCCAGAAAGACTCGCTCATGATGAAGATGATATTAGGTTTCGTGTTTGGAGGATTCGTTTGTCCCGATTCTGATTTCTGCAGGTTATCCACGATTTTATTTATATTCTCTTCGTTATAGCCTTTTGGTGGCAATACGATTGCACTTTGCATATTTAATAAGAAGGTTACAAAAAAACCGTTCGTTTTATAGTTTCGATTTTGGTCGAAGGTAAGATTGGTAACCCCAGCTAGCTTGAGTGACGATTCAACTTGCGGGACTGATCGGTAAAAAGTAAAGGCACTTATGTACACAACACTCATTCCGACAAACAGTAAACGTACCCACCAATTTAAACGAATGACCCGTACCGGTTTTTTTACTAAGATATAGGTGATTATCGCGGAGATAAGAACGACTACGCCTATAATAACAAGAACGACTTTTGTTATATTAGCTTGTTGATAGATGTTGGGCAACAAATTTAAAACGTTATTATAAAGAAGCAAATCCCATGGATATAAAAATTCACTTAAAAAACTAAACTTAAAATAACTCATCATTGCAAGAAAGAGTACAATTCCATTTGTAAGGATAAAGCTGATTACATAGCGATTGAACAACCCTAAAAACAGAATGAACAAAAAATAGATGATCATTAAGTTAAAAAAGAAAGCTTCGGTTTTTTCATTGCGCCAAACGAGTGTTTCCTCATAACTTCCACTCAATAAGGTTTCGATACCGATTAGTAGAAAGTAGAAATAGACGATTGTCAGGAGTAATGTTACAAGAGCTCTATAGTTTACACGTAATTTCAACTAATCACCTAAATCGTAAAAGTATTATCATCAATAATCCAGTTTAACACGAATGAGTTCTGGAAACGAGTTTACAATGCCCCTGAAATGAGCAACCAACACTTGGGCTTCTTGTATAAGCGGAGACATCGTTTTTTTAGGTAAAAAAAAGGACCATGACTGGACTCAATTGTCAGCCATGATCCTTTTTTTATTTTGCTTTAAATTCTGTTACATTATCTTTTACCATCGGGGTCCCTTTAGAACTTTGGGTAAAATGCGTAACAACTAGTCGGTAGTTACTGCCTGATGTATAACCACCCTCTGGAGCGGAAATATCGACTTTGCGTGAATCCGCATTTGCTGAAACTGTAACAGGTTGACGAACACCGTTACGATCTTCTACATAGATATACTTATTTGTGAAAAAATCTTTTTTCATAGCTTGTGAAAATGTGACTGTGAACTTTTTATTTGTTGCTACTTCCCGTGCAGACGGGGAGGGAACAAAAGCTTGCTCTACGTAAGATTTATCGGAATAGAGTACTTGAAGTTTATCGAACAGCAAGAACCCTTTGTCTTTTTTCGCTGATGATTGTTCGGCAATATAAATTTTGTTCAACGTGAGTGGTGCAGCGGCGGTACGAGGAATAACCGCTTCGACGTATTTCCAACCTGTCCAGTTCAAACCATTTTCTTTCGTGAAGTCTACCACGATTTCTTTTCCGTTAGTATCCTTCAGGGAACCGCGGAGCCAATGGTTGTTGCCGTCGCCGTATACCCAAACACCGAGTTTTTTCGGCTGTGAGGCTAGTTTTAAGCCGTTTGTCCATGTCATGTAAGCGGCTGAAGTTCCTTCTTTATATCCTGTAAAATCATAATTTAGCCGTACGGAAGCGTTTTGGTCATGAGCTTGGATCTTATTCTCAAGCGCAAGTGATGCTGTAGCGCGCGCTGTCGTTGCCTCTAGTCCGCTGACTGATTCGAACGAGCCCAAAGTGAGGGGTTTGTCCGAAACGGTTACAGGTACGGTTTTGCTTACCTTGCCGACTGTTGCGGTCATCAAGCCTGTCGCTTCGTTGGCATTTGCGATGAATAAGTTACCTTCGATTGTACCCACATTTGAGGGGACAGAAAATGTAACTGCATCCGGATTGAGGGTCACTTTGTTGCCTTTTAGAATGCCCTGGACGTTTACAGTCAATCTTTCACCCGTACCTGTGCGGATGTCGGAAGGTGTGATAAGTAGATCATCGATTGAATCTGTTACAGTAACGGGTATTGTTACGGATGCATCCCCGTAAGAAGCAACGACTGCTCCCGAACCGGCTTTCATACCTAGAAATTGATTGTTTTCAATTTTTCCGATGCCATTCGTTACGGACACCAGTTTCAATTTTTTCTGATCAATGGGAAGGACGTTGTAATATTGGTCTAAAACAGAATCTACTGCAAAGTCAGCGGCAGCACCGACCATTACCGGGCCTTGTTGTGCTTGACTTGCTTTGATAAAGTGCGGGTCACTATAAGGAGCTGTACTAACTGCCTCAAGTATGGCGTTCACTGAACGCTCACTGCCGCCAGATGGACGGTTTGCAAGAGTAGGATAGACATCGCCGTATTTCCGTGTCACCATTGTTGTCGATCCGCCACCGTCTAAATTGATGGCGTTATAAGCGCCTACCTTAACGAGGTGGTTTGCAAATTCTTGTAGCGTCATGCCAGTACTGACTCCTTTAAGACCTGAGTCTGCTGTGACAAAAAATGCTCGTTTGCCTGTAGCATCTGTAGCTACAGCTGTGCGTGCAGTACGCTCTTTTGCGCGTCCGCTGTTTGGATCGATCGTCATGGCGACTTTACCATTTTGTACGAGAAGCGGGCCCGATGCCAACATGAACTTCGAATCTTTCCAACTTGCATCGACGTCGTATGCAACGGAAACGCTGTCGCCAATTTTCATATTACGAATTTTATCGACTTCTTTTCCATGTGCGGAGAGCACGAAACCACGTCCGTTTGCCGGAATAGTAGCGCTTGTCGCTTGTCCATTCTGGCGAATCCCAATGACTTTACCAGTAACTTTTTCACCTAGTGCAATATTTTGTTCGACAGAAGTTGCGGTTTCGACAACAACTTCTAATCCTGTACCGTTCGTTCTTGTTCGTTCATATGACCAACTCGATGTAAACAGGATGCTTTCATCTACATTTCGTTCCTTGTTTAGAGAAGTTAATCGAGTTGTTTTTCCTGCATGTTCAACTTGGACTGACAAATCATACGTACCAATTTTCGCTGTGTTGTCAGAAGTCATTCCGAATGCAGCCGGCGTATGCATGAAGTCGTTATAATTTGTGGATACAGCCCCAAGATGTTGTATAATGCCATCTTTCACTAACAAATAGCTTGGAAACTTATTTGTAAAATGGAAGAACGAAGCATTGATGGCTCCAACGACATGGTTCTGGTTTTGGGTATGTAGTGTTGCTAGATTTCTAACATAGGCAAGCTTGTTAATAGGATTTGAGACACCTACGTCAATTGTGGTGTAGGGCTGATTAAGATTGATAGATAGCTGGTTAACAGTCTGTTTGTTGCCACCGATGGTTACAGATTCCTTTGTATGATAGACGCCATGTGAAACATTTGCCGCAGAAACGTCTAGTACACTGACTTGAAAAAGAAACATTAAAACAACAATAAGCGGAAAAATTTTTTTCTTGAACATTTAAAAACTCCTTTGGATTTCAATGACTCTAGTATACAAAAATATACTAGAATCTACCATAGGCAAATTGGGCATACCGGAGGGTGGCGAGTCTATAGGTAGGGGATAACAAAAAAAGAACCAATGAGACAGAAGTGTCTCATTGGTTCTTTTTCGGCTTCAACCGGGTAAACTATATTAAATAAAACAGGATTGTTCCTACTTATTCATTTTAACATATTTTTTTAAAAATACAATAACAATATCCTTCATCTAAAGCATTTTAAGAGACATCTACAACCTTGGGTGGCTCAATTTTTGATAGACCGTCAGCTTTGTATATAAATATCGCGAATTCACCGCGCTTAATATGATCGGATCCGCCAAATTTTGTGGCCGACTTACCTTGCGTTATGTTATTTTCCACGAGTGCCGCAACAGACGATATGAATCTTGGGCTGACATCTGTGAATGGAATACGATCTTGACTTGCCTTCAGTTCATATGCAGAAGCGATCACCTTGGCCATTTCAGACCGTGTCATCGTATCGTTGGAACCGTATTTACCAGGGGACTTCCCGCTAACGACACCTTTTGCAGCGAGTGCATTGACAGCCCATAAACGGTTAGTAGGGACATCCGTAAAACCAGCGTTTGGGGATTTTGAATTTTCATTGAACCCCATAGCACGCGCAACCATGACAGCTGCGTCAATTCTTTTGATGGATACTTGTGTCCCAAACTGGGTAGGTGATATTCCTTGGGCATAGTTATTTGCGACGATGTAGTCGACTTCAGTTTTGTAACGGTCACCAACGTCACTAAAGGCAGCGGACGTTGTCGGCCCTTGAATGACGAAAGACAATAAGAGAATAGAGAGTAGTAGAGATATAGTTTTTTTCAAAATGAAAGCCTCCTTCTAATTTATTAGTCTACACGTTTACTAGTGTCGTAGCAAAAGGATTTTAGCCTATGCATAAAGGCGTAATAAAGCTGTTAAGCGTAAATATGTTATAATGAAGGAACACACAGTACTAATTGGAGGTCACTATGAAAAAAGTTAAAAAAGTAATCATACCTGCGGCAGGATTAGGGACACGGTTTTTGCCGGCTACGAAAGCGATGCCAAAAGAAATGTTGCCAATCGTTGATAAGCCAACCATTCAATACATTGTAGATGAAGCAATTGCGGCAGGTATCGAGGATATTATTATTGTTACAGGAAAAGGAAAGCGCTCAATTGAAGACCATTTCGACCACGCATTTGAATTGGAAGAGAATTTGATTCAAAAAGAGAAATATGAACTTCTTGAAAAAGTGAATGCCTCTTCTAATGTAGATATCCATTATATTCGTCAAAAAGAACCACTTGGATTGGGTCATGCCATATGGTGTGCGCGGAACTTTATCGGTGACGAACCGTTCGGTGTCCTGCTTGGCGATGACATCATTAGTAGTGAAGTACCCGCGCTTAAGCAATTGATGGACAAGTATGAGGAAACCGGAACGAGTATTATTGGTGTGCAAGAAGTGCCACTGGATCAGATTCATCGTTATGGCGTAATCGATCCTGTGTCAACGGATTCGAATTTGATGAAAGTGAAAAACTTCGTCGAGAAACCGACTCAAGAAGAAGCGCCATCCAATTTTGCGATTGTCGGTCGCTATGTCCTGACGCCTGAAATTTTTTCGTTTCTTGGAGAGAAAAACATTGGAAAGGGTGGAGAAATTCAACTGACAGATGCCATTGAAAAGTTGAATACCATTCAAGATGTATACGGTTATCAGTTTGAGGGTAGACGTTACGATGTTGGGGAAAAGCTAGGTTTTATAGAAACGACGTTGGAATTTGCACTCGAACGTGACGATTTGCGTGATGATCTTCTCGCTATTATGGAGAAACTTGTAGACGCTAACAAAAACACATGAAAAAAGGTTCTTTGTCAAATGACGTTGGTGAAGAGTTTTAGCCGACTTTAATTGGTCTATTTAATTGTCACGGGGCTGTCTAGAAAATCAGTAAAACTGATTTTTTGTGGCAGTCCTTTTTATGTAGTTTTCCAAATATCCCGTTGCTTTCCGTTTCAGATGGACGCTTTCCGCGGGCTCACCGCACGCCCCACGGAACGCGTCCGCACGGAACGGAAATCAGCGTGTAGCAGGATTATTTTAGTTTCATAGATATTTATAAAAAAATGACATTAGTGAAATTCCATCCCTTTCTCCTGTTCCATGGAGAAGGGGATTTTCTTTCACCAACGTCATATATTGTACAACCTGAAAGAATGCCTTCGGAATTTAAAATTCCGAAGGCATTCTTTATGTGTTATTACATAACCAAAAACACGGTTCCAGTCAAAATGAAGGCCACACCAGCGATTTTTCGTGCGGATATAGGTTCTTTTAAAAGCCATGCCGACAAACACATCGTCCATATATACGTAATGGACGTAAGCGGAAAGACGACCGTGTAGGGCAAGAAACGGAGTGCAATGATATTAAGAATCGCGCCAGTTCCGTAACTTACCAAACCGATAAATAGCCATTTTATCAAAGCGGGTCGATTTTCTTTGAAATCTTGTGCAGAAGCCTTTTTCAAGAAATAGCCGCCCAGTGCACCGCACCAGGTCATTGTAATGAGCAATGTCACAAATAACATACTAATTGCGATCACCCCCGATTAGCAGAACACCGATCAAAATAGACGTTGTCCCAATCAAGATATTTCGCGTAATCTCTTCTCCGAGAAAAAAAGAACCGAAAATAATCGCGAATACATAGCCGACGGTTAGCAGGGGATGCAAGACAGATAATCGACCAAACCGAAAAGCAATTGTCATGAACACCGCGCCACAACCATAAAGGAAGAAACCAAGCCATAAATGCCAGTCAAACAGTCCATCGGCCATTTTCCAGAAAAGTTGACCGAGTGCGGTGCTGAGTGCAGCGGTCAACATAAGACCGATACCGATGGATGACGTTTTCTTTCGAGGCTCTGTCATTTCACTTGTCCTATCTCATCGAATTTGATGAAGCTAAAGAACAGCAGTGCATACATGACAAAGGAGTTCGATAGTAAGTACCTGAAATCCTGTGCGGGAATTCCGACAAAGACGGCACCTGTATTGAGTGCAACAGGCAATAGAATTAGCCATGAACGCCAATTATTTCGCAAATAACTGATATACGTGAAGAGCAGCGCAAGCAACGTATAAAATGCGGGGCGCCAAATAATATCTTTCGCTTTGTCAGTCGTCTTCATATAGTTCAAAGCCGTATTTGTTACTTGCGCATTCAGCACAGTATTTACTAATCCGTATTCATTATTCAAATAGATATTTGTCACGTACCGACTCGTATAGCCGTCAGCGGGTTCATTGATTTGCCACACAAGGGAAGTCTGTTTGAACAATCCTTTTGCTGCGAGATAGGGGTTCTGAGTGACTAATCCACCCCACATTTTTGCATACAATTTGGGATCATCATAAATGACGAATCGATCGTAATCGCCCCATGAGAATTTGATGGGATCTACGCTATAGGGATTGAATTTTTCAGTCCAAAGCGGGATTGGGAACAATCGATTGATATATTCCGTCTGTTCTTCCGTCATATCCCCTTCTTCCGTAACAATTGTTGCAATTTGCTGTGTAGGAATACTAAGCATTTCTTGCGGATCTGAAGGGTGAACTTTCAGTGCTGTATAGATTGGGCCTGTCACGATTTGATGTGTCAAAATGAGCATGACGGTGATTGGGAGAACTCTTTTCCAATGCGTTCTGTACATAATTAGGACGAATACCATCGTAACGACGAAAACAGGGAAGCCGTTATGCCGGAAAAAAACAACACCTAGACTTGCTAGGACAAATAAAATGATGAAAGGCCAACTGTTTAGGACTTTACCCGTAGATTTCACAATTAGGAAGATGAGAATAGTGAAAAGGAACAACACCACACTAAACGAAACGTCTTTCCAAATGGTAATTGAAGTGATGGCATGGATTGGGCTAAGTGCAAAAATGATTAGACCTAACCAGATAAAGGCCTTCGGAATACGCGCGCGTTCTAAGACGTAGCCTAAAAGTCCAGTTGTGAAACTGAACATGGCAATCTGGAACAATGCAATAATGGCGGGCGTATCTCGGATTTTCAATAAAAGACCGATGAGCCACGTGTGCACAACCGGATGCCAATCCGTATATTGCTTCGATTTCGCCTGTCCCCATTGGGCAAGCGAATCCGGTGTCATCGTACCCGGATAGAACGCTATGAGGAAGAAGAGCGACACAACTAAAAATGGCAATGCATAGAGTGCGATTTTCCATATGGGTACCGATTTCTCTTCTTTGTCGAGATTGATGGACAGGAAGAAGCGTATGATCGCCATTGTCCCGATTAGAATGGAAGAAAAGACACCAAACCAAACTCCGAGAATGAGGATTATGTGATTATCCATTAAAAAGGCTTGTTCGCCTCGAATGCTCACTGTAAGCAGCAACGGATACAAAATACCGAAGATCCATAAACTCACTTTTTTTGCTCGGGTCATCTCTTTTGCAATTCCAATGAATCCAATTGCATAGTGTACTAAAAATCCCAAGGGAATCGCTAACAGTAAAATGATATATACGGGTACATTTCGTATTGGTGTGAAAAAGAACAAAACCGAAAAACTGAGAAAAAGACTAATTCCCAGTAATCCGGCGATCCGTAAACTTATTGATTTCATTGGTTCAACGACCTCCTGAAGTGCGTTCTGTTATCCTATTCAACTCCAGTTCATATCGTTTCCGGTGTGTGCCCGCGACTGTATCTAGAATGAGTGCGCAAGAGAAAGACAGCATCGCAAGAAGGACAAAACCGACTGCTAAAATTGCGGATGGCACTTTTGTAATGAAGTTCGTTTGGAAGAACTCAATGATGACCGGTGTACCGGCACCAAGACCGAGTAGTAGAAAAAGGATAGACCATGACGTAAAGAACAGCATTGGTTTGTAGTCTTTGAACAGCGTGAAAATCATGCGAAGCACCTTGATACCGTCCGTAATTGTATTCAATTTCGACTCGCTGCCTTCCGGACGGTCCCGGTAATCGATGGCGACTTCTTTGATAAGAAATTTATTATCAAGTGCGTGGATAGACATTTCCGTCTCAATTTCAAACCCAGGGCTTGTGATAGGCATCGATTTGACGAACAATCGGTCGAATGCACGATAACCAGTCATAATGTCTGTTAAATTACTTTTGTAAAGTTTGTTGATAAGTCCTTTGACGAGGTTATTTCCAATGCCATGAAATTTACGTTTGTTTTCGTTGAAGTAAGTTCCGTTCGATAGACGATCGCCGATGACAAGATTTGCTTGCCCCGTGCGAACAGGCTCCATGATTGTATGGACAAACTCTGCTGGGTACGTGTCGTCTCCGTCCACCATTACATATATATCCGCTTCAATTTCACGGAACATCGAGCGTACAACGTTCCCTTTCCCTTGGCGGGGCTCGAAACGAACTATTGCACCATGTGCGCGTGCAACTTCTGATGTCCGGTCGGAAGAGTTGTTATCATACACATAAATTGTTGCGTCAGGTAATTCCCTTTTGAAGTCATCAATGACTGTACCAATCGTTTGTTCTTCGTTATAACATGGTACTAAAATAGCGATTTCCATTTGAATACTCCTCTTTGTAACTGTTAAGATTGAGTGTTTGATAAGTAATGAAGGTAAGGCTTGTCCTCGACCGAGTCGAAGTGGTTAACCTACCAACTATCTAACACAACTTACGATACAAGTATTTTTTCATACAACATTGATATTACCACGTTACTAGCTTTTGGTACAATTAGAACGGTGTAAACCGACATGAATATCGGAGGATAAATATTGCCCTCTATTAACGAACAGCGTATAATACACTGCATGTTTGCTATATTGACTGGGCATAATAAAATAACTGAATTTCTGGGAGGAAACAACTCTGCTACGTACGTCGAAGAAGAACACTACCCTGTCCCTGGATACCACATTGCTCGACAACTTTGCAAAGAAGGACGAACTTGATGTGTACCGCGAAGAAGTAAGGCAAATCCATAGTCGGATGCACAAAAAAATAGGGCGAGGTTCGGAATTCCTCGGTTGGCTCGACTTTCCACTTCGAAATCATGAAACACTTCTCACTACTATCGAAGAAACTGCGAAAGAGATTCGAGAAAATGCCACGGTTCTTGTGGTCATCGGTGTTGGAGGCTCTTTCCTAGGCGCCAAAGCTGTCAAAGATGCACTAGACCCGTATTTTAATATGGATAATGGAACGGAAGTCGTTTTTGCCGGGCAAAACATGAGCGGGGCATATTTGAACGGACTCATGCGCTATCTAGATAAAAATGATGTATATATAAATGTCATTTCCAAATCGGGGACGACAACTGAACCGGCGATTGCTTTTCGTATCTTGCGTAATTACATGGAGGAGCGATACGCAGACGAGGCATCGCGCCGAATTATTGTTACGACAGACAAGAAGCACGGGACATTAAAAGAACTTGCCGATGAGAAAGGGTACCGTACATTCATTATCGAAGATGATATAGGCGGCAGATATTCCGTTTTGACCCCCGTCGGCTTGCTACCACTTGCTGCATCGGGCCACGATGTTCGGGCATTATTGGAAGGTGCGCGTTACGCGGCACTTGAATTGCAGGATGAAGATGTTGAAACGAATAATGCCTATCGTTATGCGGCAATCCGTCAGTTGCTTCATTCGAAGGGATATGATATTGAACTGCTTGCCTCGTTCGAACCTTCGTTGAAGTATTTCCATGAATGGTGGAAGCAACTTTTTGGAGAAAGTGAAGGGAAAGGAAGGCAAGGGATCTTTCCATCAGCCGTATCCTATTCAACAGATTTACACGCGATCGGCCAATATATACAAGACGGCAGACGGTTCCTGTTTGAGACATTGCTCCATTTCCATGATGTAGGAAATGATCAAGCGATTCCCTTTGAAGGGGATGACCGGGATGAATTGAACTATCTAGCGGCCAAATCATTGAATGAAATTAATGCACTGTCGAAAGAAGGTACCGCACTTGCACACGCGGAAGGCGGTGTGCCTGTTATCAAGATTGAATTAGCGAAGCTTGATGAATTCAATCTTGGTTATCTGATTTACTTCTTTATGAAAGCCTGTGCAATGAGTGCCTATTTGTCAGGCGTTAATCCGTTCGATCAACCCGGAGTCGAAGCATACAAAAATAAAATGTTTGAGTTACTTGAAAAACCTGGCTATTTATAAGGTTTAAGTCAATTGTACGATTACTTCTCCCGAGAAACACTGCGGGAGTTTTTTTATCGTCTAGACGCCAGCAGGGAGGAATTGAACAAGCGCTTTCGCTTTTGTTCTTCAAGCGTCTAGTTGGGTATACTAAACGTAGTGTAGGAAATGGGAGGAATGAAGATGGATATGACGACTGTGGAATATAAGAAATGGTTAGATTCGGGATTAATCCCCGGAGAGCTACGCGCAGAATTGCAAACAATCAAATTCGACAGCGGCGAAATCGAGGACCGGTTTTATCGTTATTTGGAATTCGGCACTGGCGGGATGCGCGGTTTGCTGGGCGCGGGGACAAACAGAATGAACATCTTTACGATTCGGCATGCTGCAGAAGGACTTGCGTTACATATCAAGGAAAACGGGATGGATGCAATGCGTCGCGGTGTCGCAATCGCCTATGATACACGGCATTATTCATTCGAATTTGCAATGGAAGTTGCCAAGACGTTAGGGAAGTACGGCATACATATCTACTTGTTCAAAGAGAGTCGACCAACGCCGGAGCTGTCGTTCGCAATTCGGCACTTTAATGCGTTTGCGGGCATAGTCATCACGGCGAGCCACAATCCAAAAGAATATAACGGCTTCAAAGTATATGGCGAAGATGGTGGACAACTGCCTCCGGACGCGGCAGTCGGCATTCTTACGTATATGAAGACAATCGAAGACATCCTTACGATTGGTGTAGCTAGCGAGGAAACGCTTGTTGCGAACGGTCTATTAACCTATGTACTTGAAGAAGTTGATGCAGCTTACCAAAAACAACTTCTGACATTGCGCTCGGCTGACCTATCTCGCGATGCGTTAACGATTGTCTATTCACCTCTCCACGGCACGGGTAACATCCTTGTACGGCAAGGGTTGCAGGCGTTTGGGTTTGAAAATGTCCATATCGTAGCAGAGCAGGAACTCCCAGATTCTGATTTTTCAACTGTTCTGTACCCGAACCCTGAAGAGAAAGAAGCATTTGAGCTAGCAATTGAAGTCGGGAAAAAAATGAATGCAGACCTACTCATGGCGACAGATCCTGATGCAGACCGATTAGGAGTGGCGGTACGTACGACTGCAGGAGAATATGAACTGCTAAGTGGCAACCAGTTAGGCGCAGTGCTCCTTCATTTCATCCTCATGAAGAGAAAAGCGCAGGGTAACCTACCCGAAAATGGAGTCGTCATGAAAACAATTGTGACATCTGAAATGGGAAGGGCAGTTGCGGCCGAATTCGGTATACCCACAATCGACACGTTAACAGGCTTTAAGTACATCTCGGAAAAAATTGAGGCATTTTCGAAAACAGGTGACTACACATTCCTTTTCGGCTACGAAGAGAGTTACGGCTACCTCATTGGCGATTTCGTCAGAGACAAAGACGCTGTCCAAGCTGCTCTTGTAACGGCAGAGGCAGCGGCTTATTATAAGGCGCAGGGCTCATCTTTGTATGAAGCGTTGTTGGCATTGTATGAACAAGTCGGTCATTACCGCGAGTCATTGAAATCACTGACGGCTTCTGGAAAAGACGGAAGTGAGAGAATCAGACGCATCATGGCACATTTCAGAAACAACCCGCCAAAAGTCGTAGGAGGCATCCATGTAACTTCCATAGAAGACTATTATTCTCGTACAGTGAAAACTGCAGATGGACATCAATCCGCAATCGATTTACCCGTTGCGGATGTCATTAAACTCCATTTGGAAGGTGGTTCGTGGATTTGTATACGCCCATCTGGGACTGAGCCGAAATGTAAGTTCTACTTTGGTGTGAGAAAGGGTTCCCGACTAGAGGCAGTACAAGCACTTGAAAGATTAGAACTAGAGGTTATGTCAGTTGTGGAATCTATTGTATAAGTAAAATGATGGTTGGAATGTTTTGTAGAACAGTTAAAATGTTCCAGTAGAGTGTTCGTGAATATATTGATATACTAGAATCCTATTCTACTGTATTGAGGATAGAAGATTCATCATATTAGGAGGAAAACATCTTATGTCTATACAAAACAAATCATATCAAAAGTTCATCACAACTGCTGCAACAGCAACGCTTGTAGCATCAGCCATTGTCCCTGTGGTATCCGCAGATGTTAAAACTGCATCCACATTCTCAGACGTTAGTGATAGATATAATGAGGCAGTTACATATTTAGTTGATCATAAAATCACAAAAGGCGTTTCCCCGACAAAATTTGGAACAGAACAAGCGATCAAACGTGTTGACGTTGCAGTTCTAATCGCAAATGCCGTTTTAAGCGATAAAGAGTTGGCAGATGCTCCTGCTTCTGGTTTTTCGGACGTTCCTGCCCGTGCGATAAAAGCTGTCAATGCGTTGAAAGAAAAAGGCATCATTAATGGTAAAACAACAACGAAATTTGGTTCGGATGCATCAATTACACGTGGAGAAGCAGCGCTTATGCTCGCAGAAGCGTATAGCATCACAGGAAATACGGCTAGTGTAACGTTTTCTGATGTAGCGCCACGCTACAAAGAAGCTGTTGCTGCATTGGTAGATAATGAAATTACTACAGGTAAACTAGGCAATAAATTCGGTACAACTGATTCGATTAAACGCGGAGAGCTTGCGATTTTCTTGTACAAACTAGAGAATTTGAATGTGCAAGAAGCTAAAGTTTCTTCTGTAGTAGCAGCGAACGGTGTACAACTTGAAGCTAAATTCACACAAGCTATCGATCCTGCATCTGTCTTTGAAGATGGGGTTAGCGGCGCATTCAAAACAGGCGCAGTAAAAGTAACATCTAACAATAACAATCCAACTGGAGCCCTTTCAGGTGAATTATCTAAGGATGGCAAGACATTACTCATTACGTCAACAAACCTTCTTGAAAAAAGTTATGCCGTTATAATTGATAACGTAACTACGAAAAATGGTAAAAGCGTTGCGAAATATGAAGCTTTCATTACTGTTCCAGCTGATAGCGTAGCACCGACAATCGTCGGAACTGAACAAGTAAGTGTTTCAAAAGTAAAAGTGAAATTCTCTGAGCCAATGCAAGCATTCTCGGCTGTCACATTTAAATCGGCAGATGGTAAGACTGCGACTGGCGTTACAGGTAATGTCGAAAAAGGCGCAACTGAAGTCGTATTCGAGATGGACAATACTGTAGCTGCTGAAAAAGAAATTACAGCAACATTCATCGGTGCAAAAGACATCGCAGGCAACTTGATTTCACCTAATCCTTCAACAGTAACATTCAAAAAAGGTGCGAAAGATGGTGTCGCTCCTACGGTTTCTTCAATCACTCAAAAAGGCGCGAAACAATTTGTCGTTGCGTTCTCTGAAGAACTTTCTGAAAAGCCAACAGTTAGTGCAACTGGACATACAGATTTAACTGTAGAAAAAGATGCTTCTAATCCAACTCGCTATATTGTTACTTCAAAATCTTTACTTAGTGGTGTAGTTACTGTGGCTGTTGACAAAACAACAGATTTAAGTGGAGAAGAAGGCGCAGCATACAGTAAAGTCGTCACTTTTGTGAAAGACACTGTAGCCGCGAAAGTAGTTTCATCAAATATCGTCACAGACACAACGGATAAAAAAGAATATCTTGAATTCACATTCGACAAAGATGTCGTCCTTGCGACTGGGGCAGCTGTATCAGCTACTGGGAAACATGTGAAAGACTTTGTAACAACAAACATTACAATCGCATCTACACCAGTAACATATAAAGACGCAACTGATCAAAAAGTTGTTCGTGTAGCACTTGCTGATTTACTCAAAGGCAAAGACGTAAAAGACGCAGTTTACACATTGGACTTCACACTTGCTGGCGTTAAAACAGCAACAGACGTAGCTACAGAAACAGCAAAGGCTACATTTACACGTGGTGAAGACAGTGCGCCAGAAAATACAAACGTTGTAAAAGTCACTAGTGTCGTACAAGATGCGAAAGACAATAACAAAGTAAACGTTACATTCGATCAAAAAGTTGACGGTGCAACTGCAACAACTCTTTCGAACTATACAATCGATGGTGCTGAAGTTGAATCTATCCTTTTGAACGCTGAAAAAGATGGCAAACAAGTAGCAGAGCTTACACTTAAAGCAGGCTCAAACACATACACAGGTGTTCGTAATATTGCTATTAAAAATATCAAAGCAATTGGATCTACTAAAACAATGGCGTCTTACACGACGAATGCTATCTCTCTAAAGGAGAACATCGCACCGACTGTGACATCAGCAAAACTGACTGCCGATGACACAATCAAGCTAACATTCTCTGAAAATGTTACTGATGCTAATGAAATTGACTTCGAAGTGCTGATTGACGGGAAAACAAGAGCAGTCAAAAATGAAGTGAATGCATTAATCGGTTCAACCGCTACAAAAACTGTAGAAATCAAAGTAACAGCGATTACAGCTGCTGAACTAGCTAAAGGTATTTCATTGAAAGCACTATCTACACTTGATGTTAAAGATGAAGCAGGTAATAAACTGTCCATTCCTACTAGTGTCGTAGTTACTCAATAATTTTTCATGAATGATCGATAATTAAATAAACTGTATAAATACAAAAACGAAAAATCAGCCAATTAGGAACCGGCTGATTTTTCGTTTTTTACTGCAGAAAAGGCCAGCACCACCATTCATGGTAGCAGACCTTAAAAAGCTCAATTCATAGAGTATAGCCGTTTATAACTGTCAAAGTGTTTACTCCAATAGCTATCGTTCACGCTTGAAATCTGGACACGGTCGCCACCGGCATGGATAAATTTGTTGTCGCCGATATAGATACCTGCATGGGAGATTCCTGATCGGTACGTATCTTTGAAAAACACCAGATCACCGACTTGAGGATTGCTCACTTCATAGGAACGTGCATCAAACCCTATTGTGTTTGTACGGGGTACGCTAATACCTGCCGCATTATACACGTGGTAGATATATCCACTGCAGTCGAACCCACGAGCAGTAGCACCACCCCATACGTAGGGGGTACCGAGGAATGAGGTAGCCGTTGAAACAATCGTGCCGACTGTACTTGGAGTGGTTGAAACAGACGGATCTATGACAGGTGCCGATACGGGTTTTGTATTCGGAACAGTCGCAACAAGTGAATTTTCAACCTTCAATACTTGTCCAACACGGATGAGACTGGACGACAAATTATTCCAGTTCATAAGTTGTGTAACCGAAATCCCTTGGCGGTATGCAATACTCGATAAAGTATCGCCAGCTGCAATACGGACTGTTCCATCTGTCGAAACCACACTAGGGGAAGCAGATAATTCCGATGGAGGCGGCGTTGAAGCTACTGGTTGTGACTTGTTAGCCGTAGTCGACGGTTTTACCGCTTGGATTTTGCCAGTTACCTTCAATACTTGTCCAGTATAGATAATATCACCGACTAGCCCATTTAGTTGTTGGATGGCGCTAACGGTTGTTTTATGTTGGTTAGCAATTCGAGATAACGTATCACCAGACGTCACCAAGTATGTATTTGTAGATGTAACTGTTTGTGATACAGGTTCGCTTTGAACGGGATTCCTACTAATCTTAGTTGGTGCATTTACTGCCGAAGCCACAACCTTCAATGACTGATTAGGGTAAATCACATCTGACGTTAAATTATTCCATTGTTTAAGATCTGACAAAGAAACTGTGTTTGTCGAAGCGATTTTCCAAAGACTATCACCAGGTTGCACGGTATATGAACTTGCTTCTGAATCTACAGCACCAACGAAAAGTGCCAATGAGCCTGTAGCGAATGCTGAAAAAACAATTTTCTTCATGAATTCTCTCCTTCATTTTGTGCTTTTTGTAATAGTTTTTTTAGTAGATGCATAGAATGCGAGTTAGTCTCTATTCTAGCCAGTAAGGAGGAAATAGGCAATAGGCAATAGGCAATATATCTAATGATTGCAATTAGATTGTAAGGGGGAGCTCGCGGAATTTGTCTTGAAAGAAGTGACCACCAAATCAACTATAGAAAAACTACATAAAAAGGTCTGTTCGGGACATTTTTTTCTATAGCTGCTCATACGTTTGACTTGATGAAAAACACATCAAAAACCCTCTCATCCATTCAGGACGAGAGGGTTAGACATATAAATTCAGTTGTTATTCACCAACAAATACACGCAAGTTCACGTTAAATGTTTCCCAGAACTCGGTGCCGTCTTGGTAACCGAACAATGTAACTTTGATATTGTTCGCTGCAAGATCGCTTTCAGCATTCGGCGTTTCTTTCAACAAAGTAACCATCTGATTTTGAATAACTGTTTTCGCAGCTGCAGCATCTTTATCAACATTCACTAATTTTCCGTTATCAATACGGATATCGTTAACGCCAAGTTCAGGAAGTTTGTCCGAGAATAGGCCAGTCCCTTGCAGTGCTTTAACGCCTTCGTCCAAATTGTAAGCGGTTAGTGTCAATGTATCTGTCTTAGGATCGAAACTAGATTCGGCTACTTTTTTACCGTCAACTTCGACAGTTCCATTTTCAAGAACGATTGCACGAATTTGGTCTTTCGTTTTTTGAACGATGGCAGCAACTTTTTCAAAGTTTTCAGCACGGACAACGAATGTCGACAATTCTGCACGTGTTACGTTAGCATCCGGCCTAAACGTTGTAGCTGTTTTGCCTTTTGTTACTTTGTTGTCAACAAGTGTGCGCACATGATCTGCGTACCAAGCACCGTCTTTAACATCTGTGAATGGATTTTCAGTAGATTGGTTCAAATTCAGTTTATAACCAAGGTCAAGCACTTTTGCCATGTGAGCACGTGTCATCGGTGCATTCGGTTGAAACGTCTTATCATTGAATCCTGCCATAAGGCCTGCATCTGCAAGAGCTGCGATATCGTTGTAGAAACGATTCGATTTCTTAACATCTTTAAAACCAGGATCTTTAACCGTCTTCACATTCAAACCAAGTGAGAGAGCAAGTATTTTGGCAGCTTGTCCGCGTGTTACAGCAGTATTAGGTCGGAAAGTCCCATCAGAATAGCCTTTAAGGATTCCTCGTTCAGCGAGGTTCATGATATTCGGGCTGTGAACCTGATCCGCTTTTACATCTGGGAATGAAGGTGCGGCATCCACCGTAGCAGGTGCAACAGCAACAATCGCTCCTACAGCAACCGCCGCAGATAGGGCAGTCAAGTAGGCATTTCTTCGTGAGTTGGTTTTCGTCATTTAATTCCCTCCAGTAACTAGATTGTAATAATGATAGTCTAATAGTGTGTAGACTACACTACTATAGCATAATTGCTAGTTTATTGAAAATTTAATATGTAGAAAATTCCTGAAATGGGGCGGATGGTGGGGAAGGGGAAGACTCACGGAGTCTAGGCAAAAAACACTCCATAAGTCGATGATAAATCGGTATATGGAGCAGTCTAGTAAACACTTATTCAGCTAGTACAAATCACTCAGCACCCTGACTCGGCACCACTGTCGGCACATATCCTGAATCGCCAACACTGATGTTAGCTGCATCAATTAGTGCTTGCGCTTTATCCTGCGCGGCCTGTTCTAAACTAGCTTTGCTGGCCGTTACTTCGTTATCGACGGTGTCTGTAATCTTTTTCTTCGCTTCTTTAGTTTTCTCATCAATCGATTTCGTGATTTCCTTGGATAGCTTATCGAATGCCTTGTTTACATCTTTGTTACCTTTATCTACGCTCTTACCAAAATGCTCTTCGACATCGTCGGAAGAAGCATCGAATTCACTTTGAATTTGCCCCTCAATAGCAGACTTCTTATCTTTGGCATTAATCTGAACCTCAAGACCTGCCCAACCGGCTACTTTAATGAATAAAGATGCCGTCGCAGTATCAAAAAAATCTTTAAAAGCTTGATTGGTTGCATAAGTTGCAGCACCTATGCCGCCTATCAATAAAACCGCGGATAGAGTCCCGGCTAGCACTTTACCTTTAACAGTTTTGAATAATTTCATCAATCATTCCTCATTTCTTCTCACTCTATTTTTTAAATCAACATCATTCAGGACTCCAAACGACCCGCTATTCGGCAATCTCGTTTTCTGAAACAACATCGCTAGTTTCTCCGCCCTCAACACTTCCATAACCTTCCGAAACAACTTCACTGGTTTCCTCGACTCCAACACTTCCATCACTTTCCACTCCAACTTCACTAGCCTCATCAATGATCCCAGGTGTTTCGATAAGAGGCTCAACAGGAACGACAGGACCGCCTCCCTCAATAACGGGCGTTTTCAAAAAATCCGCATCGATCTTAGCCTTACTCTTTTCGATTTCTGCATTAATCTGTGCTGTAATCTTCGTTTTGGCCGCATGATTGACATTTTCGATGGCCGCTTTCATTTCAGCTGATTTCGCTTCGAAGTGCGCATGTAATTCTTGTTCTGCTCTTGTTTTTTCGCTTGCTGCGTAGGTAGATAACTCTTTTGAGGCTTGCCGTTGTTCATCAATTAGAAGGGTCGAGAGCTCTTGCGCGTAAATGGAGGTTTGACTTTGAAGGGACTTTTCGGTTTCTAGCAGCAAAGGGCTTGTAAGGGCAGTGATCAATTCTTGAATGTAATCACTCGGACTTCTTTCATTTGCTAAAACGGTGCAGCCAATCGTGAAGAATGCCGCAACGATTGTCGAAAGGACAACCTTTTTTACGGGTATTTTCATGAATCCTCCTCCCTTTACTATAGATATGCTGAACCGTAACCATGAAGCGGGACACAATTAGTGTTTTAGTACTAATTAAAATGCCTCCCACATGAATATACTGATATAACTCGAACAAAAGAACCGGAAATGAATGATAGAATCTATTTTTTAACATAAAACTAGAATCCGCAGGACGCGGTCGCCCATAAAACGCTCCTCCGAATGAAGACAAAGCCCCTTCACAAAATGACAACCCCTCTATAATAGAAGAAACCCACTTAATAATAGAAGAAACTCCACCACCCAGAACTATCCCAAAATGTCGAATAGTGCACATATGAGTACTCCTCTTTCCGCCTTTCTGGTAAACTAGTAAATATGAATGGATGGAAAGGGGTAGCTTATGAAGAAAAAATTGAAGATTATCTTATCAATACTACTAATTGTTATCTTGGCCACCGCGGGGACGCTGCTCTATTTCTTTAAATTCAAAGAGTACGATGTTGCGGATGAAGAAGTGACGAAAATCATCAAAGATCCGTATACGCTTGAATTACCGGACGGAACGACGATTACATTGGACGAAAATGGGGACATCGTGGAATCTGAGGGGAACGCATCAACGCCTGGCACCAATGGGACGTCGTCTGACGGAACCGCAACGGAAGGTAGTAATGCTGAAGGAACCACTACAGAAGGCGGCAAAAATGAAGGATCCACTACAGACACCACCAAAGTAGAAGGAACCTCCACAGGCAGCAATACCACCGAAGGAACCACACCAAACACAGGAACCACACCCGGCAAAAAAGTCCCTACCGCAACAACAGGGGGCAGCAACACCAATATAAAAACATCAGTCAGTTCCATCAAACAAAAATACGTCCCAACCCTAGAAAACCTCCAATCACAAGCCGATACCAAGCTGAATACATTAGTGGGTCGTGCGAAGAATGAGTACAGTGCGAAGAAAGCAAACGGGGAAAAAATCAGCTACGGTTATTTTTACAATAAATACGCAGGTGCTGCAGAGGGACTTGAAGCAAATACCGATGCAGTATTCAATGGCGTCATCAAAGCAGTGGAGAAAGATTTAGTAACAAACGGTTACGATAAATCCTACGCCCAAAACTTAGTCGATGATTACAACGCGGCGAAAAAGGCACGAAGAAGCAGTCTATTGAACAAAGTAACTGGCTTATAAAATGGAAAAAGCAAGAGTCGCTTTACTCAGCGGGCTCTTGCTTTTTTTCTCGATTTTTTCGGTTTCAGCTGTTTCAACAAGACGAGCGTACGTAAAATGACAAGGAACACAGTCGTAAGGGGATTTCTTTCTGTTTGCCGATATAAGCAGACAGCATAACCCTTCATTATCAAAGTATCCAACCACCGAACAGTCAACAATAAGTCAATAATCCCTAAAGTATTGGAAATTCAGGGAAATACCACTACGTTATGGTATAATAAAACTGTATTAAATAGGAAAAAAGATAGAATTGGTAAACACATTTTAATCATAGTCAACTACCCACCACTTAAACGGTAACAATTGTTGAAATGGGGGCTTGAGAGTGCCCAAGTTGTCTAGCCTCAGTCTTTGATAGACTACGTTGGTTCGGTAATCACACCCCGGAATAATACCCTAGTTCCTTGCACTGTGTCGGCACTGTAAAAGCTCTGTTGGGTCGGAGCGGTCAACCGAATTTGGCGACATTTAATGTCGGAAGCCTTACCAACATTGGCAAAGGGTCACAAACTCCAAAAAAGGAGGGAATACGTCATGCTCGTATTCGTACTAAATCGGCACGGGGAAGCGCTCATGCCTTGCCAGCCGAGGAAAGCAAGAATGTTACTGAAAGAAGAAAAAGCGAAGATCATCAGTTATCAGCCGTTTAGAATTCAGTTATTGTTTGGGACCAGCGGCTACAAACAGCCAGTTACAATCGGTACGAAACTTGGAACCAAACATATCGGCATTGCGGTCACATCCGTTGACCAAGTACTTATAAAAGGTGAAGTCGAGTTGAGGATAGATGTGAAAAGTCTGCTCGAAACACGTAAAATATACCGGCGCTTTCGCAGACAGCGAAAAACCAGATACCGGAAAGCCCGCTTCCTGAATCGAAAGAAGCCGAAGGGGTGGTTGCCACCGAGTTTGGCAAGCCGAGCAGATAATATATTTCGTTGGATTCATCGTTTCCGCATTTTGCTGCCGAACCCGACGATGCATTTCGAAATTGGCAAGTTTGACCTGCAGAAGATCATCACGCCAAGCTCTGAGGGCGTTAACCAGCAATTGAATCATCAAGCTGGTTATTACGAAGTTCATTATTTCGTACTCGCACGTGACAACTTTACATGTCAAGTATGTAAACAGAATAACAAAATACTAAACACCCATCATATTCTCTATAAAACGGAAGGTGGCAGCAATTCTGCAAATAACCTGATCGCCGTTTGCGCCGATTGTCACACGAATGAAAATCATCGATCCGGCAAGATTCTTTGGAAATGGATGCAAGGCGGAAAAAAGCTGCGTACTTACAAAGAATCCCCTTTTACAAACAGTTTGCGAAATCACCTTTTTCGACAATATCCGGATGCAGTTATTTCGTATGGCAGCGAAACGACGCCACATCGAAAAAAGATTGGGTTAGAAAAGTCGCTTGTAAACGATGCCATCGCAATAACGGGGATTCCAACGATCAGGAAAGCCACCAAAACATCTTTCCAGATCAAGCAGTTCCGCAAAAAAAAGCGAAGCCTGCATGAAGCGACAGCACGTAAAGGACGGAAGCTACCGAACAATGAAAGTAAGCGCAACGCGAAGAATACCAAGGCATCCGGAGGGTTTTTTCTGAATGACCAAGTGCGAACGCCTTGCGGAACCACCGGCTATATCAGTGGCTTCACAGGAAAAAATGCCTGTTACGTCAAGTCAATCAGTGGCGAGTATATCGTTATTCCGGAAAAAAAGTACAAACAGCAACCGCTTTCGGGACTGATAAGGCGAAGCCACCAAGGCAATTGGCGCTATCAAATCAGCCATAATGAAGAGACAGTCTATTGAACAAGGCAATCGGTCCTTAAATTGAAACAAGCAAGAGCCGCTACTCAGCGGGCTCCTGCTTGTTTTCTTGCTTTTTTAGGTTTCAACTTATTCCACGGATTCTCCATCCACAAAATACGCAACTAACGCATCCGACCAAGCCATAATCCCATTCTCAGTAAGAATGTACGCTTCATCAACAAACGTCAACAATTCATCCGACCCCGTATCCGGCCAATTCGCCCAATGATCTAAATAAGGAATCCCGCGTGCTGTAGTGAACTTTTCAAGCGCTGCGATCTGAGTCAAATAATAACCGGCCTGGTAAATCGGTTGGGGCGGTGTCACTAGGAAAGAGACATCCGCTACATGACTTTCCGCGAGCGCACGCACGTCAAGCAAATGCCGTTGTTCGTCTTCAATGACGACGATGCCGTTATTATGCAACGTGAATGGCTCATACAGCACAATGTCATACCCTGTATCCCAATCAATTTCTCCACCTTCAAGCGCCTCAGCGACAAAACGTTCGGACGTCATGTCAAAAGTCGACACATCAACGCCAATCAAATCGCCGTATGCGTCACGAACCTCGCTCGCAAAATGCTCAGCTACACCTGCAATCGCATCGGAACCAACAATCAGCATCTGGACAGACTCCCCGGCTTCCGCGCGTAAAACAATCACCTCAAGCGTTCCTTCATCAAGTGTTGCGCCAATCTCTTGGATATCATCCGCGCTTAACTTCTGTACGGGCGACGACTTTTTAACCGAACCCTCACTTTCAAGCACAAGCGAATCTTCAGTCTCCTGGGCACTACGCCCCCCTGCACTTCGGACTTTTTCTTGCCAAGTCGAGGCACTGAACCAAAGGAGTCCCACACAAACAACGGAAAGAACAATTACTAAAATGGATTGAGTCTTCATACCTGCACCTCTCTACTTACGTTTTAGATTAGCTACAATATACCATATAAATTGTGGGTATTTGTTACAATAATAAATCCTCCTATGATATACTAGGGCAAAGTTCGACAATGTAAACGTAAAGGGGAAACTTGAATTCATGGAAGAAACAATCAGCTTACAAGAATTATTCAAAACATTGAAGAAACGGCTTGTATTGATCATCAGTGCAATCATTGTAGCTGTAACCATTGCGGGAGTTGTTAGTTACCTCTATTTGACGCCGATCTACCAAGCATCGACACAAATCCTGGTCAATCAAGAGAAAAAGGACACACAACAATTCAACGCCCAGGACATTCAAACGGATCTTCAACTCATCAGTACATACAATGTCATCATTAAAACGCCAGCAATCCTGTCGAAAGTGATTGAAAGTCTAGACCTAGACACAACGCCTGCTGGACTCGCTACTAAAATTTCAGTGAACAGTGAGCAAAACTCACAAGTACTTAACATCAGCGTCCAAGATCCTGAAGCCTATGTTGCGGTCGATATTGCCAACACGACGGCTGAAGTGTTCCAAGTTGAAATCCAAAAGTTGATGAATGTCGATAATGTGAACGTTCTATCGCCAGCAGTCCTTGCGGAAAACCCGTCACCTATAAAACCAGATCCACTACTCAACATGGCGATTGCCGCAGTGATTGGTCTGATGATAGGTGTAGGGATTGCATTCCTGCTCGAATACTTGGATACATCAGTGAAGACAGAGCAAGATGTAGAAGATTTGCTAGGATTGCCGATACTCGGCCTTGTAAGCACAATCTCGGAAAAAGATGTACCGGGTGATAGAGGAACCTTAAAAAGTAGAAGGAAGAAGAGGTGACCGGCATGTTCAACAAGAAAAAGAAGCCCGTACAAACGGTTGCACGTAAACTTGTGACCAATGTGAATCCGAAGTCAATCGTTTCGGAACAATTCCGTACGGTCCGAACCAACATCAACTTCTCAATGCCTGATAAGGACCTCAAAACATTGCTTTTCACTTCGTCCACGCCGGGTGAAGGTAAATCGACATGCGCAGCGAACGTCGCGATTGTCTTTGCACAGGAAGGGAAAAAGGTCCTGCTTGTCGATGCGGATATGCGCAAACCGACAATGCATTACACGTTCCACACGACGAATTCGACGGGCCTTTCCAACCTACTGACAAGGAAGTGGGGGCTTCAAGACGTCGTCCGTGAAACTGAAATTGAAGGTCTAGATCTGATCACATGCGGACCAATCCCACCGAATCCGGCAGAATTGCTTGGCTCGAATACGATGGACGCTCTTATTGAAGAACTGAAAGCAGGCTATGACATCGTTGTTTTCGACGCGCCGCCGCTGCTATCTGTTGCGGACGCGCAGATTTTGTCGAACAAATGCGAAGGCACCATCCTAGTACTCAATTCTGGTATGACAGAGAAAGCGAACGCTTTAAAAGCAAAAGAGGCATTGGTGTCATCTAAAGCCAATATCCTCGGCACAGTGCTGAACAATTTTGTCATGGAAAAAGATCATTACTACTACCAATATTATGGAACAGGAGAGTAAGGGGACTAGTATGTCCTTTCACTCTCTTTCTTTATTGCTGAAAGAGGAGAACGATACATGATAGATATGCATAGCCACATTCTTTTCGGAGTCGACGATGGCCCGGAAACAATGGAAGATTCAATACGCATCTTAGAACAAGCAGTACAAGAAGGCATCACTGATATGATTGCGACACCACATGCATTTAGTCCACACTTCCATGTGTCAGCTGAGAAAATAAAAAGTCAAATCGAATTATTGAGAGATGTAGTGGATGCGGCAAAAATGCCGGTCACGCTACATACAGGACAGGAAGTCCGGCTGTGCGCCGATCTCGTTGAGAAGTTGAAAACGAAAGAAGCACTGACACTCGCGAACTCGCGTTATCTGTTACTTGAACTTCCGTCACAAGCGGTACCTGCTTATACCGTCAATTTGATTCAGTCACTGCTAGGTGAAGGCTACATCCCGATCATCGCACATCCTGAACGCAACCGAGCCATCGCGGAAAAACCCGAACGACTCGAGCGACTTGTCAGACACGGGGCGTTAGCGCAAATCACAGCAGGAAGTATTGCTGGGCATTTTGGAAGGAATGTGCAAAAACTATCCATCCGATTAATCGAAGCAAACTTAATCCACACCTACGGATCAGACGTCCACAATTTGAAAACAAGGCCGCTACTGTATAACGAGGGGCTTGACTATATGGAAAAAAAGAAGCTTCATGATCTTGCAGACATCTTGCTAGAAAACAATGAGCGTATTATTAACAATAAACCCTTATTTTTACTGGAACCAGATGTACCCTCTGTAAAAAAGTGGTGGCACTTAAGTGGATGAGATGTTATCATTAGTTCGGCAATCGAATTGGTAAACTCTTAAGTATATAGTAACGGTTATAAAGTCTCTGATAGAAAAGTTCAACTAATGAGTCTATTTAATCTGAAGCGTTGGCGTCTACTGGGGTAGCCGAAGCAGTAAGACTGACAGTGGTTTTCTGTCCGGCTTATTGTGGGAGGCATCCCCTAGCGCCAAGCGTTGTTGGTGGGATTCTTTATTTCAACATATATAGATAAATATCACTACTGCGAAAGGAGGACTCCCTGCAATGTCCATGAACAAAAGAATGAGTCTGCTCGTAATTGTTGACTCCTTAATCGTCTTGTCATCCATTTATATTTGTTATTATATCTTGCATCCAGACATCAACATCCTCACGAACAAAATGTTGTTAATCAGTGTCATAACAATTCAAATTGCGCATCACACATTCGCGTGGGTTTACGGACTCTACCGCAAGGCGTGGTCGTATGCGTCTATCGGGGAATTGAAGTCTATTTTCAAAGCGGTGACGTTAACAATTGTCGTCGTTGCGATAGTGCAAATGGCCGTCATGCAAGATATCTATATGAGAGCACTAGCCCTTACATGGATGCTGCACATCCTACTCATCGGCGCATCACGGTTGTCATGGCGCATTTTTAGGGATTCGCTCAATCGTCATGTAGACATAAATGCAAAACGAACACTCATCATTGGTGCGGGACAAGCCGGCAGTATGATTGTGCGTCAATTGTCGCGAAATTCTAATTCGAGCATGAAACCCGTCCTTTTTGTTGACGATGACAAAGCGAAACAGGGCCTCGAGATTTTCAATGTGACAGTAGCGGGGGGCACGAAACAAATTCCAGACCTTGTCAAAACACATGATATAGAGAAAATCGTCATTGCAATTCCTTCCATGACCAAGCAGCAAATGGCTGACTTGATGAAAGTTTGTATCGACACGGGTGTCAAGACACAAACCATTCCACGCATTGAGGACTTAATGACTGGGAAAGTATCCGTCACGGATATGCAAGACGTCAAGATTGAAGATCTGCTTGGCCGAGACGAAGTCCAACTCGATTTGAAAGCCATCGCGGACAAGTTAACTGGTAAAACAATACTTGTCACCGGTGCGGGCGGTTCCATCGGCTCTGAAATTTGTAGGCAAGTGAGTGCGTTCAGACCAAGTCGCTTACTCCTTTTAGGACACGGTGAAAGCTCTATCTACAATATAGACATGGAACTGCGTCGAACAGTTTCAACAGATATAGAAATTATTCCAATTATTGCTGACGTGCAAGATCGAATGCGCATTTTCGATATCGTCAGCGAATATAAACCAGACGTCATGTACCATGCAGCTGCACATAAACATGTGCCTTTAATGGAAGCAAACCCGATGGAAGCCGTGAAGAATAACATCTTCGGTACGAAGAATGTCGCAGAAGCAGCAGATACATTCGGTGTCCCACACTTCGTGATGGTTTCGACGGACAAAGCAGTCAATCCGCCCAATATCATGGGGGCGACAAAGCGCTTTGCTGAAATGATTGTCCAGAACCTGGCGAAGGAAAGCTCAACAAAGTTCGCCGCGGTACGATTTGGCAATGTGCTTGGGTCCCGTGGCAGTGTGGTTCCTTTGTTTAAGAAGCAAATTGCCAGAGGGGGTCCAGTGACGGTTACGGATCCTGAGATGACGCGGTATTTTATGACAATACCTGAAGCCTCGCGGCTTGTTATTCAAGCGGGAACGCTTGCAGCTGGTGGTGAAGTGTTTGTGTTAGATATGGGTGAGCCTGTGAAGATTGTGGATCTCGCGAAGAACCTCATTAAGTTGTCCGGTTACAGTGAAGATGAGATTGGGATTGCGTATTCGGGGATTCGACCTGGGGAGAAGTTGTTTGAAGAGCTGTTGAATGACAATGAACGGCAGAGTGAGCATGTCTTTCCGAAGATTTTTGTTGGGAAGGCGGAGCCGGTTAGTGCGCTTGAGATGGAGTATGTTTTGAGTAGGGTACTGGAGATGGATAATCATGAGCTGAAGGAAACGCTTGTTGGGTTAGCTAATCGTAAGATACCGGTAGTTCAGAAGGAAGTTACGACTGCTTAAAATTGACAGCGGGTGCCAGATACTGACACCCAGTAAATCACTATATGGAGGTGAAGCATTGGCGCATATAACGTTTGATTATTCGAAAGCAAGTTCTTTTTTCGGGAGTTATCAACTCTCCTTCCTAGAACAGACGGTGAAATCCATCCATCATGAAATGCACAGTGAATCTAGTGTCCATAGAGAATATTTAGGATGGGTAGACCTTCCCGAAAACTATGATAAAGAGGAATTTGAACGTATTCAACAAAGTGCCCTCCATATAAAAGAAACGAGTGACGTTCTTCTTGTGATTGGAATCGGTGGCTCATACCTAGGTGCTCGGGCGGCCATTGAGATGCTGAACCACAGCTTCAACAATTTGCTGCCAAGCGACAAAAGAGAATATCCTCAAGTCATTTTCGTGGGTCATAACCTCAGCTCTACTTACATAACGCATGTCATTGAGTTTTTAGCAGAGAAGGATTATTCTATAAACATCATTTCAAAGTCTGGTACGACAACAGAACCGGCAATCGCTTTCCGGATTTTCCGAAAGCTGCTTGAAGAGAAATATGGACTAGAAGAAGCCAAAAAAAGAATCTATGCAACAACAGATAAGCAGATGGGCGCTTTAAAAGAGCAGGCCGATAAAGAAAGGTATGAAACATTCGTTATCCCCGATGACATCGGAGGCCGTTACTCCGTATTGACGGCTGTTGGCCTATTGCCGATTGCAGCGAGTGGAATAGATGTTGGCCAGATTATGGCGGGTGCCTTACAAGCGCAAAACGAGTTAACAAACCCATTGCTGGAAAAGAACGCAGCCTATCAATATGCAGTAATCCGCAACATCCTGTTTCAAAAAGGCATGGCCATTGAAATGTTCGTGTCGTATGAACCGGGCTTGCATTATCTTGCAGAATGGTGGAAACAACTATTTGGTGAAAGTGAAGGAAAAGATCGTAGAGGGATTTTCCCTGCATCTGCTAACTTCTCGACAGACTTGCACTCATTTGGTCAGTACATTCAAGAAGGCCAACGTAACTTATTCGAAACGATCATCAAAGTGAAAGAACCACTATGTGATCTATTGATTGAGAGTGATGTACAGAATATAGATGGATTGAATTACCTCGCCGGAAAAACGGTCGACTACGTGAACAGCAAAGCATTTGAAGGTGCATTGAACGCACATATAGAAGGCGGTGTACCCGGCTTAGTGTTTGAGATACCTACAATGGACGCTTATACATTTGGCTACTTGGTGTATTTCTTTGAGAAAGCCTGTGCAATGAGTGCTTACTTGTTTGGTGTGAATCCGTTCGATCAGCCGGGCGTGGAATTGTATAAGAGTAATATGTTTGAATTGTTGGAGAAACCAGGGTACGAACGGAAAATAGAAGAGGTTGAAAGTCTAGAAGGTATATCGGGTGCCAGACACTGACACAATTCGCGTCTTACCGCGAATTGTGGAAGCGCCTGGCACCCCCTAGAATAGAGGTAAAAGGAGGATATAACAGTGAAAAAGGTACGTAAAGCAATCATCCCGGCAGCCGGATTAGGCACGCGGTTTTTACCGGTGACCAAAGCCATGCCGAAAGAAATGTTGCCGATTGTCGATAAACCGACCATTCAATACATCGTTGAAGAGGCAATTGCATCCGGCATTGAAGATATTATAATCGTTACCGGAAAAGGGAAGCGAGCGATTGAAGACCATTTTGATAATAATTTTGAATTAGAAGAGAACCTTATTCAAAAAGAGAAATTTGATTTATTAGATAAAGTTAGGCAATCCTCAAATGTAGACATTCATTATATTAGACAAAAAGAACCCAAAGGACTTGGACATGCTGTTTGGTGTGCACGCAAGTTTATTGGCGATGAACCCTTTGCAGTCTTATTAGGCGATGATATTGTTCAGAGCGAGACTCCTGGCTTAAAACAGTTAATAGATCAGTATGAAGAAACACATGCGTCTGTTATCGGAGTCCAAACTGTACCTGACGGAGAGACAGATCGGTATGGAATTATTGAACCTTCCACTCAAGTAGGGAGAAGATATGCTGTGGAAAATTTCGTAGAAAAACCTGCGAAAGGAACTGCTCCATCGAATCTTGCCATTATGGGAAGATATGTTCTGACTCCAGAAATCTTCAAGTACTTAGAAGAACAAGAGACTGGGGCGGGTGGAGAAATCCAGTTGACAGATGCGATTCAAAAATTGAATCAAGTTCAGCGCGTATTTGCTTATGATTTTGAAGGTAAGCGGTATGATGTTGGGGAGAAGTTAGGGTTTATTACGACTACGATTGAGTTTGCATTACAGGACCCTACTTTGAGAGATGATTTGCTCGTCTTTCTCGAAGGGGTAATGCCGAAGAAAACAGTTAGTGAATGATGAGCTGAACCCTTGTTTATTTTAGATCTAATGGGCAGGGGGGGTCTGTAATGGAAGTTCCTTAAAAGGTAGTAATTCATACAAATTTAAATTAGTGAGGAAATTATAATGACATATTTAGTAGTTGTTGCACATCCAGATGATGAAGTTTTAGGTGCTGGTGCTACGATGTACAAGCTAGCGCAAGAAGGACATTCAGTAAATGTCTGTATCTTATCAGGTGAAGTGAACGCAAGAAATTACCGTCCGACTACTGATGAGTTAAATGAAGATGTAAACAACTCTATGGATATAGTAGGTGTTGATAAAATCATTCTAGGTGATTTTCCCAATATAGAATTAAATACGGTACCCCATTTAAAACTTGTTCAGTTTATAGAAAAGGCAATAATTGAGACAAAAGCGAATGTGGTGTTAACTCATCATCCAGCGGATCTAAATAATGATCATTTGCATACATCTCTTGCATGCCAGGCAGCGGTTAGATTATTCCAAAGAAGAAATGATGTTCCTCCATTAAGAGAACTCCTATTCATGGAAGTCCCATCCTCTACAGAATGGGGTCTCAATAAAGCAATGAATCAGTTTTCACCGAATACGTTTATTGAAGTCGGTGAGGTGAGTGTTGATAAAAAGATAGAGGCGATTGCACAATATCGAGGTGTTATGAGAGATTATCCTCATCCTAGAAGTAATGAAGCCATTAAGGGCCTTGCTGCATACCGTGGTGGACAAGCAGGAATGGTTTATGCTGAAGCTTTTGAAAGTGTATTCAGACGAGGATTTTAGTTGTTTGGAGGAAGATATGGCATGAAGATGAGAATAGCATTTGCAACTTGTGTGCAGTTGGGCAGAAGTTGCGTTGAAGAAATATACCGAATTGGCGGGAACTTGGATTTACTTATAACGTTAAAGGATGAAAAGGCAAAGAATAAGTCTGGAAGAATTTATCTTGATGATATTGCCGCTGAAAACACTACTCCACTATTGAAAATTAATAATATCAATGACCAAGAAGTTATTGATGCTCTTAAAGCACATAAAATTGATTGGTTATTTATTATTGGATGGTCACAGATAGCCAAGAAAGAATTACTCGAAACCCCGACACATGGATGTATTGGAATGCACCCTACGCTATTACCAATTGGCAGAGGAAGAGCAGCAATTCCATGGTCCATTATTAAAGGGTTAGATGAAACAGGTGTAACGATGTTTAAGCTTGATGAAGGTGTCGATACAGGAGAAATTATTGGGCAAGGAGTCATACCGCTTAATGAGAAATCAACGGCAACAGAGCTCTATCAAAAAGTAGATGAACTTCATATTACGCTGATTTCAAAGTATTGGGATGCTATCGTCAATAACAATATTACACTTACGAAACAAAATGATGCTGACGCTACTGAATGGTTAGGTAGAAAACCAGAAGATGGTGAAGTTTGGGGTCGCATGACTATGAATGAAGCTGATAGTTTGGTGAGAGCTGTCACCCATCCATACCCAGGCGCATTTTACAAAAATGGAGATAAAACTATTAGGATTTGGTCAGCTGAAACAAATAAAAATGATGGTGAAATTAAACTTAGCAATGGGTATTTGAATCCTGTTGATTATGAAGTAGAGGAATCGTAATGGGGAATAAAAAATTCCAAAGAGTAATTAAACGTTTATTTGATATTGTAGTTTCTTTAGTAGTACTTATTATATTTCTACCTATATGGATTGCAATTGCACTATTAATTAAAGTGACTTCTCCTGGTCCTGTTTTTTTCTTACAAGACCGTCCTGGACTTCATAAAATGATATTCAAGGTATATAAATTACGGACGATGAAAATCGGCTCAGAAACAATGGTGAAAGGCCAAGAAGTGATGAAAGACGATGATCGAATCACTTCTATCGGAAAGTTTCTGAGAAGAAGTAAAATCGATGAAATTCCCCAAGTGTTAAATGTTCTAAAGGGGGAAATGAGTCTAGTTGGTCCAAGACCGGAGCGGATTGCTTCCCTTGACGATTACAACGATGAAATTGAGAAGCGACTCAATATGAATCCTGGAATGACGGGATTAGCACAAGTAAGTGGCAATATACACCTTACCTTGGAAGAAAGATATAAATTAGACGTTTACTATGTAGAACATTTTAGTTTGTGGTTAGACTTAAAAATCATCATAAGAACTGTTGGTGTAGTCTTATTTGGTGAAGATCGATATGTCAATAAGCGATTAGTAGATATACATCTTGGACTCACTGAAATGGCAGCATCTAAAGAGGAGACTATTTCAAAATGAAAAAGATACTTATTACAGGAGCAAAAAGTTATGTAGGAACTTCTTTTGTTAAGTGGGTTTCTCAATATCCTGGTACGTATTCAATTGATACTCTTAGCCTAAGAGACGAGAAATGGAAAGAAACTTCATTTAAAGGATATGACGTAGTATTTCATACGGTAGGGATAGCACATGTCGACGCGAAACCTGAAATGGAATCTCTCTATTATAAAGTAAATAGGGATTTGACGATAGAAGCCGCTCAAAAGGCAAAAAAAGATGGTGTTAAACAATTTGTTTTTATGAGTAGTATTATTGTTTACGGTGATAGTAGTTATATAAATAAACCAAGGATTATCACCAAAGATACTGTTCCAACTCCTGCTAACTTTTATGGTAATAGTAAACTCCAAGCAGAGGAGGGAATTAAAGCTTTAGAAAGCGATGATTTTAATATTTCTATTATCAGGCCGCCAATGATTTACGGTAAAGATTCAAAAGGGAATTATCCTAAATTAGCTAAAGCGGCTCAGAAGTTGCCTGTGTTCCCAGATATCGAAAATCAGCGAAGTATGCTTCATATAGATAACCTATCTGAGTTTATTCGTATGATAGTTGAAAATGAAGAGAGTGGTACATTCTTCCCGCAAAACAGCGAGTATGTGAAGACCAGTGAAATGGTGAAGCTAATAGCTGAAGTACATAATAGGAAGATTAATATGACAAGGATATTTAATCCCATTTTAGGTGCAGTAAGCAAAAAAGTAGGAATTGTTAATAAGGTGTTTGGTAATTTAGTTTATGATCAAAGTTTAAGTGATTATAAAGAGAATTACAGAGTCTGGAATTTAAATGAATCGATCATTGCAACTGAAAAATAATGTAGAGGGGTGGATTATAGCTTGAAAAAACATATTTTAGTTATAGCACAATATTTCTACCCTGAACAATTTCGCATAAATGACATTTGCACTGAGTGGGTAAAAAGAGGATATAAAGTAACTGTAATAACAGGGATACCTAACTATCCACAAGGTAAGTATTTTGAAGGATATGGCTTACTAAAAAAAAGAAAAGAATTATATAACGGGATTGAGATTATAAGAATTCCACTAGTACCAAGAGGAAACAGTTCAATTATGCTTGCGTTAAATTATATTTCCTTCGTCATTTCCGGTTATTTTTGGAGCCTCTTTACTCGTATAAAAGCTGACTATGTATTTATATTTGAAGTATCTCCAATGACACAAGCCTTGCCGGGGGTATGGTATGCAAAGAAGAGGAAGATACCGTGTTATATTTATGTTCAAGATTTATGGCCGGAAAACTTCGAAATTTTATCAGGGATAAAAAATAAAACAGTTATTAATAAGGTAGGAAAAATGGTTGATTATATATATAGCCGCTGTACAAAAATATTTACTACATCAAGGAGCTTCGTAACTTCTATTAGTAATCGTGGTGTGTCAAAGGAGAAAATTGTGTACTGGCCTCAGTATGCAGAAGATTTTTATAAACCACTGAAAAAAATGGGTATTGATGAAATTCCAAATGATGATGCATTTAATATTATTTTCGCTGGAAATATTGGAGTTTCTCAGGGATTAGATATTCTCCCAAAAGTTGCCGCATTGTTAAAAGGAAATAATTTTAAAAGAAGAATTCGTTTTAATATTGTTGGGGATGGTAGATATAAAGATACCTTAATTGAGTTAGTAAACTCAAACAACTTATCAGATATGTTTAATTTCATACCCAAACAGCCAGCTAGCAAAATTCCTAAATTTATGGCAGCAAGTGATGCGGCTTTTCTTTGTTTAACAGACAGTCCACTTTTTTCAATGACAATCCCTGCAAAACTCCAGTCATATATGGCGTGTGGAATTCCAATTATTGCTTCAGCCAAAGGAGAAACTAATCAAATAATCAAAGAGGCAAATGCAGGGATATGTAGTCCAGCAGGGGACGTTCAACAACTTGCAGAGTCAATTGTTGAATTATTAAGCAATTCAAATGAACAACTTATTGAATTGGGTCGAAATGCAAGGATTTACTATGATAGGAACTTCAATAAATTAGAACTTTTAAATAAAATGGATGAACATTTTAGGGATTTCACGATATTGGAGGACAAAAATTATGTTTAAAGATAAAACTCTACTCATTACCGGGGGGACTGGATCCTTTGGGAATGCAGTAATGGAAAGATTCTTGGATACAGATATTAAAGAAGTTCGTATCTTTTCACGTGACGAAAAGAAGCAAGACGATATGAGAAAACTATATAATAATGATAAATTAAAGTTTTATATCGGTGATGTTCGTGATCTTGCGAGTGTGAAATATGCGATGAATGAAGTAGATTATGTATTTCATGCTGCAGCGCTTAAACAAGTTCCATCATGCGAGTTCTTTCCAATGGAAGCCGTTAAAACAAATGTCATTGGTACAGAAAACGTATTGAATGCATCAATAGAGTTTGGTGTTAAAAAGGTAATTTGTCTGTCAACGGATAAGGCTGCCTATCCAATCAATGCAATGGGAATATCAAAAGCAATGATGGAAAAGGTATTTGTTGCTAAAGCAAAAACCGTCTCTCCTGATAAAACACTCATCTGCGGTACCAGATACGGAAATGTTATGGCTTCCCGTGGATCAGTTATTCCACTATTTGTAGAACAGATTAAAGCAGGTAAGCCACTTACTGTAACAGATCCTGATATGACAAGGTTCCTTATGAGTCTTGAAGAAGCCGTTGAACTTGTAGTTTTTGCATTTAAGAACGCTGATGCAGGGGATATTATGGTTCAAAAATCTCCGGCTTCTACAATTGCGGATTTAGCACAAGCAGTAAAAGAAATTTTCAATGCTGATAACGAAGTGAAACTAATAGGTACTAGACACGGTGAAAAACTATTCGAGACGCTTCTTACGAGGGAAGAACATGTCGTTGCAGATGATTTAGAAGGTTTCTATAGAGTCCCGGCAGATAATCGTGATCTTAACTATGATAAATACTTCGAGGAAGGTAATGAAAGACTTTCTTCGGATGAAGAATACAACTCACACAATACATATCGACTTTCAATCGAACAAATTAAAGGAAAACTCTTAGAACTCCCTTATATACAGGATGAATTGAAAGGGTGGAATCGCAGGTGAAAATTCTTGTAACGGGTGCTGGAGGATTCCTTGGTAAAAACTTAGTTGCTGAGTTGAAAAACCAGGGATATGAGGATTTACTGTTGTATACAAGAAATCAAACTTTGAGAGATTTGGAAGAGTATACAAAGAAATGCGACTTTGTATATCACTTAGCTGGAGTAAATAGACCAGAGAATGAAATAGAGTTTATGGATGGAAACTATGGTTTTACATCTGAATTACTGGAGCTACTAAAAAAGCATAATAACAAATCACCTATACTAATTACATCGTCTATCCAAGCTGAAAAAGATAATCCATATGGTAACAGCAAGAAAGCTGGAGAGGATTTATTGTTCGAACACTCGTTAGAAACGGGTACAGAAGTGTTTGTATATAGACTCCCTAATTTATTCGGAAAGTGGAGTAAACCTAACTATAATATGGTTGTTGCGACATATTGTTATAATATCGCTAGAGATTTAGACATTCAGGTTAATAATCCAGACGCAGAACTTACTCTGTGTTATATAGATGATGTATTAGAGGAATTTGTGAAGGCGTTAGAGGGAATTCCTAATAAACATGATAATTATTGTTTAGTAGAAACGGCGTACACAATTAAATTAGGGAACTTAGCAAATCTTATTAGAGGTTTTAAAGAATCTAGAACAAATTTAAGTGTTCCAAATATGGATGATGCACTAACTAAAAAACTATATAGTACATATTTAAGTTTTTTGCCTAAAGATCAGTTTGCATACGATTTAAAAATGAATATAGACAACAGAGGTTCATTCACAGAGTTTATAAGAACTCCTGATAGGGGGCAAGTGTCTGTGAATGTTTCCAAACCAGGTATTACAAAAGGTAATCACTGGCATCATACGAAAAACGAGAAATTCCTTGTAGTTAGCGGTCAAGGATTGATAAGATTTAGAAATATTAATACAGAAGAAATTATTGAATATAAAGTAAGTGGAGAAAAGCTGCAAGTGGTTGATATACCTGTTGGATATACACATTCTATAGTCAATATAGGTGATAACAACTTGGTTACTGTTATGTGGGTGAATGAAAGTTATAATCCTGAAAATCCAGATACGAACTTTTTGGAGGTATAAAATACTAATGAAAAAATTAAAAGTCATGACAGTCGTAGGTACTAGACCAGAGATTATACGACTTTCAGCTGTAATCAATAAGTTAGAAGAGTCAAATGCAATTGAACATATACTTGTTCATACGGGACAGAACTATGATTACGAATTGAATGAAGTGTTTTTTAAAGATTTCAATTTAAGAAAACCAGATTATTTCCTTAATGCAGCTACCGGAACGGCTATAGAAACCATTGGTAATATCTTAATTAAAATAGATCCAATTATGGAAAAAGTAAAACCAGATGCCTTTTTAGTTCTTGGGGATACTAACAGTTGTTTATGTGCAATTGCAGCAAAAAGAAGACAAATTCCAATATTCCATATGGAAGCGGGAAATAGATGCTTTGACCAAAGAGTACCTGAAGAAACGAATAGAAAAATTGTAGATCATACTGCTGATGTCAATTTAACGTATAGTGATATCGCGAGAGAATATTTGTTAAGAGAAGGTCTACCTGCGGATCGAATTATTAAGACTGGAAGCCCGATGTTTGAAGTTCTAAATTCTAGAAAAGATGACATAGAAAAATCAGATGTGTTAGAGAGATTAGACCTTTATGAAGGGAGATATTTTGTAGTATCTGCACACAGAGAAGAAAATATTAGTTCAGAAACTAATTTCTTGGATTTAGTTGATAGTTTAAATGCAGTTGCTGAGAAGTATAATATGCCTGTCATTGTAAGTACGCATCCTAGAACTCAAAATATGATTAATGCTAAAGGGATAGAGTTTAATCCATTGGTGAAAACAATGAAACCTTTAGGATTTAATGATTATGTTAAGCTTCAAGTTAAGGCTAAAGCTGTACTTAGTGATAGTGGGACAATAAGTGAAGAGTCTTCTATTCTTGGGTTTAGAGCACTTAATATTAGACAAGCTCATGAAAGACCGGAGGCGGTGGAAGAAGCGTCGGTGATGATGGTAGGCCTTAAAAGAGAAAGAGTTTTGCAGGCGCTAGAAATACTAGAAGCACAAGAAGTAAGTACACTAAGACTTGTTGAGGATTATAGTATGCCTAATGTATCTGAGAAAGTACTTAGAATAATATTGTCATATACAGATTATGTAAATCGGGTTGTTTGGAGTAAAAACTAATGAAAGTATTACAAATAAACTCAGTTTGTGGAGTAGGGAGCACGGGTAGAATAGCCACTGACATTCATCATATTTTGAAAGAACAAGGGCATGAAAGTTATATTGCATATGGAAGAGATTTGCCTTTGAATTGTGATACAGCAATTCGAATTGGGACTAAATATGATAACTACTCGCATGTGGCTCTAACAAGGATTTCTGATAAACACGGTTTTGGATCCAGAAAAGCTACTTTGGAATTCATTAAGAAGGTTGAAGAGTTAGATCCCGATGTAATCCATTTGCATAACATTCATGGGTATTATATTAATATTGAAATTTTATTTGATTATATAAAAAAAGCTAATAAGCCCGTTATTTGGACACTTCATGATTGTTGGGCTTTTACAGGACACTGTGCTCATTTTGATTTTATTAATTGTAATAAGTGGGAAACAGGATGTAATAAATGCCCACAGAAAAGCTCATATCCATCCAGTTTCATTTTTGATAATTCTAAGAATAATTATTTAAAGAAAAAAGAGATATTTACAGGGCTTAATAATATGACTATTGTAACTCCTTCAAATTGGCTAGCAAATTTAGTGAAAGAATCCTTTTTAGGTGAATATCCAATTAAAGTTATTAATAATGGGATAGATTTAGATGTTTTTAGACCTACTGAAAATGACATTAGGGAAAGATACGAAATTGAAAATAAGTTCGTAGTATTGGGAGTAGCAAATGCCTGGAGCGAAAGAAAAGGGTTTAAATATTTTTTTGAAATATCAGATAATATCGATGTAAACGAAGTAATTGTATTAGTTGGTTTAACTGAAGAACAAAAAAAGAAGCTACCAAAGAATATAATTGGTATAACTAGAACAAATAATGTTAAAGAATTAGCTGAGATTTATTCAGCTGCAGATGTTTTTGTGAATCCGACATTAGAGGATAATTTTCCAACTACAAATTTAGAGGCATTAGCATGTGGAACTCCTGTGATTACATTTGATACTGGTGGAAGTGCTGAAAGTATTGATGAAAATACAGGATTTGTAATAGAACAAGGAAATTTCGAACAACTATTTAATACTGTAATAAAAGTAAGAAATTCAGAAAATTATTATAGGGATGTTTGCGTTAATAGAGTCAAGGAGAATTATTCAAGTGAAGTGAAGTATTTGGAGTATATTAAGTTATATGAGAGTCTAACTTAATCCACCTTCAATTGGTTAGACTTAATATTTAGAACGAAAATATTTAGGATTTATTGAGGTGTTTTAATGGAGCTAATAAGAATACTCTATGTGAATGGAGGCATAATGAGTCGTGGAGGTATAGAATCTTTCATGATGAATTATTACAGGCGTTTTGATAAAGAAAAAGTACAAATTGATTTTATTGTTCATGGATTTGAAAAGGGCATATATGATGATGAAATAATTAAAATGGGTGGAAGAATTTATAATGTACCAGTAAAAAGTAAGGATTATTTTGGTAATATAAAGGCATTAAAGAAAATTTTTAGTAGTGGCAAATATAAAATCATTCATTCTCATATGGATGCAATGAGTATGGTTGTATTAAAACAAGCTGAGAAATGCGGAATACCTATTAGGATTGCTCATAGTCATAATACTCAACACTTAACAAATAATCAAATAAAATTTATTCTCAATGAATACGCAAGGAAAAATGTATCAAAATACGCAACCCATTATTTTGCCTGTTCTGAGCCGGCTGCGAGATGGTTATTTGGAAATGAAAATGTCGATAATAATAAAGTTATGTACATTAAGAATGCTATTGATTTGGAGAAATATAAGTTTGATAAACTTACTCGAGAAAGTATTAGAAGAGAATATAATTTAAAGAATGAACTTGTCATTGGTAATGTAGGAAGATTTGACTATCAAAAAAATCATGTTTTTCTATTAGATATTTTTAAAGATATTTTGAAAGCACAACCTAATGCTAGACTTTTTTTAGTTGGAGATGGACATCTCAGAAGTAAGATTGAAACTAAGATATTAGAATTGAATATTAAGGATAAAGTAATTCTAGCTGGGATCAAAGATGATGTTTATAGAATTATGAATGCTTTTGATGTATTTTGTTTACCTTCTCATTTTGAAGGATTAGGTATTGTCTTGGTGGAAGCTCAAGCTAATGGACTAGAATGTATTACTTCATATGAGGTGCCTAGAGAAGCAGATATTAGTGGAAGAACAAAATTTATTAGTTTAACAGCCCCAACTGAAAATTGGGTTAATAGCTTATTAGAAGTAACAAAGGAGAAAAAAAATAGAGAAGTAAGTGATAACCAATTAATAAATGCAGGATATTCAATTATTAATGAAGCTCAAAAATTACAAAATATTTATTTGAATTTAGCAGGAGTGAAAGCATGAAAGTGTTAATTTTAAGTAATATACCGTCTCCATATAGAGTAGACTTTTTTAATGAGTTAGGAAAGCAAGTAGATCTTACTGTTTTATTTGAAGCAAAGACTGCTGAAGGGATTAAATTTAACTGGAATACCGATGATATTAAATGGTTTAAAGCGATATTTTTAAAAGAAGGTAATATACAAGAAAATAAAGTTAATTGGAATATATTAAAATATATAAAAAAAAATCAATATGATGAAGTAATTGTGACTAGTTATGCGTATTTTACAGAAATGGTTGCTTTATTAGCCTTGAAAATAAAAAATATTCCATATTACTTGGAAATTGATGGAGGAATAATTCGAAATGAAAATAGTTTTAAAAAAGAATTTAAAACTTTTTTAATTTCGAATGCAAAAGGCTATTTTAGTCCAAGTAAATCTTCAGATGACTATTTAATTCATTATGGCGCTGAAACGGAAAACATACATCGATATCCTTTTAGTTCACTTAGACAAAAGGATGTACTAGCTACTCCCCTGGATAAATTCGAGAAACAAATCATTCGAAAAAGTTTAGGTATTGATGGAGAAAGAGTAGCTCTCGCTGTCGGACAATTAATAAACAGGAAGGGTTTTGATATATTAATTAAAGCATGGGGAAATTTAGATAACTCTTACCAGTTAATAATTATTGGAGAAGGAGAATTAAAAAATAGGTATAAATCTATGTTAAATGAACTAAACATTACTAATATTAAAATATTAGAGTTTATGGATAAGGAAAAACTATCAAATTATTATAAAGCTGCAGATATATTTGTATTACCCACCAGGGAAGATATATGGGGGCTTGTAATAAATGAGGCTATGGCTAAAGGATTACCAATTATCACCACAGATAAGTGTGTGTCAGGGTTAGAATTAATAGAAGATGAAATAAATGGTTACATTGTACAGAGTGATAATCCTACAATGTTAGAGGTGAAAATTAAAAAAATATTTGAAAATGATGAATATATATATGAAATGGCGAAATCAAGCCTTAAAAAAATAAGAGCATATTCTATAGAGAGTATGGTGGAATCACATATTAATATATTCAATTCTGCTATTAATAAAACTTTAAAATAGTTAAGAGGAAAATAAGACGAATGAAAAATTCAACTGAAATCTTATGATTAATGGGGATAATATGAAAAAGATAGCATTATTATTAATAATTTTATCGTTATTTACAAAAATAATAGGATTAATTAGAGAAGTGGTCTTATCCCATTATTATGGAGCATCTTATATAAGTGATGTATATTTAATTTCACTTTTAATACCAAATGTAATTTTAGCAATAATTGGTAATGCGATTTTAACTGGATTTATACCTATGTATAATAAAATAGAAAGTAAAGATGGTATTGAAGTTGCAAATTCTTATACCAATAAACTTATAAATATTGTATTGGTGTTATGTTTTGGAATAGTCATTTTAGTAGTTCCTTTCACAGAGCCAATTGTTAAAATATTTGCATCAGGATTCACTGGAGAGACATTAGAATTAAGTATTAAATTTACTAGGATTAGTATTATTGGTGTTTTTTTCACTGGTCTAATATTTGTTTTAATGGGATATCTACAAGTAAAAGGGGATTATATTACACCGACTTTAATTGGTCTACCAATGAATATTATTATTATAGTATCTATAATAATAAGTTTTTATAATGATACAATATTTCTAGCAATTGGTATTCCGATTTCAATAGCTGCTCAATTTATTATGTTACTTATTGTAGCTAGAAGGAAAGGATTAATATATAAACCAACATTAAATATTATTGATTCTAATATTAAGTCTATGCTAATACTAGGTATCCCAATTATTATAGGATCATCAGTAACACAAATAAATAAAGTAATAGACAGAACGTTAGCTTCAAATATTATAGAAGGTGGAATATCAGCTTTAAATTATGCTAATACATTAAATATTCTTGTCCAAGGTATTTTTGTTTCAACGATTATTACTATAATGTATCCTAGAATATCGAAGATGGCTTCTAATGGAAAAATGAGAGAATTGAAAAACTCACTCACAGAATCGATTATAGGTATTAGTTTTTTTCTTATACCTGTTACATTTGGATATTTAATATTTGCTGAGCCAATTGTTCAGTTTCTATTTGGACGAGGCGCTTTTGATTCACAAGCAATTTATTTAACTTCTTCAAGTTTATTTTTCTACTCAATAGGAATATTAGGATTTGGCATTAGAGAAGTAGTTTCTATGGCATTCTATTCACTTCATGATACAAAAACTCCAATGATAAATGGTATTATTGCCATAGCAATAAATATTGTATTTAATTTTATCCTATCTAGTTTTATGGGTATTAGTGGATTAGCATTAGCGACAAGCATATCTGGAATAGTTTGTTCAATACTATTACTGGCAAGTTTTAGAAAAAAATTTGGATCTATTGATTTTAAAAAAATCCTTATTATCCTAGGGAAAATTATTTTAGCTTCTATAGTTATGGGAATTGGATCCAAATTAATTTATTCCTTTTTATTTTTACATATAAATGTTTATATATCATTAATCATTTCAATAATATTAGGTTCCCTAATATATTTTATAGTAATATTTTTTATGAAAATAAAAGAAATCGAAGAAATTTTTCAATTAATTAAGAATAGAAAAAAAACTGCGAGAAAATAAATTTCACAATTTTTATAAGCTAAAAAATTTTGTTATCTAGTTGATGACTCCTGCATCTCTTTTGAGAAATGATAAAAAATAATCTATATATTTAATAGATAAAAAAATGATTTGATAGAAAAAACAAACTTCAGAATACTGATTAAGGATCAATTATATAGTGCTAGAAACCAATTAACGCTTTACGTTTAATATTACTTATCGCCAATCTCTTATGAACCAAACTATTTGTCTTTCTATTTTGTGCAGTTCGCTAAATTTCGAATTATCAAGTTAAAATTATATATAGTTATTAAAATTACAAATAACATGTAATCTTATTACTATATTACTAAGGAGTTATTCTGATTTGGAAAGTGCAAATAAATATAAAAATATCTTTTATTTTGGGCTGTCATGTATTACACTGTTCTTTTTATTAATAACATTTCATGATAATAGGTATCAAATTGAATCTATTATATTAATAATGTTAAACTTTTATTTTATCTATTACTTTAGAAATAACATTTATATACTTTTTATAGGAATAGTTCTTTTATATTCAAATTATAGTATTATTATGGGCGAATTTTTAGTTCAAAATTTGCAGGTTTCTTTAAATTCTTTAAGATTTAGCAATTATAATTATTTTGAAATGGCATTAATTATGTTGATTCTATATATGCTTTTTTTGATTATATTTAGTAAAAAAAGTAAAAGAGTAGAATTCAATTTTTTATTTCAAGATAATTTACTGGTTTTTATACTGTTATATATATCTATTATTTTAATAAATATATTTTTTTTCGATCGTAGTAACCCGGATACTTATATTGTGAGGGGTTCTCCACTACAAGGTTATACCTATGTTTTATTTGCATTTCTAATTTATTATTCAGGAAATAAACAAATATTAAAAGTATTAAGTATACTATTAGGGGCTGGAGTCTGTTTACAGATTTTATTTTATGGTGGACGCGGATCAGTCATTCCTATTGTAATAATATTTCTTACTACTATTTTCATTCAAAAGCTTAACTTTAAAAATGTAATAGCAGGCGTGTCTATAGGTGTTATTTTATTAACTTTTATTGGAAGTTCTAGAAGTGGAGATAGAGTTAGTTTTAGTTCAATTTTTGACAAATTTACCGAAACTTATTTTGTACAAGATACCTCAGTTATGGCTTTTCTTTCTACTATTACTCATATTGCGGCTGCAGATTATTATGACTGGATTTTTAGAATAAAGTCATTCGGAAGTTTTTTATTGGCAATTTTATTAGGAGGTAACACAAAATACACAAGTCTAAGTAATATAACACTAGTTTCTAGAGAACTAAATTTTAATATAGGTGGAGGTATAATAGTTTCGCACTTTTACTTTTGGCTAGGTTATTTTGGTGTCATATTAGCTGGATTTATTACTGCACAATTTATAAATAAAGGGATTAAATCTAAAAGTCATTTAGGTAAAATAATTTTTATATGTTTTATTGCACAGACTTCTACATGGTATTTGTATTCGCCCTTGCAAATATTTAGAGCAAATTTAGTATTAATTCCTATAGTTTATATATTATTAAAAATAGTAGATATTTTAACAAAAAGGTTGAAGTCAGCGAGATAGTATACTTTAATAAATATTTTTTATAAATAAAACTAAATACAAAAATGCACAATTAAATTTGTGAACAATATATGATGCAGGTTTCTCTAAAGGAAACTGAGAATAACGAAATGATGCCTTTAGGAGAATGAGAATTCAATTAGTTCAACTGTGAGTCCTAGAGGTGGATTTTGAAAAGTGATAAAGAGCCATATTATTTATTGATAGGCTTTCTGATTGTTAACTTTGAATAAGGAGTTGATAGTCTTCCTTATAAAATAGAATTGTATACGTATAGGTGAACAGAGAAATGGATAGATATTCAATTAGGGGTGGAAAGATGAATAATTTATTTATTATGCATACTCAATATAATTTAATTTTAGCATGTGGAATAATTGAATCTAATTATAAACATGATCGAAATGATTTAATACTACATGCAGAATTTAAATTAGGTCAAAAACTTAAGGAGAAATTAAAAGGTATTTTTAGTAATATTTATTATGTGCAAGAGGAATTCAAATCATATAATTCGATTTTCAAAAAAGAATTTAGTCTTTACTTGAAAATAAAAAAATCAAAAGAAGTTTTTAATAACAAATATGATAATATTTTTTTAACTCAAGAAGAATATTATGACACTTTAGTACTTTCGAAGATAGGGGAATATTGTGAATTTAAATGTTTCGCTATTGAAGAAGACCCATATTTCTCTTTGAATAATAAGTACAATGAATTGGAAATTCAAGAATCTAAGAGTTTGAAAAGAAAGCTTTTAGATTTATTTCATAGTATTGTGTATGGAAAAAATACTTTTTATAAAAATGTGTATTCCTATGGTAGTAGTCCAATCTTCTCTAATGAATATGTTATGTTTCCCAAAGTTGTTAGAAGAGAACTGAAAAATAAGCTGTTACATGAAGTTACGCAAGAAATGATTATAAGTGGTGTAAGTAAGATATACGGGGATATAAAGTATGATTTTAATCAAAGTAACAAGTGTATATTGTTCTTTTTTGATCTTATATCAAGGTATGAAAATAAAAAAGATATAGAAAAATTAATTAATTTATTACTAGAAATTTGTGAAAATAGTGATATATCTTTTATATATAAATACCACCCAAGAGAGATTGAAAATTTCGAGTTAATTGAAAATAATAAATTTTGCTACAAATTATCAGCGATTGTCCCTAGTGAAAAAGTATTGGTAGACTTTTATGGTAAGGATGTAATTGTAATAGGGAATGCAACAACTGCAATTCAAGTATCTGCAAAATTAGGATTTAAAACTATTTCAATTGCAAAGTTAAATAAAATGGATAATCAAGCTGCTATAAGGGCTTTTAATAGTATGGAAATAAAGATACCAGAGAATATGAAAGAATTAATTAATGATATTAATTAATCCATCAATAATTATATTGAACTAATCATAATTTGAATTGCAAATCACCTAACATTTCTTTGTAAGCATATCAAAATTAAATTGAGTAATCAAAGAAAATAAATGAAAAAAATTAAGTGAAAACTGTTGCTTTTATACCAATTAAACTTAATAATGAGCGTTTACCTAATAAAAATATTTAGTCTCCTGATAATGGCGAGCTACTATTAAATTATATTTTGAAATCACTTGTAAGTATTTCAAATATTGACGAAGTTTATGTTTATTGTAGTAATGAAAAATCTGCGATCTTTTATCAACAGGGTTTAAGTTTCTTGAAAGAAGTGGATATCTTGATAGATCAGAAACAAAAATAAATGATGTTATTGGTGCATTTATTGATGATGTTGAAGCAAACATATATATTTCACTTCATGTCGCAGCACCATTTATAAAATAAGAAAGTATAAAAGTTGGAATACAAAAAGTCTTAAATAGAGATATGAGTCATCTTTTGCTGTTCAGAAAATACAAGAATTTTTATGGATGGATAATAATCCCTAAATTATAATCCAAGTTATATTTCAAGAACTTAGGATTTGGTACCTTATTATTCAAAAATATAATATGAGAATAGGATTTAAACCTTATTTAATTGAAGTTAGTAAAGTTGAAGGTATAGATATTGATGTGGAAGAAGTTTTTGATATTGCTAATGCTATAAACAACCTTTTTCTTTAGAGAAAAAATTAAGGAGACAAATAATGGGAAAAGTAAAGATTCTTGATTGTACCCTTCGTGACGGGGGATATATTAATGATTGGAATTTCGGAGAAAAAACAATAAAGAAAATAATTTCTAAATTATCTCAATCCAATATTGATATTATTGAATGTGGTTTTGTTACTGATATTAAATTTGATTATAATAAATCTTTATTTGACAGTGTAGAAAGAATAAGAGAATATATTGAACCAAAGAATGAAAAAGTTTCTTATGTAGGTATGATAGCACAGCCATACCCTGCAATTGAAAAAATTTCTGTTTGTGATCGAAAATCAATTGATGGTATCCGGGTAACTTTTCATGAAGATGAAATTGAAGAAGCCTTGATTTATGGTAAACAATTAATGGAGAAAGGATACATGGTGTATATTCAGCCGGTAGGGACAACGAGTTATTCTGATTCAAGTTTATTAGAGTTAATACAAAAAGTAAATGACTTGAAGCCGTATGCTTTTTATTTGGTTGATACTCTTGGAATCATGTATAAAAATGATCTTTTAAGAATGTTTCATCTTCTTGATAATAATCTTGAAGAATCAATTTCGATAGGTTTTCACTCACATAATAATTTACAATTATCTTTTTCTAATGCACAAGAACTATTAATGTTGCTTACTAAGAGAAATGTAATAATAGATTCTTCTGTTTTTGGTATGGGAAGAGGAGCAGGTAATTTATGTACGGAGCTAATAACACAGTATATTAATATGAATATAGAAGAAAAATATAATACAATTCCATTGTTGGAAATTTACGATGAACATTTAAGTAAAATATCCACTGATATTCAATGGGGTTATTCAATGCCATATTATATTGCAGCAGCTAATAATTGTCATCCAAACTATGCATCACATTTAATAAATAAGCAGACAATTTCTATAAAATCAATAAATACTATTTTGAAACAGCTTCCAATAGAAAAAAGAGACTTATTTGAAAAACAATATATTGAAGATTTATATATTAATTATCAGGTTCATTTTGTGGATGATTCAAATAATCTTCAAGCAATTAAGGAACTTGTTGGTGAAAAGAAAATACTTATCCTTGCACCAGGAAAGACTATTGAAACTCAAGAAAGTGAAATAAAGAATTTTATTAATGAAAATAACCCTTTTATTATCAGTGTTAATTTTAATCCTAATTCTTTTAAATGTGATGCTGTATTCTTTAGTAATCAAAAAAGAATTGAAAGTATGGATGATTTTATTAATGAAAAATCTGATGATACTAAAATTATAACTACATCAAATATAAAAACTTCAATCGTCAAATCTACCTTGGTTGTTAATTATTCAGAATTACTTGTTGAAAACACATCAATATCAGATAATGCAGGATTAATGTTACTAAATCTTTTAAACCATATTTCGATTACGAAGATATATCTAGCAGGATTTGATGGTTTTAGCTTGGATAAATCTATAAATTATTTTTCTGATGAGATTGTCAATAACGCAGAGATGTCAGGGTTAGTAAAGAGAAATGAAGCTATTAGTAACTATTTAAAGAGTATTAATAAGTATATGGGAATTCATTTTGTAACAAATTCTGCATACGATAAAAACTAATAAATTATTGATAGGGGGCTAATGATATGACGAAAAATGAAGTTCGCCTATTTTTAAATGAAGTTTGTGACTTGATCATGAACAATCTAAAAAAAGTTGAAGAAACACGGTACGATATTACATTAAAATTTGACGGAACCCCGGTCACTAAGTCTGATATTTTTATCGAAGAGCTGGTTCATAATTTTGTCCAACAAAAACTATCTAATGTTGTCTTTATTGGAGAAGAATCATTTGATCACAAAACAGTTTTAACTGATGGGTACATTGTTTTGATCGACCCTATTGATGGTACCGAAAATTTCTGCTCAGGTTTGAAAGAGTGGGGGGTATCCTTTGGCTTATGGGAAGGAAGTACTTTTCTTGGAAGTTTCTTATTGATGCCAGAGTTGAATCTTAAAATTATTACTGGAGATAAAGTAGAACCTATTCAGTCGCGGATTACCGGATTATCTTCTTCTATTACTGACGCAATCAGAGAAAGTATGCTTGAATCTGGTGAGTATCGAATAATGGGTTGTGCAGTTTATAATCTTTATAATGTCATTCATGGTTCTTACAATCGATTTATTAATCCTGAAGGAGCCTATGCGTGGGATCTTTTACCTGGAATAATGCTTGCACTAGAACATGGATGTCATGTAATACTTGATGGAAAAGTTTATACTGGAGGATTTCTAGATCCAAATAATAAATATAAAGTTGATATACGACGTTAAAATAGAAAGCTGAGGTCTACTCATTCTTAGTTAATATATTTAATAAGGTATACACTTATACGAATAAGCATAAAGTTTAAATTGAAATGAGGTCGAATAAGTCTGATGAATATCTTAGTAACTGGTGGTGCCGGATATATAGGTTCACACACATGCGTTGCTTTGCTTGAAGCCGGGCATTCAGTGATTGTAGCTGATAACCTCTTTAATAGTAAGCGTAATTCTATTAATAAAATACAACAACTTGCAGGTAAAGAAGTTATCTTTTATGAGATCGATGTAACGGATAAAGCTACAGTAGACAATATTTTTCAAAGCCATAAAATTGATGGTGTAATTCATTTTGCTGGTTTGAAAGCTGTTGGTGAATCAGTAGAGAAACCGTTAATGTATTATATGAATAATTTGGTGAGTACGATGGTGCTGGCTGAGGCTTGTTTGAAGTATGATGTTGGGCGTTTTGTGTTTAGTTCGTCTGCTACGGTTTATGGGGATAATCAAGTTCCATTTGTCGAGACGATGAGTTTATTGCCAACGACGAATCCTTATGGTGAAACGAAGGCAATGAGTGAGCGTATATTAACGGATATTGCAAATGTTAATCCTGGTTTTGCAGTGACTCTTCTTCGCTATTTTAATCCAGTTGGTGCGCATGAAAGTGGTTTAATTGGTGAAGCACCAAATGGTATTCCAAATAATTTAATGCCTTATGTAACGCAAGTGGCAAAAGGGAAATTAAAGCAGTTGCGTGTGTTTGGTAATGATTATTCTACAGTTGATGGGACAGGAGTACGCGATTATATTCATGTCGTGGATTTAGCTGTTGGGCATGTAGCAGCTATTGAGCGTTTGACGGACGGTGTTAATGTTTATAATATGGGCACAGGTCGTGGTACAAGTGTGTTAGAGCTAGTGAAAGCATTTGAAGAAGCTAATGGTATGGAAGTTCCTTATGAAATAGTGAAACGTAGGCCGGGTGATATTGCATCTTGTTATGCGAATGCATCAAAAGCTGAACGAGAATTAAACTGGACAGCAAAACTAAATATTGTTACTATGTGCCGAGATTCTTGGCAGTTTGAAAAGGGGGAGGGAAGGTAATAGTGTCAGGTGCCTGCATCGTAATAGTCTGGTAATATACTACACTTTAATATTTTAATACAGGAAGCAAACCATATCAATTTTGATTTAGTTTTTTGCTGTTTATAAATTAAATTAGGTGAATTGTCATATACGCGTGCTGTACAGACACGCCGCGCTATATCGGTAGTTTACGTTATAAACCGCTTTATTATTTGTGTGTGAGTAAATCTTGAAATTATAGAATTAAAAACTTAAAAAGATTTTTAGGTTGAAAACTTTAAGGTGTTTTTCAAACCTAAGATATAATCCATACTGCTAATGGTTATAAGCTTTTATTTTATCTGAAAAGGGAGTTTTAATATGTCTAAAGTAGTAGCATTTATGCCATTAAAGTTAAATAATGAAAGGCTTCCAAATAAAAATACAAAACCATTTGAAGGTGGCAGGCCTTTACTGAATTACATGTTAGATACATTAACTGAATGTAATTTTATTGATGAGATATATGTGTATTGTAGTAATGATAGTATTCAAGAGTATTTACCAAAAGGAGTGAAGTTTTTAAAAAGAAGTGAAAGTTTGGACTTAAATACAACATCAATTAATGAAGTAATGAGTTCATTTGCAGAGGATGTAAATGCCGATATTTTCGTCCTTGCTCATGCAACAGCACCATTTATAAAAAGAAAATCAATAGAAGAAGGTATATCCAAAGTTCTTAATGAAGGATATGATTCTGCATTTACTGTAAAAAAAATTCAGGAATTTTTATGGAAAGACAACAAGCCATTTAATTATTCAGTTGAAAATGTACCCCGTACTCAAGATTTAGTACCATTTTTCGCGGAAACTACGGGTATATATATTTATAAACAAGACCTAATAAAAAAGTATAACAGAAGAATAGGAGAAAATCCTTACTTAGTTGAAGTCTCAGATATTGAGTCAGTTGATATTAACAATCCTGATGATTTTTTAATAGCTGATGCGATATATTCAAAGGTTAATAAAAAGTAATTTCAGGTACCTATGCATGACTGTGTTCTGAAAATACAATACAACACAACTATATAATAATAATAATAATAATAATATGACGGTCAGATATATAGGCAAATTTCTGATATTAATTTATGTTTATTCAAGTGTTTCAGTTGTTCGACTTTTTGTTAAGCGTAGGTACCCAGATTACTAATAACTCAAAAAATAAGTGTTATTATTGTTGCAAATGGGTTGGCGGACGAGATTATCGGCGGATAAGGTTTATACGAGGGATTTGTTTAGCCGGGACTAAGCCTAAATGATTTTTAAACGACCCTACAGATTGTACTCAGAAGGTAAAAATAGTTGTGCATAGAATAATAATAGATCAGCCGGGACAAGTTGTAATTTCACGATTCTACTTTGATAATACTTCCGGTCGGATTATCAAATGGGTACCTTTCATTAGGTACCTTTCGTTTTGATATCACACGCAATGAGTATCTATTTGTTAGGTATGAATCCATTCGTCTCTCCAAGTATCGGGTCATATAAGAATAAGACGTTTGAATTGTTGGGGGAATTTATTGAATGAATAGGAGGTTTTAATTTTGGGAACATATATGCATGTTTTTGAGAGATGGATGCAAGAGAGTTCAATGCCGAATGAGTTGCAGCATGAACTGAGATTCATTATGCGTACTAACGAAGAAATAGAAGACAGGTTTTATCAATATCTATCGTTCGGGACAGGCGGAATGCGTGGGTTGCTGGGAGCAGGAACAAACCGGATGAACGTATATACAATCCGTCGCGTCGCGGAAGGACTAGCTCAGCAAATCATTGCGTCTGGAGAAGATGCTAAGCGTCGTGGCGTTGTGATTGCCTATGACACGCGTCACTATTCGAATGACTTCGCTTTGGAAACCGCGAAAACAATAGGGAAGCATGGAATTCGAGTTTTCTTGTTCAAAGAAAGTCGACCAACACCTGAACTATCATTCGCTATGAGGCATTTGAATGCATTTGCAGGCGTTGTCATAACAGCAAGTCATAACCCTGCACAGTACAACGGGTTTAAAGTGTACGGGGAAGACGGAGGACAACTACCGCCAGATGCCGCAGACGGAATTGTTCAGCATATGGTAGAGATTGAAGACTTGTTTGCTATTCAAACGGCTAACGAGGAAGCGCTACTTCAAAGTGGAATGCTGACTTACATATTGGAAGAGATTGACGAAGCTTATCAAGAATGTCTTCTTACATTGAGGGAAGATACAGGGGCCATTGAAGCGTACGGGAAGGACATGTCCATCGTCTATACACCACTCCATGGATCGGGGCTTGTACCTGTCGCTGAAGGGCTTCATAACTTTGGATTTAACAACGTATATGTAGTGCCAGAACAAGCTATACAGGATTCTAGATTTCCAACGGTGGTCTATCCTAACCCAGAAGAGCGTGATGCATTTGAATTAGCGATTCAACTAGGCAAAGAAAAAGGTGCCGATTTGTTACTTGCGACAGATCCGGACGCAGACCGTCTTGGCGTGGCAGTCCAAAACCGGGATGGAGAATACGAATTACTTACTGGGAACCAGCTTGGCGCACTTTTATTACACTACTTACTTATGCAGAAAAAACGAAAAGCTACGCTACCGGAAAACGGCGTCGTTATGAAGACGATTGTCACTTCGGAATTCGGTCGTGCTGTTGCTGCAAAATTCGAGATTCCTACGATTGATACACTGACTGGCTTCAAATTTATCTCCGAGAAGATTGAGGAATTTGAAAAGAGTGGTGAATATCAATTTTTATTCGGATACGAAGAAAGCTATGGCTTTTTGATTGGCATATTCGCACGGGATAAGGATGCAGTCCAGGCTGCGTTGTTGACTGCGGAAATGGCTGCGTATTATAAGTCTATTGGTAAATCGCTGTATGATGGCCTGATGGAGCTATATGATGAGCTTGGTCATTACCGGGAAGCGATGGAGTCGTTAACGCTTACAGGGAAAGATGGACAAGAGAAGATTGCGGTAATTATGGAAGAACTTCGTCAGGATCCGCCGCTATCCATAGCTGGCATTGCTGTTAGTGCTATTGAGGATTATCAAGCGGGGACAAGACGTTTTGGGGATGGAACGATCGAGAAATTGACGTTGCCAAAAGCGGATGTTTTAAAGTTCTTACTTGAGGATGGTTCTTGGGTATGTGTTAGACCTTCTGGGACTGAGCCGAAGTGTAAGTTTTACTTTGGGGTGCGGAAGGATACGGCGGAAGAGGCTGTGACAGCGATAGAAGTTTTGGTGGAAGATATAATGGATCTTGTTGATAGTCTGGAATTTTAAGCGAGAATAACTTTCGTTGTGTAGTCTTATCAAATTAATTTTAGGTATCTGTGCGAGAAACTGTTCCGACCATTTACTACAATTACATATTGATAAGGCGAGGACTAGTTATTTATTACAATTTCTAATCTCGTTTGAATTTTTATCTAATTGTTTGAATTGTTCATTGTTGCACAGGTACCGATTTTAAGTCGGACACTTAGCAAAGAGCCCAATTCTGGTAACTCTTGTTAAGTGTTTATTTGTCGTTGCAATACGAACGTATATTCCATATACTGATTAAAAGAGGAGGGAACAGATGTGCGTGTTGAATTGATTAAGTCGATGGATCGGAATTATGTCATAGATATGATGTACATATCAAAAGACGGTGAAATAAGCAAACGTAGAATCAAGGTGCTACAGGTGGGTGAGGTATCATTCCGAGCCTATTGTCATCTTCGCGGATCCAGAAGAACTTTTACGATTGATAACGTGCTGGCGCTTGTTCCTGTCATTCGAAAAGAAAAGGTGGTTATTTAATGAGTAGTCGACAACTAGAAATGTATGATTTATTGAAAAATCAGTACCCACCGACAATAAGAGAAATCACAACAGCTGTTGGATTGAAATCTCCTTCTACAGTTCATGGTCATTTAGACAAAATGAGGGGTAATGGTTATATTGACTTTGTTAATACAGCACGCACACTGCGAATAGTCGCATGATGGACTACAGCGAGTTTCCAAACAAACAAATCGCCTGTATCGACATGATGAGTTTCTATGCTAGTTGCATGGCGTCGATACACAATTTGGATGTTCGTACTGTTCCTATTGCGGTGGTCGGTAATTTTAAACAAAAGGGGAGTGTTGTACTGGCTGCATCACCCCCAATGAAGAAGCGATTTAGAGTGAAAACGGGAACGAGGCTTTTTGAAATTCCGGATCACCCCGATATTCGTTTGTTCGAACCGAAGATGACCTTTTTTCTAGAAATGTCTATGTCTATTACTCGTATACTCCACAAATATGTTCCAGCAGAAGCTATCCATGTTTACAGTGTGGACGAATCTTTTGTAGATCTTTCAGGCACTGAGAAGCTATGGGGCGATCCGGTAGAAACGATTAAAGAAATACAAGCAGAAATACTTGAAACGTTAAATTTACCGTCCACAGTTGGAATGGGTCCGAACATGTTGATGGCGAAGCTTGCGCTTGATCTAGAAGCGAAGAAAACCAGTTTTGCGAAGTGGGAATTTGAGGATGTACCGTCGAAGCTATGGCCAGTTGCTCCGTTGAGTGAAATGTGGGGAATTGGCCGACAGACGGAGAAAACTTTGAATAATATGGGTATCTTCTCAGTTGGCGATCTTGCGCACACACCGCTTGAACGACTCGAGAAAAAGTTTGGTGTAATGGGAAATCAATACTATCATCACGCCTGGGGGATTGACCTGTCTGAGTTGGGCGCACCTCTACTGGAAGGTCAAATGAAGAGTTACGGTAAGGGTCAAACGCTTTACAGGGATTATGTAACCCGTGAATCGGTTCTTGTCGTCATATTAGAAATGTGTGAGGATGTTTCTCGTCGCGCAAGGGGAGCTGGGAAAGAGGGGAGGACCGTTCATCTGGGGATAGGATATAGCAAGCATGCTTTGGGTGGTGGATTTAGTCGGTCGTTATCAATCGAGGAAGCTACAAACGATACGATGAAAATCTACCGGACTTGTGTAGCTCTTTTCGACAAATTTCATGATGATCGTCCCGTACGGAAAATTAGTATCTCAATTACCAATTTAGAAGATGAAACATCCATGCAGTTGAGCTTATTCGATGGAGATAAGTTGAGAAACCGTGAGTTAGGCGCAGTTATGGATAGCATTCGGAATAAGTATGGATCCACAGCTATATTGAGGGCTGTTTCTCTAACGGATGACGGGACCGCAATCGGACGCTCTAAATTGGTTGGCGGACATAAGTAATGGGAGGTATAGCATGATTCGAGATCGCGGAAATATTAAATGGACGGCATTGATGTTGCCGGAGCATATTGTAGAATTGAGAAATTGGATGGATCAGGAGCATTATGTTGAATGCCCGGAACTCAGTGAGTGGGATATACAATCTATCCAGGAAGAAATTGAATTAGCGTATAAACGCAAATGCCAAACGTTGATTAAGACTTGGAAGGACGGCAAGATTATGACACGCGGAGCCATAGTAGAAGTAATTGATATGCAGTCTAGCTATATTGTGCTCGTTAACCCCTTTGGACCTGAGAGGATTCCATTTTCAGATATAGTCAGCGCACAATGTATGGAATGAAAAACAACGAACCATGACCGCTCATATATCGTTTAGTACCGCCCGAAGCCCGTGGCTAACCGCTTATATATCGGTTTGGAACGCCCGAAGCCCGTGGCCGACCGCTCATATATCGTTAAGGCCCGCCCGAAGCCCGGGGCTGAGCGCTCATATATCGTTTAGGCCCGCCCGAAGCCCGCTGCTGACCGCTCATATATTGTTTAGGCCCGCCCGAAGCCCGCGGGTGACCGCTCATATATCGTTTAGGCCCGCCCTAAGCCCGCGGGCGACCGCTCATATATTGTTTAGGCCCGCCCGAAGCCCGCGGGCGACCGCTCATATATCGTTAAGGACCGCCCGAAGCCCGTGGCTACCGCTCATAAATTTTCAGGTACCTGTGCAAGAAACTGCTCTGGAAATTCACTACAATTACATATTTATAAGACGTGGATTAGGTATTTACTTCAATATCTAATCTTCTTTGCGTTTTTATACAATTGGGTGAATTGTTCGTTGTTGTTTTTTGCACAGGCACCCACACAATTATTCTAAAAAGCGGATCTTCCAGTTTTGCTTGCTATATTGTCATGATGAGAACATTCACCAATTATTAATCTCTAAGGAATACTGGTGTTTCATATAACTTCCTTTCAAGTTGTTTTTGTACTTCGTAACTAGCAATTTCTCCTCCACTTGATACAGATATCCATTCTATATTAAAAAGGCTAATTAAAGCCTTCAATAATTCGTCCCAGCATATATCAATAGGAGAAACGCCGATATCAATTCTTTCTATGGTTTCAAAGATTTTTTGCTTTGCTATAGGAGTAACATTCTGTAGGCGAATGGTGTGAAATTTCCTTTCTCTATGTCAAAACGAGTCCACGCTTGCCATAATGCAGCTCTTCCTGTTTGTCTAAAACTTTCCTGGTCACGGTAAATGTTGAGAGTGCGGATGGATGCTGATATCATCGGTTCGTACTGGTTCAAAACCTCTTCAAAATTATTCACGACTGCGGTGCTTTCGACCGTGCACGATTCTTTTATTCCCGGGTGCTTTCATCGTAGAATATTGGGAATGCCGAATCCAATCGTCAATTAGTGGAAATGGAGCTCAAAACAAGCGGTTTGAGTAGTCAAAACCATCACTTTGGAGTCTCAAAGTGATGGTTTTGAAGTATTTAAAGAATGTCTATTTTAAGTACAAGAACATAGTGATTTGAAGGGTACCTTAAAATTTTGCTATTTACTCTTGTTCACAAGCAGTTCTTTACTCTGTCCCTAGGCTTACTAGTATACTTAACTGATGATAGAACTCATTCGTATAATTGTGTTTAGAAAAGTATAAAGTATAGAAATCAATTGAATTTACTAATAGAAAGTGGGAAGATACGTGGCAATAATTCAAGTGTCTCAGCGTGAAGGATCAAACTACAAAACCATTCAGGTTGCAGTAGAGGCAGCTCTACCAGGAGATACAGTGGAAGTTGATGAAGGTGTTTATTATGAACATGTAACAATCGATAAGCTGCTCGTTCTTCGAAGTTCAGAAGGTGAAGCGAGCTCAGTTCGTCTAACAGGAAGTGTTCGTATCGCGTCAACGGAAGAAGTGCGTATCGAATCGATCAGTATTGGAGGAGGCACTGGTCCAGTGGACTATGGTTTACATATCGAATCAGGAGATGTAACGCTTCACCACTGTCTCTTCTATGAGATTCAAGGAGTTGCAATGCGAGTTGATGCAGCTGCAAAAGTATCCGCAGAGCATTCGATCTTTCAAAAAAATATACAAGGGATTGAGGTATTAGGGCGTTTGGCTTTGTTCGAATGCATAGTAGAAGACACGATCAAGTCTGCACAAATTAGTGTGCGCGCGGGAGGAGAAGTCGCGGTAACGAATTCCGGAATTTTAAGCGGGCAAGAAGAAGGCCTTTGCTTGTATGAAACGAGTCGAGCAACAATCACCAAAAGTTCATTCATCGGAAATCGCGGGGTTCAACTTCGTTTGGAACAAGACAGTTCTATGGACGTAGAAAGTACGAATTTTTATTTTGGACATGTCCAAGGAATCTATTGTGATCAATCTAAGGGTGTCCTGAAAAATTGTGTCTTTAAAAACCAAAGTTTGGAGCATGTAGCATTTACGAATGGATCCCATATCGAAGTCGAGGCAAGTACGTTTGAAAATGGTGAGGCTGAAGGAATGAACGTCAGTGGTTCATCAGTTGAGCTATCCGACTCACAGTTTAAAAACCAAAAAGGAGACCAAATTTCCTGTAACGAACAAAGCAAACTCTCGATTACAAAAACACAGATCCTTTCGGGTGAGTCTAGAGGAATTGTGTCCGGAAATTCCACGTGTACACTCATCGAATCTGAAGTGAAGTACAATCAGATGACGCAACTCTCTGCGTTTACTCAAAGCGTGTTCACGATTCTGGGTTGTGAAATTGAGAGTGGAAACAATAAAGGAGTTTACGTGACAAGTAGTCAAGTGACTATTTCGGATTCTCTTATTAGCCATCATAGTGGTGTACAGATTTTTGCTTCTGAACAATCGGAAGTAATTCTGTCGGCGACCGAAGTAAAGAGTGGGGATAGTGCAGGGATATTTGTGAAAGAATCCGAGTTGACGGCAGCCAATTGCATCATCTTCGGTCATAAGGGATCCAACGTTGTACTCAGTGCTGCGGCTAAAGCAGAAATTACCGATTGTAGAATATCGAGTGGCGATAAGAACGGCATACTTGCAGGTCCTGAAGTAGTTATTTCATTAGAACGGTCAATTTTGTTCAATCATAAAAGGCCACAAATAAGAGCAACGGAATCTGCAGAAGTCTTTATAACGGAGTGTGAAATCTATGACGGTAAATCGTCAGGAATCGTCTTGAGTCAGGTGGAGCGTACTGAAGTGACCGTAACTCGAGTACATGGTCATCAAGATGATCAAATCATCTTGCAAGATTGTTCGGATGCTGTATTCACTGGGGTGCAAGTGATGAATGGAAAGAAGGCTGGACTGAGACTCGAGCGTTCGGTTCCGGTTCTTAACGACTGTTCTTTTGAGAACAACCAAGCAGGAGATTTAGTTCGTTGGGATGACAGTGTTCCTGTGCTCACCGATACGGACTTGCAGGTTCCACCAATCACTAGTAAATTAGGCGGCAGTGCTGGACATTCCTCTACTGTAGATTCATCACCTACTGATCAGATGGATGTTTTCATGAATGGTTTGAACGGGTTTATTGGACTGGAAGATGTGAAAAACAAAATCCAGGAGTTTAAAAACGTAAGCGACATTAATCAATTCAAATTAGAGCGTGGAATGAAAGTTAATCCGATGGTAGCGCCTCATATGGTCTTTCAAGGTAATCCGGGTACTGGTAAAACGACAGTCGCTCGGCTTATAGGAAAGATTTTTAAAGAACTAGGTTTATTAAAGACAGGCCACGTAACTGAAGTGAAGCGAGAAGATCTCGTTGGAACGCATGTTGGTGAATCAGAAGAACGAACGAAAGTAATTATTAAGGAAGCTATGGGTGGCGTCCTCTTTATAGACGAAGCGTATACGCTTGCAGCAGGGGGCAATTCTAGTAATGATTTCGGAAAAAAAGTAATTGAAACGTTGCTTCCTGCAATGGAAAATTCTCGCGGTGAATTCATTGTCATCGCGGCAGGCTATACCGAAGAAATGAACCGTTTCCTAGCGTCTAATCCGGGATTGAAAGATCGTTTTACTGAAAAGATTCACTTTCAAGACTATACACCAGATGAGTTGCTTCAAATCTTCTTAAGCCAGTGTGAAGGAAGCTATGTGCACACTCCTGCTGCCAAACAAGCAGTTTATGAGGAGTTCGTGGAACGTTATCGTATCCGCGATGAAACATTTAGTAACGCTCGAATGGCACGTATACTATACGATCAAATCGGGCTTGCTCAGTCGATGAGAATTGCGAAATTTCCGCGTGAAGAGTGGACGGAAAAGGTATTGACGACGTTTGAAGAACAAGACGTTGTACAAGCGGTACAAGAGCATGGAGTGAAGACGTACGAAGTTCCAATCGATGAAGTACTACTCGCCCATAAACGTGCAGAACTCCATCAGTTTATCGGCCTTGGTTCTGTGAAGGCTGAAATAGATAAAATGATTGAATTAATGAGATACTACAAACGAGAAAATCATTCTACGGAGAAATTGATGAACCACACGCTGTTGATTGGTAAACCAGGGACAGGTAAAACCGAGGTCGGTCGTGTGCTCGCTGGTATTTATCAAGCGCTTGGATTATTAGAACGAGGCGATCTGATTGAAGTAGATCGCAGCGATTTAGTCGGTAGTCATATTGGTGAAACGGAGAAGCTGACAGCCGGGCTGATTGAACGAGCGATGGGTAGTGCGTTATTTATTGATGAAGCGTACACACTTGCGAGTGGTGGAGAGAATGACTTCGGGAAAAAAGTAGTGGAAGTGTTGCTGAAAAAAATGTCCGATCGACAAGGCGAGTTCCTATTAATTGCCGCAGGGTACGAAAAAGAAATGAATCGTTTCTTAGACAGCAACCCCGGACTCCGTCGACGTTTCGGACTAACGTTCCATTTTGAGGATTATACACCAAAGGAATTAATGGAGATTACCGACCTCTATAGTAAAGGGTACGGCATAACAGATGAAGCAAAGAGTGCATTAGTTCGTCACTATGAAGAGATTTATGCGCGTAGAGATAGTCATTTCGGAAATGCCGGTCTTGCAAAAAAAATAGCGAGAGAAATGACGCGTAAAGTCGATTATCGAATGGCTGTGGCGAGCAATAAACAAAATAGGCTTGCGCTCGAAAAAGAAATTACGAAGGATGATTTAGTTTTGTTGGAGAGTTGAATGATTTGTTGTTTTAATACACAGGTACTGCAAAAAAGCCATTGGAATAAAAATTTCAGGTACCTGTGCAAGAAATTATTTTGACAATTCACTACAATTACATATTTATGAAAAGGAGATTAGATAGGTACCTAACTATCTAATCTTTATTGGGTTTTTATACAATTGGTTGAATTGTTTGTTGTATTTTGTTGCACAAGTACACAAACAATTAAGTATCCTCTTCCACAACTTGCTTGTACGTGAGGCAGTACTTAAAAGCGATGCCTGTGCACCGCACAATTCAGACACTAATCAGACAATTAGGAAGGTGAATGAAAGGGGTGTAAACGATAAACTAAAGTGAGCTGTTCTCCACAAATGATTTTTACCACGCTTGTACAAAATGTTATCCATCATACTGATATAGTATCGAAATGGAGAGCGGGGAAAATTTCAGGTACTGTGCGCGAAACTACTCCGGCAATTCACTGCAATTACATATTTATGAACAGGAGATTAGATAGGTATTTGATTATCTAATCTATAATGGCTTTTATACAATTGGGTGAATTGTTCGTTGTTTTTGTTGCAGGTACTAGGTCGGTTACTCGACTACTGCAAAACGAAGAACTGCCTCTTCCAATACGTCAATTCCGATTAAGATATCTTCAATCGCTGTGTATTCATTTGGATGGTGACTGATTCCGTCTACGGATGGAACAAAAAGAAGCCCTACAGGACATAACCGGGTCATGTTCATGGCATCATGGCCAGCCCCACTCTGCATGAGTTGATAGGGAATATTCTTGTCCTTACAAACCATTTCTAGCGCATTATTAATTTCTGGGGATAGAAGCACAGGCTCCTCAGAACTAATTTCAATACTTTCTATCTCGAGTTTTCTATTCTCTTTAATGGAAGTTATCGTTTGCACTAAATGATCTTGCACGCGTTGCCTTGATGTTAACGAAGTGGATCTCATATCAATTTTCAATTCCACATCTCCTGGCACGACGTTCATAGCCCCATTGAACACCTCCATAACGCCTAGTGTAGCGACAGTACCAAAGTCTTCCTCTGCCTTCGCGACTTTTTCAAGTTCCAAGGCAATTTCCGCTGCCCCAAGAAGCGCATCTTTTCTCATATTCATCGGAGTCGTGCCTGAATGCGATGCTTTACCTGTTATTCTAACAATTAGTCTAACCGGAGCGGCAATTCCTGTAACAATACCGATTTTTTTATGATTATTGACTAATACTGGACCTTGCTCGATATGCAATTCAAAAAAAGCTTTAAATTCCTCATTCACTCGACTTGCCTGATCGATACCATTAATATCAAGTGCACAATAAGATAGTGCATTTTCTAATGTAATGCCATCTTTGTCTTTCAAATGTCGATATTTATCTTTTTCAAATTGCCCTGTCATCGCTTTGCTTCCAACTGTTGATACGCCAAAACGGGATGATTCTTCGCACGCAAATGAAATCACTTCAATCGGATGGTTCGTTTCAATCTTTTTTTCATTTAGGCGTTTGATCACTTCTAATGCAGCTGTGACGCCCAGCACACCATCGTATTTCCCGCCCTGGTAAACGGTGTCTAAATGAGAGCCCATGGCAACAGGAGGGAGCCCTTCAATCTTTCCTTCCCGTCTGGCAATAACATTTCCACAAGAATCCATGCGTATATCAAGATTTTCAGCCTTGCACATCCGCATAAAAGCATGGGTACATGTTTGCTCCTCGTTGGAGTAAGCAATTCTTGTAATTCCCTTATCACCTGCATTGTATTGATTTATATTTGCAAATAATGCTTCAAATCTTTTTCTTCTATCCATGCCCGTAACCTCCGATTATCTATTTTCGTCTTAGCTTGAAGAAAGAGTATACGATTTAAAGCACTCATTTAATGATATGTGTCCCTGCTTTTTCATTGATTGCGTCTTTTAAACTTTCGGTATTCGTAATGATAACTCTCATCCCGCTCTCCTCCAAAAAGCTTAAGCTTGCTTCAATTTTAGGCAGCATACTCCCTTCAGGAAAATGGTTTTCAAGTACATATTGCTTTGTCTGTGAAATTGTAATGATCTCCAGTTCTCTTTGGTTGGGTTTACCAAAGTTAATACAGACCCTTGATACACCCGTTGTAATAATTAACGTATCTGCGTTAATTTGTTCCGCTAACAGACTTGTCGCAAAGTCTTTATCGATAACTGCATCTATGCCTTCGTATGTATGATCTTCCCGCTGTACAACAGGGATTCCACCACCACCCACTGCAATAACAACAAAATTTGAGTCAATGAGGGACTTAATGGCATCCTTTTCAAGTATATTAATTGGTTTAGGGGATGGTACCACACGCCGGTATCCTCTTCCGGAGTCCTCAATAAATTTCCATTCCGGATGTGTTGCCTTCATAAGCTCAGATTGTTCAAAGGTATAAAATGATCCCACAGGTTTTGTTGGATTTTTAAAGTTGGGATCATCTGAACTTACTTCAACCCGAGTTAGAAGAGTAGCAACTTTTTTATCAATACCCCTTCTTGCAAATTCATTTGTTAATGCCTGTTGAATTTGATAGCCAATCCCGCCTTGTGTATCCGCTACACAATTAACGAGCGGGATTAAAGGCATTCCTTCTTGTTCACGTGCAATTTCAGACCTTCGAAGACCGAAACCTACCTGTGGGCCATTTCCGTGTGTAACGACAACTTTGTAGCCTTCTTCCACCATATCGGCAATATTAATAACCGTTTTTTGCACTACTTCATATTGATCCTGAATTGAATCAAAGCCATTCCCTTTAACCAACGCGTTTCCGCCAATGGCAACAATTATTACTCCACTCACCCGTGTTCCTCCTATAATACGTATGTATTGTTCTAGCTGCAGTTTGTGTGCTCGTCTGCCCAGTAGCTCAAATTCAAGCTCATAGGAAATGGATCCTTCATAGTCATGATTATATACGGGATTTCAATAATTACATACAAAAACCCAAAATCTCACAAAGCGATGCCTGTGCACCACGCAATTCAGTTAAGGACCGCCCGAAGCCCGTGGCCGCCCGCTCATATATGGGTTTGGACTGAATCCCGTGGCCGCCCGCTCATATATCGGTTTGGACCGCCCGAATCCCGAGGTCGCCCGCTCATATATCGGTTTGGACCGCCCGAATCCCGTGGCCGACCGCCCATATATCGGTTTGGACCGTCCGAATCTGTCTGGCTTATTGCGGGAGGCATCCCCAAGCGTTGTTGGTAGGATTCTTTATGTCAACATATAATCGTTGTTATTTTCATTATAAATATAAGTACCCCATAAGAGAGACTTTTTTAAAGTGTCTATCTTATAGGGTACATTTTAGAAAGTGGCTGGAGTTTTTTCATTTTCAATCCGATTTTCCACCAACTTTTGTTGAGTTGGCGATGGAATCAACTCGTTTTACTTTCGCAACCGCATAAATTTTGAATGTGTTCGGTGTTGCGCTTCAAGCCCTAGCAGTCCTACTACATTCTTCTGATAAAAATAATTTCAGAGCTCAAATTTGGGTTATAATCTCCTGCATTTTTTGAAGTAAGTTACTAAAGTCTTGATAGGGCGCAGAGAATTTACTTTGACGTGAAAATTAAAAAGCGATGCCTGTGCACCGCACCATTCAGACGCTAATCAGACAGTTTCTATGTAAGCGTCAAACTTCTCACACGTAAGCGTCAAATAACGCCCATCTGTCATAGTACATAGTGAGTATTTTTCAGGGACAGTTACAGCCCTTAAATGAGTCTGTTTTTGTTGAAAGGGCAATTTAATAATAGCTTAATCCCTCCCCGAATTAGAACGGAATATAAAAAGAAAAAACTGGTACATTTGGACTAATAATATGATATAGTTTGTTTTGATACTTTTGATATTGTTGATAGGGAGATGTTATTTGTGAAGAAGAGATTTCTGCTCATTTTTTTATGTTTTATGATTACAAATTCTATTATCTTTCCAGTTATAAATACAAATGCAAGCGGTGGAGATTTTACAGCCCCCACATTGGAAAGTGTAGAGGTTAGCTCAAGAGAAGTTAAGATAAATGACACAGTAACAATAAAAGCGGCAGTAGAAGATGATATTTCGGGGATAGAATATGTTCGAGTTGGATATCAGTATCCTAATTGGATAACTAAGAATATTTATTTAGAATATAGCGAAATTGAAGGTTTGTGGATAGGGAAATATACTATATCTACCAAAGATTTGAATGGGGTATGGAGATTTGATTCTATAGATTTTGTTGATAAGGCGGGAAATTATGAATCTGTCAAATCAGAAAATATCCCTAATAACTTAGATATACTTATAGACAATCCAAATGTTGTTGATACCACTCCTCCGACAATAGAAAGGATTGAGTTAGTAACAAAAGAATTAGAAGTTGGTCAAAAGCTAATCATAAAGGCTAAAGTAAATGATGATATTAGTGGCGTCAAAGAGGTTCAGGTATCCTACAAATCGCCGCACGGAAATAAGAGGTTTAGAATAAATTTATCACATGATAAAGAGAGTGATTTGCATATAGGGGAATACACCATATCATCTAATGATGCAAATGGGATTTGGAAACTTGGAGCTATAATTCCATACGATGAAGAATTGAATTCCAGGGTAATATATCCTGAAGACATGTTAAATCCAGAAGAATTGGATTTTACAGTAAATAATTCAACAGGCGGCGACTTTACAGCCCCAACACTTGAAAATATACAAGTAAGCCCTAGAGAAATAAGGGTAGGAGAATTCATAACAATAAAGGCCAGTATTAAAGATGACATATCTGGGGTGTTTGAAGTAGGTGCTTTAATGCTTCCACCACAAGGCAATAGTTTCAGAATGATTGACTTACATGATGAGGATAAGGATGGTATTTGGAGGGGGCATTATAAAATACAGTCTACAGATGTTAGGGGTACATGGAAAATAGATAGTATTTCCGCAAAGGATAATGCACATAATAGCAAGGATTATAAAATGTCAGACTTGGACTATGCTGAAGAGATGAAATTCACTATATTGGATGATTCAGATGAGCCGTCGACAAATCCAAATGATACCATAGTTATTCCTGATGTAAACCTTAAAGAAGCTATCAAGAAGACTTTAAATATTAAAAATGATTTAACAATAAGAGATATGGAGCAATTACACTATTTAGATGCGGATAATCTAGGGATTTCCGATTTATCAGGTCTTGAATATGCGGAGAATATAGAAAGACTATACCTCCCTCGTAATAAAATTTCAGATATAACTTCATTAAGTAATTTAACTAACCTGAAATCTTTATTTTTAGGTAATAATAATATAAGTGATATAAGACCACTTTCTAAACTTAGGGGTTTAACTGAATTAACATTATGGGAAAATAATATTTCAAATATAAATCCTTTAGTGGATTTGACCAATTTAGTTCAATTAGAATTAACTGATAATAAAATCGATAATATTTATGGTTTGAAAAATTTGAAAAAAATTCATAGCCTAGGCTTAAGTAAAAATCGCATAAGCGATATTATGGTGCTTAAAGACCTTGGTATGCTTGTGAATCTAGGTTTAGGTGATAATGAGATTCAGGATTTGTCCGTTTTTAGAAATGGGTTCCCGGACTTACAGAGTATTAATCTCGATTCCAATCGTATTACAGATATTTCTGATTTGATAAATCAAAAACAAATTCGTCATTTAAATCTATCTAATAATAAAATAGATAATCTAATTGATATTGGACAATTTACTAATTTAAACAGTCTAGTTTTAAATAACAATAATATAACTGATCTAACACCACTTTCCAATTTGAAAAACTTAAGTGATTTGATATTAAGGGACAATAATATTTCAGACGTAGCTCCTTTAAAAGATTTAGTAAAGCTTAATTGGCTATATCTTTGGGGGAATCAGATTGAAGATATTGGCGTTCTTGGTAATTTGGAAAATCTAACTTCTTTTGAGATATCATACAATAAAGTAACAGACATAACAGTAGTTAAAAACTTTAAAAAGGTAAGAGAACTATGGCTTGCCAATAATAATATTTATGACATCTCATCGGTTGAAGATTTAAATGAATTGGAGCTAATGAATGTACGCAGTAACCCGCTTGATAAAAACAGTTATGCAACGTTAACTAAATTAAAAGAACAAGGCATTACTACTTATTTTGATCAACCGGAATTAATGAAAATTAAAAGTGTTGAATTGGGCTTGAAAGAAATATCAGTGGGAGATACACAGACTGTTAAGATAAAAGCTACAAGTCCATCAGAGATTAAGAGTATAAACATGTACTTTATAAACGATTTAGATACAAATAAAGATATGTTATTTACTTATAACAGTAAGGAAGATGCTTATATTGGTACTCTGAAAATAAAGGCGGATGAAGTAGGTGCTTGGAAAGTTAGAGACATCTTAATTTATCCTGAAGATAACCGAAACTCCCTTCACATCCATGAAGAGAATGCTCAAAAATATCTGGGGGAGAATTTTGATTGGTCTAGCCTAGAGTTTAGTGTCAAAAAAAATAAAATAGCCCCAGAACCACCAACAGTGAATGAAGTAACAGGGACTTCAACAAGTGTGACAGGAACAGCCGAAGTGAGTTCTACAATTACGGTTAAAGCAGGAACGAATGTAATAGGAAAAGCAACTACTAATACCAATGGTAAATATAATGTTGTGATAGAGAAACAAGAAGCAGGAACAAAATTGAATGTAACTGCAACAGATGGTGCAGGAAATATTAGTGAAGTAACGGAAGTTACTGTATTAAGCGTACAAATAACAGAACCACCAGTAACACCAACACCAGTAGAACCAGAACTTCCGAAACCAGAAGAAACTGATCTACCAAAATCAACGCCACTAAATGTATTCAGAGATGTATCGAATAATTATCGTTTTATTAATGAAATCCTCTATCTTTCTGATAAAGGTATTATTAGTGGATATAAGGATTATACATTTAGACCAAATGAAGTCGTAACAAGAGGGGCTGCAGCAATTATGATTGTTCGTGCATTGGGACTGGAAGAAGTTGTAGGAGAAACTGAATTCACAGATGTTAACCAAAGTACAGTAGCAGCTGGCTATATTGCTGCAGCAGTTAAAGAAGGGTTTATTAAAGGTTTTGATGATAATACGTATCGTCCTGATGAAATAGTTACTCGTGGTCAAATGGCAATTTTAATTAGTAGTGCATTTGGTATTTCTTCAGCTCCGCCTAATCCATTCAAAGATATGAACTCAAGCATTTCATCATTTGATGCTGTATCAAGAATATCTTCTCTTGGAATTACCAGTGGCTATACAGATAATACTTATCGTCCAAATGAATTTCTAACTAGAGGACAATTTTCTGCATTTTTAGCAAGAGCTGTAAATCCTTATTTTATTAAAAAATGAAAAATAAGAGTTGATTATTATTTATGTTTTTCTCTAGTGAATGTTAATTAATTAAGAGGGTAGCAATTAAGCTACTCTCTTCTTTATGCCACAACTTAAAAGCAAAAGCGATGCCTGTGCACCGCGCAATTCAGACACTATTCGGATAATTAAAGAGTTGAATGAAAGGAGTTCTCTGGCTGAAACACGGCTAGAGGTTTTTTCATTTTCAATCCAATTTTCCACCACCTTTTGTTGAGTTGGGGTTTAAACGCTCTTGAAAACATCCTCCTGGGATATAATTTAAAATGTAGATTCAATAAGAAACACCTGAAACTTTGTTAATTCAATGTTTCAGGTGTTTTTGATTTTGTTGAGACTCCTTACATTTCACCCCACCTATGCCCTTTCTTAAGTCTCAAAATGTCCCTAGAATTTGTCCGAAGTGGCTCTAAAATATGGCACACGTGTCACTATCTCATGTCCATATCCAGTTCAAGATCTTTTGTATCAAATTTAACATTAAATTAATAGATTACGACTAATTTCGACATTATATTTAATGAAAGTGTACTACAATATATGGAAAGGTTATTAATTAATATAACATGTAGTAAAAAGGGAAAGAGGTATTGTCGCATGACAACGGTAGAATTACAAGAAGAATTCAAGCGTATTTTAGAATATGGATATCGTCGAGGAAATGAGAATGATTCTATAAAAATGGCTGATTTTATTGGAGAGTTATCCGAGCAGCTAAGAATAGAGTTTAACAAGGATGAAATAGAAGGCCTAAATCCTAAATATAAGATAGAAGTGGAAAAAATAGCGATGTGTAAACGCTAAACTAGAGTTAACAGATTTCCACAAATAAGATTAAACAGTTCCCTAAAAAACTAATCACTCAATATACTGAATTGTACTGTGCACAGGCAACCAAAGGTTCATTAACCGGCGGCTCTCTTCCCCGCACAGCTGGCTCATTCTGTCCTCAATACTCACATTTTTAGGGATTTATTGGCTTGACTATTTGGGATAACATAGACAGAACGTTCGGAGATTCCTTATCACAAGGGATCTCCGTTTTTCAATCTTGGCACAACATCGCTATTTTTAACAATAGAGCATCTTGAAAGAGAGAAGGATCGTAGCCGGTAATTTCTTTAATTTTTCGAAGTCGGTAAGTCATCGTATGGCGATGAATTTCCAGTGCTGTAGCCGATTCCGACGTGTTTTGATTGTATTCGAAATAGACAGTAAGTGTGTCTTGTAATGAATTGTTCAAGCCATCCAACATTCTGCCGGAAAATCGTTGCGTTTCTGCTGAAGGGCATCGTTTTAAAAGCGTTACTAATTCCACGTCTTCAAAATAGACAAGACGCCGGCCTTCACCTCCGAATTGCAAGGCGTTTTTCGACGTTGTGTACGAGTACCGGATGTCCTCCAATAATTGTACAGAATACCCGATTCCGATTTTCGCTGTGGGATTTTTCCGCAACACATCGAAGAGCTTGGGCATCTTTTTTTTCAGCGTGACTTCATCTAATCCCGAAAGTAAAATGAAAAGTTCATTCAACTGGGAATGTCCAATGAGCACAGCATTTTTGTCAAATTGTTCTTCTAATTGCTCAATCACTCTATGGGGAGAAGGAAGAAAGCTATCCGATTCTATCAATAGCGTTGTGAATGGACCTATGGTATTAAATTCAAGCAAGTCGAGTCTTTCTTTCATAACTTTGGAAAACGTTTCACTACTCGTCAGTTCCTCAAAAATTAGTTCTTTCATCTTCCGTTTCCACTCGCCTTGGGACGTAATTAGCGACTGGTGAACCATCATCTCTGTTGTTAATTGAACGAGGTTAGCAATGTCTTGAAGTTCATCGGGGTTGCCTGTTATGCCGATAACGCCGACTAATTGTTCTTGGAAATGAATCGGCATATTTATGCCGGGCTTTGCCCCTTGCCACTCCACTGAATTTTCTTCCATCACCCGTAAGAGGTCTCCTGTTTTTGCGACGAATGTTGCCCCTTCATGGATTTTCCCAATCCGCTCGGACTCTCCTGACGCCAATATGACTCCGTTTGTATCCATAACATTCAAATTGTAATTCAATTTGACCATGGTTTGCTTCACTATTTCTTCTGCAAGTTGTTTAGTAATCAAAAAAACACCTCCGTGTATAAGAATTCTAAATATTTGAGTTCTTATTTGTACATTAAGTATAGTGCTTATTCAAAAAAATATCACTATACTTATGAAAGCGCTTAACTTTATTGAGTAGAAGTAGAGGCCTTCTACTTTTACTCAATAAAGTTAAAGTCTCCAGGAAGGAATGAAACCCGATTTCTCTTGGGAGAAATGGAACCCAATTCCTCCTGGATGCCCCAGATTTTGAAACCGACAAGTGGGGTTCAAAATCTGGGCGTAATTGATAGTAAAGAGGTGGATTTTATGAAAATTATTGTAGCACCGGATTCATTTAAAGGAAGTTTGAGTGCGATAGAAGCAGCACAAGCAATGGCTGCTGGGGTTTGTGAGTATGATTCAACAATTACAACAGTGTTAATACCGGCAGCTGACGGCGGGGAAGGTACAATGCAAAGTTTAGTAGGTGCGACGCAAGGAAAAAAAGTATCTTGTGTTGTACAAGACCCACTTGGAAGGAAAGTCGAAGCAAGCTACGGCGTTCTCGGGGATGAAGAAACATGTGTCATTGAAATTGCAGAAGCTTCGGGACTGATGCTTTTACGTAAGGACGAAAGAAACCCACTGATTACGTCAACATATGGAACAGGGGAACTCATTCGTCATGCACTCGATGCTGGATTTCGTAAATTTATTATCGGGCTTGGCGGAAGTGCGACGAATGATGCGGGAGCCGGGATGTTACAAGCGCTTGGTATGAAATTACTTTCCAAAGAGGGTGTGGAATTGAATTCTGGCGGAGGTGCCCTCACCGACCTTCATGAAATCGACTGCGCTCATTTTGATAAAAGAATCGCAAAGAGCCATTTCCTAATTGCCTCTGATGTGGAAAATCCTTTCGTCGGCCCTGTTGGTGCAACCGCTGTTTTTGGTCCGCAAAAAGGAGCGACACTTGAAATGGTGACGGATCTCGATGAAGGTCTAACAACATTTGCGAATGTAGTAGAAAAACAAACGGGGATTTCACTTCATGCGAAAAAAGGGGCTGGCGCAGCTGGAGGGGCTGGCGGCGCAATTCAAGCGTTCATGCCTGGGGAAATGAAACAAGGCATTCATGTCGTCTTGAAAGCAATTTCATTTCATGAGCACCTAAAAGACGTAGACCTTATTCTGACTGGAGAAGGAAAAACGGATGTTCAGACGCTATCGGGAAAAACACCATTCGGAATAGCGAATGTGGCGCAAGAAGCAGGAAAACCAGTCATCTTAATTTCAGGAATGGTGGATGGAGAAAGTAGAGATGCCTTGCAACCGTTTTTTACGGAGTTGCATGAAATAGCAGATGGCACGCAATCTGTAGATGAATTAATGAATCACGCATTTCAGTTTTTGCAAGAAAAAACAAAAATAGTACTTGAACATTATTTTAGTGTTTAATGTGGAAGGGGTATAGTCATGTTATTTGGGGTGATTGCACTAGGTGTCGTTGTAATCGTTATATTAACTGCCGTTTTCAAAGTGCATCCATTCTTATCTTTATTATTCGGTGCATTTCTCGTAGGTATTGCTTCTGGCATGCCGTTACTAGAAGTTGTTGAAAGTGTTAACGATGGTTTTGGTAGCATCATGAAAAGTATTGGTATTGTGATTGTTGCTGGAACAATTATTGGGGTCATTTTGGAAAAATCGGGTGGTGCTTTCCGGATGGCTGAAGTGGTGTTGCGTGTGATAGGTGAAAAACGTCCGCAACTTGCTATGTCGCTCATTGGCTATATCGTCGCCATTCCCGTATTTTGTGACTCGGGATTTGTGATATTGTCAGGTTTAAAAAAGGCACTTGCCAAGCGCGCAAAAGTTTCCATTGCTTCGATGTCAGTTGCGCTTGCCACGGGTTTGTTCGCAACGCATACGTTAGTTCCGCCAGGGCCAGGGCCAATGGCTGCTGCTGGTAATATTGGAGCTGAAAATTATTTAGGAACGATCATCATAATAGGACTGCTTGTTGCGATTCCGGCTACGATTGTCGGTTACTTATGGGCTGTAAAGGTAGCATCTAAAATTGAGGTGCCTGAGGATACTGAAACAGGCGGTCTTGATTACGAGGAAATTGTGAAATCCTTTGGAGAAATGCCTTCTACGTTCAAAGCGTTTTTGCCAATTGTTCTTCCTCTTATCTTGATTGGAATTGGTTCAATTGCGACATTTGCAGGAGGAGATACTGGTTTTGTCGACGTTTTAAAATTTGTAGGCACGCCATCCGTCGCTTTATTGTTCGGCGTCCTTGCAGCATTGTTGCTTCTTCCGAAATTTAACGAAGAAACTTTGACGGGATGGATTGGTGTAGGATTGACGAATGCGGCACCAATTATTCTCATTACTGGGGCAAGTGGAGCGTTTGGGAAAGTGATTTCCAATTCTGGCGTTTCAGAGTTAATTAAGAATATGAACATGGAGATCTTTGGAAATGGTGCATTTTTCCTCCTTGTTCCATTTATTATTTCAGCTGCACTGAAAACGGCACAAGGCTCTACGACAGCCGCTTTACTCATTACATCGACCTTAATTGCACCGCTTCTGCCACTTATGGGCATTGAAGGAGCGATTCCGCTAGCACTCGTTGTCATGGCGATTGGGGCAGGGGGAATGATCGTCAGTCACGTCAACGACAGCTTTTTCTGGGTTGTCACAGAGTTTAGTGGCATGCAAGTAAAAGATGCCTATAAGGCACAAACGATGGCAACGTTGTTACAAGGGATCACAACGATGGTTGTCACAATGATTCTATGGACGATTCTAGTCTAGAACAACCGGTATAAATTTCAGGTAGCTATTATGATAGTTAACTACAATTCCATATTTATGAACAGGAGATTAGATAGGTACTTGACTATCTAATCTCTTTTGGTTTTTTATAGAATTGGGTGAATTGTTATTTGTTGCACAGGTACCCTTATTATTTATATTAATTAGCATACGTGTATCTAGTGAAAAAGATATACGAAATTTAATAGGAGTAAAGAATGTTAATATTGTATTGTAAGGTCATCTATACTCAAGTAGTAATTATCCAGTTTTTTGAGAGGGAGTAATTTAATTGAATAGCTCAGAACCAAATAATTCATTAGAATTAATATTAACTAATGCATTAAAATTGCCAGGAGTTAAAGTAAATCGTACTGAATTTTTATCTAAAACCTTGTCTGAATATGTAAGTTACAATGAACTTGTTGCTGTTTTGGAAAAAGGGCCAATTGAAGCAGGAATGAATATTGATACTCTAAATAAAGTAGCTAAATCCTTGATTGAGAAACGTACGCTTCAAAGTACTTCTGCATCATTTGCTGCTGGAATCCCAGGTGGGTTTGCCATGGCAGCTACAATCCCGGCTGATATTCTTCAATTCTATGGCGTTTCACTACGTTTTGCTCAGGAATTGGCGTATCTATTTGGTTACAAAGATTTATGGGAGGATGAAAAAGTGAATACTGAAAGAGTTAGGGGCGAACTTACATTATTTTTGGGGGTAATGTTTGGAGTTGCTGGTACCTCTTCTGCATTAAAAGTTTTGTCTTCTAAGGTTGCCCAGCAGGTATTAAAAAAACTACCTCAAAAAGCATTAATGAAAACAGTCTATTACCCAATTATCAAGAAAGTAGCCGCTACGATTGGAGTTAAATTAACAAAGAAGACTTTTGCTCAAGGTATTTCTAAAGCAATTCCAATATTAGGCGGGGTAATTTCAGGTGGTTTAACCTATGCGTCAATGAAACCAATGGGAACACGTTTAAGAAATACTTTATTTGAATCCGTTAATAACTACTCTAAAGAAAATTTTAAAAAGGATTTACGAGAAATGAAAAATGAAATCCCTGATATTATTGATGTGGACTTCACTGAGTTAGAAGATGATGTTTTGAGTAGCACTAATGTAGAAATCAAGAATAATAGTGTAGCTGATGAATTACTTAAGTTCAAACAACTGTTAGATATGGGTGTTCTTACACAAGAAGAGTTTAGTATGAAAAAAGAAGAGTTGTTATCTAGTAAATCTACTATATAATTAAAATAATTTCAGGTACCTGTGCAGGCTGTATTCTGGCAATTTACTACAATTCCATATTTATGAACAGGAGATTAGATAGGTACTTGACTATCTAATTTCTTTTGGTTTTATATACAATTGGGTGAATTGTTGGTTGGTGTTTGTTGCACACAAACAATTACTTTGTTCGATCAATTACTTTTTCACCTCGAAAGAAAACTTGCCTTATGTTTTCAATCTCAGTAATTTCTAAGCCAGGAACACCTTCCGCCACCAGGAAGTTTGCATCTAATCCCCATTCTAGTTTACCAAAGCAATCTCCTTTGCCTAAAATTTCGGCTGGATGTGCAGTTAACATTGCCAAAATCTCATTTTCATCATAGTCATGTTGCTTTAATAACTGCATGGCCGGGTTGGCAATGAGCATCAATACATCTGGTCCTTTTAGGGTTTGATCTCGAAATGGCAACCATGAAATACCTTGATAAGGGGGTAAGTAAGCATCTGTAGAAATTGAAACACCAATACTATTATTCATTAATTTAAGAATCTCTTCAGGTGAATTAGGCCGTAAATGAGTTCCGCCCATCGGTGTAGCGACAACTTTCACCTGTTGTTCTGCTACTTTCTTTATTTGCTGTTCCGTAATGCCATGTGCATGGTGCAACACATCAACACCAGCCTCCAAGGTCATTTGCAGAGCAACCTCACCAGCAACATGCGCACCTATTTTCTTGCCAGATTGGTGATAGATTTCTACGATCTGTCTTAATTCCTCTAGTGTATATATGATTTCTCCTGCCCTTGGGACTTCATCTGTAGTGAAATTCGCAGGCGTCGCATTGATAAAAATATTTTCACCTGGATAGTCACTTGCAAGAGCAATTCGTTGCACTACATAAGGATTGACTAACTCTTTTTTCTCTATGGTCTGTGACTGAGTAATAGCCGAATAATGAACTAACTTTTCAAAACCAATCGATATACTCGTCGTTGCAAAGGAAACATCAAGCGGCATATCTAAAACAGCACTTCGATAATCGCTCACCGTAAAATTAAAGAAAGGATGCCCGCATATTTGTTCCCCAAGTGCTGTAATCCCAGATGATAGAGCACTAAGGAGTAGTGCTTTTCCTACCGCTAAATGATTTTCGGGAGAAGTAACATAAAGTGAAGATGGTGCATACTCCAATAAGTGCGTATGGCAATCAACCAGGGATGGTGTTATGACATAATTCGAGTAATCCATAACAGGTAAACTAGGATACTGTTCCTTAAGTTCTTCCCATTTCCCCACAGCTAAAATCTTTCCATCTTCCACAGCAAAAGCACCATTATCAATCGTCCCTAACTTACTGACAGTGACAATCTTTTTTCCCCTAACTATATAGCGGTGACTCTTCATCTAATTCACCAAAAACGGTGTTAAAAAAGCAGCTAATACCCAAGCTGTAACAACTCGTAATAGCAGTCCAATCAATGCAGCTTTTAAAGCTTCTTTTTCATTAAGATCAGATGTTTCCGACCAAGTGGCTGGAATCTGACCAAAAATGACGGACAGTGGCAACCCTGAATTCGCCAAAACAAATGATCCGACAATTAGCCGTGGATCCACTGTACTTGCAATATCAGCTAGTTGAGCAACCGCCAACGTAGGAGCAGCAAGGATTGAAATGATTCCCGTTGTTGGTTCAATACTTATGACAGTTAAGATCGATGATAAAGAGGATTCAATTACACTCCAAACACCAAAAAACTTGAAAGTACCAATAAAGAAGAACACAGCTGCAACAGCTGGAATTATGATTAACAAAAGGAGTTCTACACCTTCTTTTGCCGAGGAAAATACCGTCTCCAGAAACCTTGTTTTTGGCGTAAAGCGAGGTAGATGTTCTAATTCAACCCTTTTGGTATCTCGATAAATTGTTTTTGATAAAATAAAAGGAACCACGATAATGGGAAGGAAAATCGAGAGGACAATAAGTGGAAAGGATTGAATACCAAAAATGGAAAGTGCAATGAGCCCTAATACCAGGGTAGCGAATGATTGTGGAGATTGAATCATTGTTGCGATAGCTATTTTTTGTTCCGCCTTAGTAGCCCTTGCTTTAACGAGAATCGGACCAGAGATTTTTCCAGCCGCGTTAATATCACCAAGGATATTATAAACACTTGGTATGATAACAGCCGGGTTGATTTTAAGCCACTTCATTACTGGAACAAAAAGTCGTATGAGACCATCCGTAAATCCTAACCGTTCCAATAATCGACCAAAAATCACACTGACAATAATCGCAATCCCCACTTCACTTGTTAAAAATACATCTACAACGATTGGTTTAACTTCCCCAATGATCGTATTAAAAAAATCAGCCAGTGAATTAGGAGCAAATAATAGGATAATCAGTGAAATGCAAACTAACAAAACCCCTATCACTTCAAAAGGATACCATTTTGACCTCGGAGACTTGGCTTTTGAGGTAAATGCTTGTTTTTTGTCCATAGTTAGACCCCCTACCGTTTTACTAACTTATGTGTGGAGGAATTCTTGTGTGTTTGTCTATCTTAAGTTTCAGGTGCCCGTGCAATAAAAAAATCTGACTATTATGAGCGATTACATATTTATGAACTGGAGATTAGATAGGTACCTGATTATCTAATCTCGATTGGTTTCTATACAATTGGGTGAATTGTTGGTTGTTTTTGTTGCACAGGCACACAATCAATTAGCGATAATAAAAAAGTCAGCCATGTTGAAGGGGCTGACTTTTTCGCTTGTTTAGAACTATTAGTTTTCGTAATATAATAGACCTATTCAGAAAATTAATCTATCAATTTTCAAAGTTTGAACTCTTTTCGTTCTGTTACTATCAAAATCAATGGGGGATAGATGCTATTATGTCGATACATGTTATTTTAGGGGTTACGGTTTGCACCCCTACTATGATTAAGACGCTTAAGCTAAATGGAGTTAGTAATATTATAGTTCTGAATGAACGGCATAGAGGTGACGAGGAATTGGTGGATGATGTTGCTTACTTATCGCCGGATCAAGCGAAACCGTATATTGAACAAAATAAGGAAGTTGTTTTTCACAAGTATATGAATGGAATCTATCTTAACAAGAAACGTTAATATTAACGCGACATAGTTTTTGGCATCCGGTAGGATTACAATCTTAAGCCGAGATCAAGAGTTTATTTCAAGGTGTTGGGACGTTTTTTCATAAGAGGGAGTGTTATCGATGATGAATGATGAGAAGCCGATTGAACTTATTCAACATGTTTTATCAACAATGATTTTAGATGCTGTACAATTTTTCCCGCAAACTAAGAAAAAAGTTCATTCGGAGGCACATGGTCTACTATTCGGTCTTGCGAAAGAAAAATCGATTGAATGCGACTATGCGTTTCCAGTAGGAAGTGTAGCAAATCGGAGTGATATGTCTGTTGCTCCTGACTCACTTGTAGATAAGGCTGTGAAGTCCACAAAAGAATTATTTTCTACATCCTCCTGTGTCGGGACCTACCATAGCCATCCCCATGAGGAGCCTTTTGAAGATTGGGCGGATCCGAGTAATGGTGATTGCGGATCGGCGAATTATTTAAATTTACCGTATTTCTTTATTATCGCAATTGCACGGAATGGAAAGAAGGATAAACCATTATCACTCTACCCTGTCGAGAGCGATGCCATTGAATTTACATATAACCCAAAGGCAGACCCGCATGAATCACCAAAGGTAAAGTCTATTAATCGAAAAGTCTTATCCCTTGAAGGGGTATTCCAGAAGTATACCTTTGCAATTCGTGCATATAAAAATACCGGGAAGTCGTTAGTTGACGTTGATTTAATTTCCTCTGAAGCTGCATTGGTGATGGTTTTACAAGAAGAAAATATAAATCTAGACAGGCTTACTATGAAAGAAACGTATAGTCTGCGCAAAATGGAGTATAACCTACGAGTAGAAAATGAAGAGCGCGGACAGGGGAATTTAACTTACCATATAGAGAAGTTAAAGTAGGAGGGATTGATGTCTTTAATTTCAGGTGCCAATTCCAACAATTCACCGCAATTACATATTTATAAGGCGAAGATTAGATGTTTACTTCAATATCTAATCTTCTTTGAATTTACATACAATTGTGGGAACTGTTCATTGTTGCACAGGTACCGATTTTCAATTGGTATTATAATTTTGTTTCCACTGTGTACCCTGCAAGTTGTGAATGCTCTTCTGGAATCCAACCATCACGTAATCGGCATATCCCTTGATATAAACTTCCATCAATGATATTTTCCAGCCATAAGCACAACTCTTTGATTGTTTCTCAATCTTTCAAGTGAACACCGTTTTTGTAAAGTGAATACTTTTGCATCTTAATTTCCTCCGATTCTTCAGTATCATCATTTACATCTATTAAATTAATACCGCCACCACACCTTATTATACTGGAGAAACCAGCATAAAGTTGTAATTGAAATGTTATTCATCTTTCGTCAAAGCAGTAGATTGCCTTTAATTGATTTCAGGTACGCTGTGTGCGGCACCCCGCAATTGCTGGTTCTATACTCTGTAATTGACTGTTAAACTGGTCTTTCTCACACCTGAATAGTGGAGACCTGAGGTTGTCAAAACAGGGGTGGACGTAAGAGCATCTTTATCTTCTCGACCGTTAGCCGCTTCTATCTTGTTATTGCGGAGTGCCCAAAGACTTTCACCGTCCGATTTTCATACAAAGTTTCAAAAATACTAGGTCCAAAATAATTTATCGTTCAATGGGTACCTGTTTATTATTGTGAAAAAGTGGTTATAAGAATGATAAAACAATATGAAAAGTTTACAAACAATCAATACAATAAATAGTATAATAGTCACTGTGTGCTATATACTATAACTTTTTTGAATAGGGTGTGTATCTGCAATGATTAGCAAAAAGATAGGCTCCATTTTAGTTTTCTTTATATTGAGTTTTATTTTGGCGAGTTGTGAAGGAGCCCCAAAAAAAATGACAATTGGAATGATTCCTGTCAAAGACGCTGCAGAAATGGAGGCAGACTTTGAACCTGTTCGGATATATTTAGAAGAAAGACTGGGACGTCCGATTGAAGTGGTTGCTACTGATAATTATGTGAGTTTAATCGAAGCAATGAAGGATGGGAAGATTGACATCGGCTGGTACGGCGCTTTTTCCTATATAGCCGCTGAAAGTGAAATGGAGCTGACTCCATTGATTGTCCAAGATAGAATAGATACCGGTATCTACTATAACTCTCTTATTCTTGCGCATAAAGATTTGGGAATTCACTCGATTGAAGAGTTAGAAGGAAGGAAGTTCGCGTTTGTCGATTCAGGTTCCACATCAGGGTTTGTCCTACCTTATACATTATTTAAGAGTAGACATATCGATTATGAAACTTTTTTCAGTGAAACGTATTATGCTGGTTCCCATGATCAGGTGACCTTCGATATTCAAAATCATAAAGCGGATGCAGGAGCTATTAGTAGTGTCCAGTATAACAATTTGATAAGAGAAGGGAAGATCCAGCCGGAAGACATGAATGTCATTTGGAAGTCCGAAGATATCCCAGGCTCTCCGTATGTGGCTAGAAGTGATTTAGACAAATCGATTCAAAAAAGCTTCACGCTCGCCATGATGAATATCCATAGTGAAGCACCTACTAGTTTAAAGAACTTTGACGAAAGTATTGAGAAATACATAGAAGCGGATGAGAAAACTTACAACTCAATTAGAAATATAGCAACCATTCTTGGAAAAGAATATATGTACGAACATTTCTTGAATGAGGAATAGACGTTCTATCGTAGCATGGAGGTGAATCAATCTTTTGAAAATAAGAAGCATTAAATTCTGGGCGATGATTTTAATTTTTCTGATGTGTGTCACAACGATGTCCTTATTCACTTTCTTATCCCAAAAAAATTTAAATGAGAGCCTAGAAAAAATATATAAAAACGAATCAGAATCTATATTAAATAACACACTACTTTCCTTTGAACATCAACTTTCTATCGTAGATAATACTTTAGAACAACTTAGTCAATCACTCCTCTTACTGAGCAATTATTCGAGTAGTACGGATGAGGTTGCAGCTTTGATACAAGTACAGCAAGAAAATTTCCCTGTTTATGGACATCTTGTATACGGTTTGGAGAATGGTGACTACTTTCAAGGAATGGATGATAAAATCCCGGAGAGTTTTAATCCAATCGAACAAGAATGGTATCAGCTTGCTCTTGAAAATCCCGATGATGTATTTTGGACAGAGCCGTACCTCGATTTTATAACGCAAGAAATCATTATTACTGCATCTAAGCCCGTCATTAGTCCGGAAGGGATTCAAGGAGTGGTTGCGGTCGATTTGAAACTTGTAGAAATGAGTAATCAAATTAGTAACGCAAAAATCGGAGAAGACGGATTGATCATGCTGCTGAGTCGTAATGGCACGATTCTAGCCAACCGGGAACATCATATGATTGGGGAATTACCGTTTGGATCCAAGTTCGAAAGTATAGTAGAAGACGCAAAAGGAAGTTATGTTCCTTATATCATTCAGGGAAAAAACTATCTTATACGTGCTGATACAATTAGAGAGAATGGCATGAGCATAATGGCGGCCATCAATGAAAAGGAAATCACTCAAGAACTATTCAAACAGCAATTGCCGATTGTCATGATTGGCTTACTTTGCTTCCTATTGTTTGGTACCATTACATACTTGGTTGCTTTAAGAGGAGTGCGTCCTTTAAAAAAAATGGGCACGCTGATGGCTTCCGTAGAAAATGGGGATTATGATGTCCACGCAAAAGCAAATGACTATATCGAGATTGCACGCCTATCAGCCGGATTTAATAGTATGATTCAAGCCATCAAAAAGCGCGATGAAGAACTCCTTATTTCAAATCAAGAGCTGATTGTCGCAGAAGAAAAATTACGAGGTAAATATATAGAACTAAAAGAGTCAAAAAAAGTATTGCAAGCAAGAGAGGAAAAAATCGAGCATTTAGCATCTAGTGATTCACTCACTGGGTTATTAAATAGAAGAAGCTTACAAGAAACGTTAACAGAATCACTTGAAGTCGATCAGAATGAATGCTTAAAAGCTGTTGTTTTTCTAGACCTGGATAATTTTAAAATGGTAAATGATTCGCTGGGTCATACATTTGGAGATAAGTTAATTATCGAAGTCGCCAACAAACTAACTTCATTATCCCCCATACATAAAGAGGTTGCTCGAATAAGTGGAGATGAATTTATCATAGTGCTTCATGATGTAGCGTCAATAGGGCAGGCAAAGAGCCTAGCTGAAGAAATAATAAGTCTATTTGACACACCTACTATCGTGGAATCTAGAATGTTAAATGTAACAGCCAGCGTTGGAGTTGCGCTGTATCCGCTTCACGGGGAAACGGCAGAAGAATTGTTGAAAACTGCAGATATGGCCATGTATCGGGCAAAAGGTTTAGGGAAAAATGGATACCGACTATTTGATGAAAGTATTCAACGAGAAGTAGAAGAAAAACTGAAAATAGAGCAGGGCATCCGAGAGTCTTTGAAAAACAATGAATTCGAATTATTTTTTCAACCGTTATATAATTCGGTAGTAGGAAGAAGTACAAGCGTTGAAGCACTCTTACGAACAAATTCACCTGCCCTTACTGATTATAATACGATCCAAATTATTCAAACAGCTGAAATGACAGGACAAATTGTAGAAATCGATAAATGGGTATTAAAAGAGGCTTGTAGTGCGGTTCAAAAGATGAATAACATGTTGAAGCAGTTTGTGCATATTGCTGTTAATATTTCGGCGATCCATATTATGCAACCTGATTTTGTGGCTGGTGTAAGGAAAATAGTGGAGGAATCGGGTATTCCACCTGAGTGGATTGAACTGGAAATCACTGAAACTGCCATGATGAATTCGTTCGACTCCAATAAGCTAAAATTAGAAGAACTGCGAGAAATGGGGATTTCCATTCATCTTGACGATTTTGGAACGGGCTACTCGTCTTTAAGTTATTTGAACAGTCTACCGATTGATCATGTGAAGATTGATAAAAGCTTTGTAGATGAAATGCTCCAATCGACGAAGAATCTTAAATTTATTGAAACCATCATTAACTTAGCCCATACAATCGGTTTAAAGGTTGTAGCCGAAGGTGTAGAGCACAAGGAACAGTTTGAAGCTCTCAAACACCTAAACTGTGAATTAATCCAAGGTTATTATATAAGTAAACCGGTAAATTTTAAGGAAGTTATCCGTATCCTCCAACAGAATAAGTGAAAAATGCCAGGTATCGAGACAAATCAAATTTACATGGGTACCTGGTATTTTTCTTGATTTTTTCACTTCTATTCAAAATCAAATAGACCTTGAGTATATTGAGGAAGTTAACGTAGAGGAATTAGTAATATTACGAATTGGCATGGGACCAGATGAAGATATCCAGCTTTACTATTTTACAGCTAGAGACTAATGTAATGATAAAATTCCTAGTATTTAAATGTAGCTCAATATCCTTTTTGGATACCAATGAGATTAGTAATTGTTGGCTACTCATCGCAATATGATGGGGCTTTTATTGATGCAAATTGACGGCATGCAGGGGCTCAAAGAATGGACAGGATTGTCGCACCCGGATGTCTACGAAGTGAAAGTGAAAAAGGATACCTATTACGCAAGGAGAATCTGGGGCTGAAACCCCCCCCTGATATCTTTTACAGATCCCTAAATTAGTAACGTTTAAACCTCAGGGTCTTTAATGTCTATCCTAAGGGGCGCACTGGTGCATAATCCTAAAAAGAAGAAGTTTAAGAAATGAAGAAACCACAACAAACGTTGTAATAACAGCGTTTGTTGTGGTTTTTGTTTTAGAGAATTGATTTAACCAAATACGATCATTTTCTCGAAAATGATGGAAGAGTTGGGTAATCTGCTTTTTATTGGGTGCAACAATTTTAATATCTAGAAGCGTCTAATCGACGCTTTCCAGACTCAGCTTTGATAACTGTTGAAAAAATTAGTAATACTGTTGATTCTGTTGAGACATATTATGATTTTGCATTTGTTGATTTTGCTGAAACTGTTGTGCTTGCTGGCGTGCTTGATTTAGTTGTTGTTGTGCTTGGCTTATAGCTTGGTTAACTTGATTTAAGGCTTGATTATTACTGACAGCTTGTAAACCCTGATTAAGAATTTGAACTGCTTCTAGCATAGATTGTTGAAGTTGTTGGTCCGTTTGGCGAATTTGTTGTTGGGTCTGCTGGCTAAATTGACCTAACTGTTGAAGAAATTGATTTTGCTGCCCTTGCCCCTGATAAGACTGTTGTTGACCATTAAGGTTTTGCATTGAATTTATTCGATTGGCAAATTGTCCAATCTCTTCAGAAAACTCAGCCTGGGCAGCTTTTTGTACTTCTTTTTTAATATGCTCTTTCTCGCTCATTGTAACTCAACCTTCGGATAATATTTTTGAACTTAGTTAGCTTGCCACCGTGGGGCGTTTTATACACTCGCCCAAAAATAGTAAGCGGTGCTGAGGGAATAAGATTGGCGAAGTTCGACCTCAGCTAGTTCCTCAAATTTTCCGACCTTCAAATTACGATTGCGTAGCTTATCTTTCCATTTTCAATGTAGAGATAAGCTACGCAATCGTTGGTCTCCAGCAAGAAACTTGTAATATATTCATGCAGTTCTATTAAACCTTCGAAACTATTTCAATTAACCTCCAATATCGCTATACAACTTCAAATCTAATCCCCCATTTAGTATTCAGTTACATTTCTTCAGTAAGTGCTTCAAACGTGCTATTTGATCAACTTTACTTAATTTTCACATTAAACTAACAGTATTACAATAATTGTAGAGTAATATAAAATTGTCTGTAAATTCCGGACGGAAAAAATAATAGAATGGAGTGTTGGTAGCGTGGTGTCCGTAATAAAAGAAAACAAATCATTGCGTCGTTTCTTTGCAGTTGCTCTCGTATTATTAATGGTCCTTTCAAATTTAAGTCCATTTGTAGGAACAGCCGATGCAGAAGAAGCTGAGGCAAAGTCAGACTTGTCTTTACTAGACAGAGCAAGCACATGGAAATACCTTGACGATGGTTCAGACCAAGGAACAGATTGGAAGGAAAAAGATTTTGAAGATAGCACATGGAAAGCGGGAGCTGCACCACTAGGTTATCCTGAATCTGAGAAGCATGGGACGTTTGGTAATATCGCAACGATTATTGACTTTGGTGGCGATTCTAGAAACAAGCATGCAACATCATATTTCAGAACAACTTTTGAAGTAGAAAATCTATCAAAAATAAGTACTTCAGGATTAATCACAGCTGGTATTGATGACAGTGCCATCATTTACCTAAATGGAAAAGAGATTGTTAGATATAATCTTCCTGAAGATGAAGATATTCCATTTAATCGCTATGTTGAAGATTATGGCCTTGATGATTCACCAGAAAGCAGTGATAAAACTTTTAATTTAACTGAAGAACAAATGTCATACCTAGTAGAAGGTACAAACGTACTTGCTGCTGAAGTACATCAGGACAGACCTTCTAGTTCAGACATATTTTTCGATATGGAATTTAAATCGATTTATCAAGCACCTGTAGATCCAACAGTGTATGATGCATCTAATATTTCTTTTGCTCCAGGGGCAGATGAAACAGAAAGAAATTACTCATGGTATTCTCCAAAAACGGATGTACCAGGTGTTATTGAATATGCGAAGGTAGAAGATAGTAGTGTTTCAAAATTCCCAGAAGACGCAAAGTCTGTTACAGCAACTCTAGCAGCAGCATCTTTAGGATATCAAGCAAATGAGACAACAATTACGGGAATCGAAGGTTCTTCAGAATATGTCTATCGTTTAGGTGATGGCAATGGAAAATGGTCAGAAACTTACAGCTTCAAAACTCAGGCCACAGATTCGTATAGTTTCCTATTCACAGGGGACCCGCAAATTGGTTCTTCTGGTAATGTTCCTAGTGACACAGCTGGATGGGTAAACACGATAAATAAAGCAATTGAAAAATACCCGAATACAAGCTTTATACAATCAGCAGGGGATCAAGTAAATGATGCAAACTCAGAAGAAGAGTACACAGGGTTTTTTGCACCTGAACAACTGAAACAATATCCAACTGCAACAACGATCGGTAACCATGATGATACAGAGTATTATGAATATCATTTTAATACACCGAATCAAAATCCGGAATTAGGAAATAAGGATAATTCTGGTGGGGACTACTATTTCACATATGGCGATACACTTGTAATGAACTTGAATTCGAATAATAAGAATGCAGCAGAGCATATTCAGTTTATGGAAGAGACAGTTGCGGAAAATCCAAATGCTAAATGGAAGTTTGTTGTATTCCATCATTCCATCTATAGTGCAGCAAGTCACTCTCTAGAAGCAGGAATTATTAAGTTGAGGGAAGAACTTGTACCTACGATTGATAAGTTAGATGTTGATACTGTTCTAATGGGACATGATCATTCCTATGTAAGAACATACCAAATGAAAAATCTTCAACCACTTAAAAATCAAATGATTGACGAACATGGCAGTGTTATTAACCCAGACGGTACATTATACCTGACTGCAAACTCTTCAAGTGGTAGTAAATATTATAATTTAAAGGATCCTGAATTTTATTCAGCAAATAGATCACAATTGAGAACGCCCACGTTTACAAATGTTGAAGTGACACCAACAAGCTTAGAATTTACGACACATCGTGTAGATACAATGGAAGTAACGGATACGTACAAGATCGTTAAGGATCCAAGTATTGAAGTAGTACTTCCAGCTCTTGAGTCTGTTTCAATTGAAGCAACAGGAGAGGTAGTACCTACTGAAGCAACAACATTCTATCCAGAAGTCTCACTGAACGTAACTGGTAAAAATGTTAATGGTGGCGTGTATGATATTGCTAACGAAGACATTACGTACAAAACAAGCCCGGAAGGTCAACTTTCTATTTCTAAAGATGGAAAAGTAGCTGTTGAAGAAGGTGCTAAGCCCGGTAATATTCGGATTTGGGCAGAAGTAACAAATGATGGGAAATCCATAGAAACAGAAAAAGTAACCATTCAAATCGTTGAGCACACTGAACAAACTATTTTTGAAAAAGCAAAAACTTGGAAATACCTTGATAATGGATCGAACCAAGGTACTGAATGGAGAGCAACTGATTTTGATGACAGTAGCTGGATGAGCGGAGCAGCACCACTTGGATACTCAAAAACAGAAAATCGGCCAATGTTCGGCTCTGTTAATACACTTATTAACTTTGGTCCAGATTCTGGTAATAAAATTCCGACATACTATTTCAGAACAGCATTTGAAGTAGAGGATTTGAGTAAGATTGGTGACGTTGGACACATTAACTTTGGCATTGATGATAGTGTTATCCTTTATCTAAATGGACAAGAAATTGGAAGATATAATCTACCAGAAGGCGAAATTGGTTATGACAAATATCTATCAGATTTAACGGGATCAAGTGTTGCTGATGAAAGTAGATATGAAACATTTACATTAGACGCTGCAGATTTAGCTCATTTAGTTGAAGGTACAAACGTATTAGCTGCAGAGGTACATCAGGACCGTGCAACTAGTTCTGATATTTACTGGGATATGGAATTCATTACTTCAGTAAATAACGAAACGGAAGAAGAAACGATTACTCCCGAAAAAGTATATGATTATCAGGGTTACTTTACTGGAAAACTAATAATCCATGATCCAAGTGTATCGGTCTCACTCGACGCAGCATCAAACATTAAAAATGGTGTTGTGTTCACAGGTGAATATGCAGAATTTCACGGGGAAGGGTTTGCGAATCAAACCGTAACCATTAAACCGAAAAAAGACCGTGCAGTCGTCGTTGACTTTAAAGGAACTGAAGTAAAAGAAGTTATTATTGAAGGAAGCAATGTTGAGGTTCGAGGCGATGAAAATGTACAAACCATTACTACTGCAAAATAAGTGGTAAAATATAGTGAATGCAGTTCCTAATATTGGAACTGCATTTTTTTTTATATATTTATGCAATAAAACGCGCATGCGAAACGGGTGCGCTCGCCTATTCACGGATTTGATCTTAATTTTAGGTACCTGTGACCGGCACTATTCAGTAATTACAATACAATTCTATAATAATACATTGTAATATGCGATTTTTCCTTGCTTTTTGTATAATTACTTGATTATGTGAATTGTTCGTCTTTGTGTCTCACAGGTACCTCTTTCAGACTTACTTACCGATTTGCTCTGCGATAGCGATGTTTTAGTTAAAGAACGTAAATCAATATCATTAATGAATTTCTAAGTTGTTATCTAATCTCTATTGGCTTTTTATACAATTAGTTGAATTGTTCGTCTTCGTTTGATGCACAGGTACTATTTCTAATGAAATTGATTCACTTACTTTCGAAAACACGTTTGAAGTATTCTTTTTGTTCATTATCTATTGCTACGTTTAATTTATGTTGTCTATCCTTTTCAAGTTTAGCTCGGAGTGTGGTTTCATCTCTGTGTTGTTCTAATTTGATCTTTAAATCATGGACGGTCGATGAAATATAATCACACCATTCCCCTTTGTGATTCCATTCTACTTCTATATCCTGATAAGAATGATTATGGGCATAATCAATCGTTTCATTATTCCAATCTATTTTTAGACCATCTGATTTATACACCGTAAAATTCTTATTATCATGATTTAAAACAATGGTAACAGTCCATTCGGCCCATTCGGAAAACTTAATACTAACACCTTCAAACACAAGGATTCTTGTTTTAGCTAAGAGTACTTCTCCTTCATACGCATCTTCATTCTTAATATTTAAATTAACTCGATCACCATGTTTCACCAAGTCTAATAATGTAACGAGTTTAATATTTTCCACAACCGCCGTTTTTTTACGATAAAGGCCAAATATATTAAGTCCCCCTCATTTTGAAAAGTTAAGTAAGTATATTGCTAAAAGATTAGTAGTATTCTTTAAGGCTCATAATTAAAATAGTTTTCTCCTCCAGAGAACCAAGTGACTGCAGTACAGGAAATAATCTAGATCGCAAAACAGCTGCCGTTCGAAATTATTGTGTGCAACAAAAAACAACCAACAATTCACCCGATTCTATGTTCGCCTCATGGCCGAAGTGTGTGTTACCACTCATTATACTAGCATTTAAATTTGAAATAAGTTCCATACAAAACACTTATAGTTATAATGTCCATGGTACAATATTTCTAAAGGAGGGATATCCTTGAGAAACATTCTAGGTCTTATTATTACGATTCTCGTAATCGTTATACTGCTTAAAATAATAGGTATATTGTAAACCGTTACATTATCCCCTTTTAAATTAAAAGTCAGTTTTTTTTCCAGGTTCTGCTTCTATATGTTAGTTATCATGCTTGATTGCTTCATTTTGATAACACCATCACCGGGGTGCCTGGGAAAAGAAATTGATTCTGTTTTGATAATACCTAGTCCTCTTTTTATTTACTGTATATGATGGGTCTCCTGTTTCCGCGTGCTACGTAACAACCTCGTTACATTCATCACAATGAATAATTTTAGGTACCTGTGCACGAACTTACTCCAATAATTCACTACAAATATATATTTATGAAAAGGAGATTAGATAGGTACTCGACTGTCTAATCTCTTTTGGCTTTTTATATAATGGGGTGACCGCCCATTTATCGAGAGAAACCGCCTGAAAACCGTGGAAGACCGCCCATATATCGAGAGAGACCGCTCGAAGTTCGCGGCTGACCGCCCATATATCGGGTTGGACCGCCCGAATTTCGCGGCTGACCGCCCATATATCGAGTGAGACCGCCCGAAAGTCGTGGATGACCGCTCATATATCGAGAGAGACCGCCCGAATCTCGCGGCTGGCTGCTCATATATCGAATGAAACCGCCCGAAGCCCGTGGCTGACCGCCGATATATCGAGAGAGACCGCCCGAAGCCCGTGGATGACCGCTCATATATCGATAGAAACCGCTCGAATCTCGCGGCTGACCGCCCATATATCGAGGGAAACCGCTCGAAGCCCGCGGCAAACAATTTAGTTTTCTGGTTAAAGCAATTGGGATTTGGGAATGGAACAAAAAGGAGGTGGATTAAATGGACACGTTTTTATATTTTCTTTATGCTGCTTTATATACGATATTATTGATTTTGGGATTATACGGCATTAAAAAACAAGATTTTGCAAGATGGACCAGTGTTATTTATATAGTAATATTGCCGCTTATTTATGATAATTTGCTATTGGCAACAGGTAAGTGGATTGGTGAAGGTGAGTTACTAGAAAGTTTAAATTTCTCTCGTTTTTGCTTACATGCTTTAATAACACCCTTGCTTGTTATGTATTCGATCGGTACGTTACGGGAAAGTGGAATTGAATGGGCCAAGAAAAAGTGGCTAGTACTAGTAGGTATTCTTTATACATTTGGCTTAATCGTATTAGAATTTTCGATAGAAGTTATGGGGTTGGAACTTGAAGTAGTGAAAGAATACGGAGTCATCAGCTATTCAAATGTAGAAGAAGCGACAGGTCCTCCTATTATGGTGTTGCTCGTTACACTTATTCTCATTGTGGCAAGTGCGATTTTATGGAAAAAAACGAATTGGCCAGTTTTCTTTATAGGTGCCATTGTTATGACTATTGGAAGTGCTATACCTATCAATGTAGATAGTGGAGCAGTGACGAACGCATTTGAGCTATTTTTGATATTTACATTGACTTGGACTAAAAGAAGATTGATTACAAAACAGCTACATGTTTGAATTTAGCGTACCTATTCAAGGGAATACCCTGACAACTCACTACAATTACCTATTTATGAACGGGAGATTAGATCGGTACTTGACTATCTAATCTCTATTTGTTTTTTATTGTACATGCACACAAACACAAAGGTGGCTTACTCTTTTAACCAGGAGCCTTCGCTGCTCGATTGGCCTAGTTTGTCCGACGTCCTAGTTCCTTCTGAACCATTTCAAGCATGGCCGACCGGAGTTTGCGCTCGTATGGGTCGGTCTCGGATTCCGGCTTGGCGAGATAGTCCTCGTTGTACTTGATTTCGAGGTAGAGAATGTCCGTCGATTCCATGACGGCATGGCGTTTGGACTTCTCCACCTCTGCCTCGATCTTTCCCGCCTCGTACTCCGCAGGGTTTCGCTTTGCAATCTCCGACAGGATGACGTTGATTGATCTGGTGTCTGGTGACTTTTCGAAGTTTAGCAGCGTTAGCCGTTCATACAAATTCTTGCTGGTGAGCTTCTTGACCTTAGCTTCACTGTATCTCATTTGGACAAGCCGAACATCTTGTTAATATCCAGGGCATCGAATTTGCCACGAAGAAGCGTCTCTTCTCTAAAATAAGCTATTTTAAATTCTATTGTTCGTTCACTGTAATATAATTTCACAATTTCTCCACCTCTGTAAAAATTACCTCATTCTAACATTGAATTAGTGCTTATTAAACTAAACTGTACTAGTGTCAGTTACCTCAGTCACAAATCTTATTGTAATCGATACAGGGTAGCGGCTCGGTCACACAATACTTTAGACAGCTCTACTGGCCATACAGGGTTCCGTTGTGCAGTGGATCTACTGTAAATATAAACTGTCCTACCGCTGGAATTGGTGTCAAAATAACTGAGATAATGTATATGAATTCCATATACATTATTATTTTTTTGATTAGAAACAAAATTCTCAAATCATGTTAAACTTGTTAGTATATTATCATCATCATCTTCTTATTGTAAGCGATTCAAGCTGATGCACAAGAGATTCTTGACATTTAAAAAAATGCTTATTTACGCGAGGCCCAAATAAATAATAATTATCAAATTGCACCACTTACGGAAACATATGAACATATCAAAGAAGATTTTCAGAGGAAGACCATTTGAAAAGCTACATTAAACGATAAAATAGTCGGTTCGGTCAGAGGATACGAGGAAAAAGGGACTTGTTATGTTGAAAGATTGATGGTGCATCCAGACTATCAAAACAAAGGGATTGGAAAATAGGAGGGGGAAAGGATGACGATGAAAGCCAATCAGTTACTTTTGCAAAATTTACTTGATGTTAATCCACGTTCAGGCATCATTAATCTCCATGATAAACGAATGGCATTAATCTCCGTGGAGGCATTAGGAATTTTGCGTACGGATTTAATTAATACACTTGGTATAGAACGCGCAAAAGGATTTCTAATGCGATATGGCTGGGCATGTGGCAATAAGGCGGCAGAGTCTCTTGGGGAAGAATATGACTGGAAATCGACAAAAGAATTATTGTTGGCGGGTCCAGCAATGCATACATTAGAAGGAGTTGTAACTGTAGAGCCAGATGTTTTGGAAATAGAAGGGGATAAATTATACCTAACAGGTTATTGGAAAAACTCGTTTGAAGTGGCGAATCATATTGCTCAACAAGGTGTTGATAGCGAGGCGATATGCTGGACGCTAATCGGCTACGCGAGTGGTTATCTATCAAAGATTTTTGGAAAAGAAGTTGTCGTCTATGAGGAAAAGTGCCGGGGGAAAGGAGACACAGATTGTTATTTTATAGCACAAACAGTTGCACACTGCGATGAAGTCCACAGGAAGGACTTACGCTATTATAAAACAGAATCTTTGCAAGCAGTCTTGGAAGACATATATATGGAAATTGAGCAGCTTAATGCAGATATCATCGAGTCAGAAAAAGTACAAAATCAATTAACAGATCTTTTTCTAGAAGACAAAGATATCAATCAAATCACGGATATGATTGGAAATGTTCTAGGGCGTAGCATCGTTATTAATCATTTAACCGAGATTTACTCATCATACTTTATGTGTAAAGAGGATGAGGAAGCATACGATAGTTGGATAAAAAGCAAGGCCTTTACAATGAAGCAAGATAACTTTTATTTCGAGTCATTTGGTTTGAAAAGTCAAAAAGTCGAATTAGGTAAACTGATTGTCATCGGTGATAAGAAGCTTGATCGAAGGGAAGAATTAATCATAAACCGCTCCTTAATGGTGTTTACAATTCAAATGTATCACCAGCGTAAAATCACAGAATCTTTATGGAGAAAAAGAGAAGATTTTTTTGCCGAAATTATTGATAATAAAATAATAGATGATGCTTCGTTAGAAAGGCAAGCTTCTATTTTTGGTTTTAAACCGGGCGAGACTAATCAGGTTATTGCCATTACCGTTTTGCCAAAAGAAAAGGTAAGGGAAATACTAAGTTTTCTCACGAAAAGGTATGCCCATTTTGATGTATTTAAGAAAGATGGATATGTCGTTATGATTGTTCCAGAGTCTAAGGAACAACATATTGATGAATTTTCCTCCAATCTACTTCAGGAAATTAGCGAAAGTTTATCAGACATAAAAGTATATATCGGTTCTGGTCGTCCTGTTGATACGATTCGAATGATGGGTAAAAGTTATTTGGATGCGACTCATATATGCGATTTTGTTCAATTAACGTACCCGATCGGTAGTCGACAGGCCGCTTATAAAGAACTGGAACCCATTATGATGTTTCTCAAAGGGTCCGATCAGCAAGAATTGATTAAGTTTTACTCGGAAACAATCGCAGAATTAGTGGAATACGACAATGAAAACCAAGGAAGTTTACTCATCACTCTAAAATCATATTTGGACAACAATGGGAATTTACAGCAAACAGCCGATGAATTGCATTTATCAATAGCGGGAGTTCGTTATCGGATTGAAAGAATTGAATTGCTGAGTGGCGTTGATTTGAAAACGGGATCTGGTCGATTTAAATGTCAGCTTGCGATAAGGATTTATTTTGTGTTACAAGTAATGAATAAAGTCTAAGGGACGAATCGGTTGCCGATTCGTCTTTTTTTATGGCCTAAAAAGTTATAAAATAATACTTTGCGGATAAATTGAAAGGCGGCATTCAGACTATGGTGCCTGCGCTTTTGTTTTTAGAAGGAAATCTGATATCTCGTAATTCACCAGTGTTCAGTAAATTCTGCTAGTTGAAACGTTAATGTTGATGTATTTTTGCAGTTCCGAGTATTTGGAATAGGATGTAAGATGTAGTTAGTAAGCGGTTACATTATTTAAAAGGAGGAATGAAAGATGACTACAAAACAAGAACAGGCAGTAAAATTACCTATGACGGGCGCCGAGTATTTGGAGAGTTTAAGAGATGGACGGGAAGTTTGGCTCCACGGTGAAAAAGTTGACGATGTTACAACACATCCCGCATTTAGAAATAGTGCTCGCTCAATTGCAAGTTTATATGACGCATTACATGACCCAGAATATAAAGATATATTAACAAGAGAAACTGATACTGGAAATGGTGGATTCACGCAACGATTCTTCCAACCGGATTATACACCGGAAGATTTATTCAAAACACGTGATGCAATCGCGCAATGGGCGAAAATGACATTCGGTCAAATGGGTAGATCACCAGATTACAAAGCTGCGTTTTTAGCAACGCTTGGCTCTAATCCAGAGTATTACGGTAAATATGCAGACAATGCAAGAAGATGGTATAAAGAAGCACAAGAAAAAAACTGGTACTTCAACCACGCAATTATAAATCCTCCGGTTGATCGCGACAAGCCGATGGATGAAGTGAAGGATGTATTTATCCATTGTGTTGGCGAAACGGAAGAGGGCATCTTAGTAAGCGGTGCGAAGATGGTAGCAACTGGTTCAGCACTCGTAAACTATAACTTTGTTGCACATTATGGTGCACTTGCGGTTCCAAGTGAAGAGTTTGCGCTCGTCTTCATTGCGGATATGGATACACCAGGAATTAAAGTAATTTGCCGACCTTCATATGAAAATAATGCAGCGGTTACAGGAAGTCCTTTTGATTATCCGCTTAGTAGCCGTTTCGATGAAAATGATACAGTACTTGTTTTTGAGAATGCGCTCATTCCGTGGGAAAATGTACTTGTTTACAAAGATATTGAAAAAGCAAATAGCTTCTTCCCGGAAAGTGGATTCCTGCATCGTCTATCGTTTCATGGTGTGACAAGACTTGCTGTAAAGTTAGATTTCATCTCAGGTTTATTAATCAAGGCTTTAAAAGGGAACGGGACGGATAAATTCCGCGGTGTCCAAGCCAATATCGGAGAAGTACTTGCTTATCGGAATATGTTCTGGGCAATAAGTGATGCGATGGCCTTAAATCCAGATGAAGGTGCAAATGGTTCTAAATTACCTAACTTAGATTATGGACTGGCATACCGTGTATTTATGTCGGATGGTTGGCCAAGGGTGAAAGACATTATCGAGACAGTAGTGGCTGGAAGCCTTATTGTCCAACCTTCTAGTGCACAGGATTTTAAAAACTCAGAATTGCGTCCAATTATTGATAAGCTTTACCGAGGTTCGAATGGCATTGAAGCAGAAGAGAAAATTAAAGTTATCAAATTGCTTTGGGATGCAATTGGTAGCGAATACGGAGGACGTCACGAATTGTATGAGCGTAACTATTCCGGAAACAATGAAAACATCCGTATAGAAAACTTAACGATGGCTCAAAAATCCGGACAAGCTGCAGAGTTTGAGGAATTTGCTCAGCGATGTATGGACGATTATGACTTAGACGGTTGGGTAAATCCTACTTGGATCAATCCTGATGACGTACATGCTTATAATAAAAAATAAATAAACAAATATACTTTCTACTTATTCCAATACTAATTAGGGGGAGACGAATCATGCAAAAAGAGGCGACTAAAAAGAATGAACGTGTAGTAGAGATATTCGATTTGTTTGTCGAACATGTCCAAGCGTTTTTGAAAGAAGCGAAACTAAATCACGAAGAATACACAAATTTCGTAAATTGGGCTGATCGACTCGGACGAACAGGGGAACTTCCTCTTTTTGCGGATGTTTTCCTAGAAACCCATGTGTTGAGAGCGATGTACACGGAGAAGCCGGGAACACAACCTTCACTCTTGGGGCCTTATTTCATTGAAGGATCACCTTTACTAGAAGCAGAGGCCGGACAGCCATTGGTTTTGACGCAGCGTCCTAACGAAGCAGGAGAAGTCCTGCTCTTCAAGGGGAATGTTAGTAATGTGGACGGCAAGAAGCTTGCAAATGCGCGGGTAGAAATGTGGCAAAATGATGCTTCTGCAACCTATTCCGCTTTCGATTCTGATGCACCAAAATATAATTTAAGAGGCCATTTCTATACGGATGAAAATGGAGATTTTGAAATAAAATCGATTGTTCCATTACCTTACCCGATTCCAACGAACGGTCCAACAGGAGAATTCTTGGATTACACTGGCCAGCATCCGATGCGTCCCGCACATCTTCACTTAATGTTTGAAGCTGAGGGCCATGAAACCCTAATTACTCAGGTGTTCTCGGAAGATGATGAATGGCTCGAAAATGACGTAGCGGATGGTGTTCGCTTGGATCTTCTAACAAAATTTGGAGATAAAGGTAGTCATGTAGAAGCATCTTTAAACTTTGTTATGCGTACGGAATAAAAAGAGTGCAAATAATCAGGAGCATTGTAGAATGTTCCTGGTTACCTCTTATTTCTCGTTGATTATCCTCTTAGAGTTACTCCTATATCTATTTATATTTTGCGGAAAAGGAATAAATACTTTTAATAGAAAGTGAGGTACTTAAATGAGGATATATCAACAAAATCAGCTTAAACTAGAAAATTCCGTTGTCACAATTGGGGCTTTTGATGGTATTCACCGTGGGCATCAAGCGTTAATAAAAAAAGCGAAGTTACAAGCAAATCTTTACGGGGTGCCCCTTGTTGTTTATACGTTTGATCCACCGCCTAAGGTCTATTTTCAAAATCAGTCAATGCTAACTTCATTGTCGGAAAAGAAACGCTTTCTTGAAGCATTAGGCGTCTCTTATACGGTTTTTGCTTCGTTCGATGAGGCTTATGCGGCGAGGAGCGCACAGGACTTTATTGATGAGCTAAATGATGTGAATCCTAGGGAAATTTGGGTTGGGCCAGGGTTCAACTTTGGCAAAGGCAAAAGCGGTTCAATTGAAGACTTGGATAATGCGTTCAATGCCTATCAGCATCCTGTCGTTACTTGTCCAAAAGGAGAAGTTATTTCTTCAACAAGAATACGAAAACTTTTTGAGCATAAGGAAACGAAGCAAGCTTACGATTTGTTAGGCAGAAATGAATTTGCCCTAGCTAAAACTTGATTAACGTAGTTAATATATTGAACTTACAAATTAGAGGAGGGTTTTTTATGGATGTTAGAGAATTTCGAAACTGTATGGGACGTTTTGCAACTGGTGTTACCGTAGTCACATGCAAAACTGAAGATGGTTATCATGGATTTACTGTGAACTCATTTACTTCGGTGTCACTAGATCCGCCTTTAGTGTTAGTGTCTGTTGACCGAAAAACGAAGGCAATGGAACACTTAAAAAATAATGCATTCACCATAAATATTTTAAATGATCAGCAAGAAGATGTGGCCATGCATTTTGCCGGACGCCCAAAGGAAGAAGAGCCGTTTACATGGGTTGAGGGGGAATATACAGCACGCCTTGAAGAATCACTTGCTTATATTGAATGTGCTCCGTGGAAAGAATATGATGGTGGCGACCATGTTCTTTTTGTGGGCGAGGTTTTGAACTTCGAATACACTGAAAGTGATGCACTTACATACTTCTCAGGAAAGTTCTCATCATTATCATCAAAAGTCCAAACTGTTTGATGATGTTTCCCCGATAAATTACAGGTACCTATGCAAGGGGGTATTCGGGGGATTCACCGCAATTGCATATTTATGAACGGGAGATTAGGTAGGTACTTGACTATCTAATCTCTTTTGTGTTTTTAAGTGAATTGTTGGTTGTTGCACACAAACAATTATTTAACATAACAGGTACCGACTTTATAATGTATTGGCTTGCAGATAATGTGACAGATGAAATGATTTCCTGGGAAATACCGACCCTCCTCGACATTTATTCTCATGAATTTCGGGTGCCTGTGTAAGGTTGTAATCCGCCCGAATCCGCCGCGCGACCGCCCGAACCCGTCCGCATCCCGCTCGAATCTGCCGTGCGACCGCCCGATCCGGCTTGCATCCCGCTCGAATCCGCTGCTCGACCGCGCGAACCTGCTCGCATCCCGCTCGAATCCACTGCTCGACCGCGCGAACCTGCTCGCATCCCGCTCGAATCCACTCACATTTCAGGCACCCAAATAGCTACGCCTCTCCTTCGCTAAAGTCTAATTCAAATGGCTTTGGCGGACTGCTTTCCGGCAAGTCACTGCCCCTCGATTCTTCCAAATAGTTTTCAAAATTCGTCGCATTGAACAATGTTGAAGGGCGCAAAAACTTCTGCCAATGTGAATCATCCAGCCAGTCCTCCGCTTTCGTGTCGATGACCTTTTTACAATCCGCCACTGTGTACCCATCCCTGAAACGCGCCTTGACCAATCGTGCAGTCGCCTTCGAAGACGCTTTGAATTGCTTGTTTATTTTGTCGTTCAAATAATCAATAACAGACACAACGTCGAGATCGTTCTCGACAATGTCTTTTTTAATACTCTTAATTTCTTTGGTTATTGCTAGGGGCATTTTGCCGTCAGTAGTGGGGGCAATTTGCGCTTCCTCTTGAGTTGAGTTTGCGGTCGTTGATGGCGCATGTTGCACCGACTGAATTTGCAGCATTGTATAATCAATACGGTACCATTTTGTCTTGTCCATTTTCATCCGATTGTACGAAGAAGTCGAAATAATATAGCCGCTATCTTCCAGCCTACGAATTGCCCGTTTAATCGTATCGACAGACAAATGGGAACTCTTCGTTTTTCCACTCTTCATATGTTTTGTAAACCCACTTATGCCCATCTCGCACATTTGGCGAGATGAGCGATCTAAAATGCAGTTGCTGCAGTAAAATGGCCGCGTTTAATCCAACTTGCATCGCAAGCGACGGAATTACCTGAAGCGGTGACTCATTGATTAATAAATTCATTAGGAATCCTCCTTTGGAAAATGTAGTGAAAAAGTGTAAGCGCCTGGTCAGGGGTAACACTTAACAAATAGAATGTTCTTCCTTGGTGATGGCCTTACGCAATAAGCCTAGGGAGGGATTGAAATGCATCCCTCCTTGGTCTGATTGCTTCGGCTCACACTTGTCGCTCCTTTGCTAGATTTGTTCGTTTTACTAGTGAGAAATACCGGCTAGTCTATTCCAAATAAATAGTGCCGAATATATAGCGAGTGTTTTTTTGACGACAGCAAGACGTCTTTGGCCTAGACGAGTGATGCCTTCACCCTCTATATAGACAAATCATTCGATAAAGTGGACAACGTATTGAGATTTATTTTTTTGTTAATGTTAGTAATGATTGCAACCATAAAAATGAACCACTTCTGCCAAGTTTTTTACCAGCGATTAACGCTAGACTTAACACTCGTTGCCAATGAGCTTACCAATGGGGTAACCTCCAGAAAGTGCAAATTTACAAAGTAAAGGATTTTGAAAGTAAAAAAAGCCTAACTCCTCTGTATCTTGAACGAGGAATTAGACTTATGATTTTCGTGTCCTTTTATACGATTGGGTGAATTGTTCGTTGTTGTTTGTTGCAATTTTTTTGAACTTTGTATGTAGCATTAACAGCTAAGAACTATCGTCTTTCTTTTTGTGAATCATATTTCATAAGTGAACCTAACATTGTAAAAATAACTAAGATTATGATAATAAAAATTAAGGCTATCAAGAATAATGACCAAATATTAATTAGGGTTTTAATTAATACGACAAATAAAATAAGTGACAAGATTCCCGAAATAGTTTTATTCAGTATGGTATCTTCTTCAAATAAGATATTTTTCACTATGTACCATAAAGATATAGACAAAATAACTATTCCAATGAGTAATAACAATAAGGGGATAACTAAGTTCTGAAGAAAAGATATATTGTCTTTAGAACTGAACATTAAATCAATGATTGATGCTCCTGAATTCATTTCTATAATAAGTGGTGCAGAAAGCTTGTTGGAAATGATGAATAAAAGAAATATAGAAAAAATTGCCGAAGCATAAATTAGGATATCAAAGTTACTGATTCTTTTTTCCTCCATCTTCCTCCTCCTTTCATAATTGAACTTATGAGCCGAAGATTGATAAAATTACTATGTAGGAGGCCGAGTTCTAAAACAAATTTTATAGAAAGTAGGTAGATATTTTTGAAAGATGGGTCGATTATTAAAATGTGGGAGGATTATCGAAAAAATAATCCAAACGCACCGAAAGAATATGATGCTTGGGCATTTGGCGATTCAAAAGAAATGGCTGATGAACTTGCAAAGTTAATGTTAGACGGAACTAAAACAGCAACAGCGTCAAATTATACGTTATATGATTTGGATAATGAGGAATTACCGTATGTTGGTCTTCACAATATTATCCTGGGCGGCGATGGAGAGGCAGTTGCAATAGCAGAAACCACATTTGTAGAAGTGGTTCCTTTTGATGAAGTATCGATTGAACATGCGTACTTGGAAGGTGAAGGTGACCGTACCTTAAATTATTGGCGGGAAGTCCACGAACTCTTCTTTAAAAAAGAATTTAATAATATAAAGCAGGATTTTAATGACAAAATCCCTGTTGTTTGTGAAAGGTTTAAGCTGGTGTATAAAAAATAAAGCGCATTAATTATTTTCACTAAATGGTACGTAACGAGTGGTCAGTTGTTTGCGGAAGGGCCTTGTCTGCCGTCGGGGTCGAAGGTGATGGTGGAGGTGCAAGAGAGGGTTATTATTGGATAATACATAGGTAGTGAAATCATGAATATTTCACTTAAGCAAAAAGTTGATATTATGAAAAAAATCGGATATTTTTGCTGTCATGGAATGGACGACTGCATACAAAGAGAATGAAATTGATGGGCGGTATTCGATTTGTATTTCTTAGGTCCAGTCGTGTAGAAACAGGGTTGTCCCATAGGCCGGGAAAACCCCGACCTATAGGCACGATCCCTTTTTTTGTTGTCTAGCTGCAGGCGCCAACACCTCGGAGGCTCACAGGATGTGAGTCACGCAGCCATTGCCGCAGGACGCGGCGTACTTTGACTGCCATCCTTTTTAAAGTGCCTTCCGCTTTACTTGTGATCCAGCTGCAGGCGCCAACTCCTCGGGTCATAAGTCGTTTACTGCGAGGGCTGAAGGACGCCCTCTTCGTAAACCGGCTTATGCCTGTCGGAGCTTAGCGGCGCCTTCCGCTTTTCTTAGGATAATGCACTTCTTAATTTCACCAGCGCTCGATATCTTCTTTTCCTAACCCCTTCAAACGTAATTCCGATCCGCTCAGCACATTCTGTAAGCGTATGTCCTTCTATGAATAGCCATTGGATAAGTTCCTGCTCGGCAGGGGGCAATACGTCCAGTGCATCCTTAAGTCTATTCAGCATTTCTTTCTGGATAGCGATTTCCGACGCCATTAGATACGCCAAAGATTCGTCATCCGTCGGCATGTTATGCTCTTCAAATCCGTTTTCCATTTTTAATTCATCCAGTATGCCACCCCGAATGCTTCGATAGGCAAATGGTGTGAAACTCCCTTTCTCTCGGTCAAAACGGTTCCACGCTTGCCATAAAGCGACTCTTCCTGCCTGTCTGAAACTGTCATGGTTGCGGTGAATATTTAATTTGCGGATAGATGCAGAAATCATCGGTTCATACTGCTCCAAAACGTCCTCGAAAGTCATCATTTGTGCGGCCTTCCAGACCGTGCACGGTGCTTTGTATTCCCGGGTGACTACATCGTAGTGCATTTGAAATAGGGAAACCAATGTGTATTTAGGACGTTTGGCGTACCATACGTGATGTATCGGTAGCGGAAAATAACATTTAACGCATAATAATTACATTATTCAGCATATTTAGATAAATATGCTTGAATTTTTATAAGTAAATGGTATCATACAAATATAACGTGTAAAAAGGGGGATGTTTATTTGAAGATGTGTGATTCTTTTTTAATTAATCGAACTGTATTAGCGGTTAAATCATTTTTCATGGGGGAAAATAAAAGTGAAATTATTACAACACATGGTATTTATTACTCCACTCTAAAACCACTAGATTTACTTAATAAGGCGTGCATTAATTATTTTTCATCGAAGCAGGGACGTACAGAGGTTACAAAGAATTTATTGAATTATTCAAGAAAACCGCCGTTCATTATAGTACCTAATGAAATTGGTGTATTTCCGACAGAATCATCAAAAAGTCCGGATTGTGTCTTTATTTTTAATCATCGCATCAGCGTTGAAGAAGTGGCGAAAGGCCAATCAGTGATTACATTTATGGCGGGGATTTCTATCACCGTAAAAGTCTCGAAACACACCATACTAAAGCAATACCAACGCCTCCACACGCTGATGAGCGTTAGTAACTTGATGCATCAGGAAAAGGAATTATATGATAGAGAAAATGGTTACAATGATAGAAAAGCTAAATAAGCGAGAGTGATAGAATTGTATGGTGATCAGTGGGGGAATCAATTAGTTAGTTGTGCGTAATGTTGTTTAGTCAATTCACTATAATTGCATACTTATAAACTGGAGAATAGGTATGTATCTATTCTCTTTTATTTGATTAGCAATGTGTTAATCGGGTATAACCCGTGGAATCAGGGAGTTGTCCAACGAAAGTCTCGTAGTGTCCAACAACCCCTCTGAAGTACCCAACCAAAGCCTAGAGTTGTCCAACGAATTCGTCCAAGTGTCCAACCAACAGGAAGTTTTCAACAAAATCTGCCAAGTTTCCAACAAACAGGAAGGTTGCCGACAAACTCCCCGAAGTGTCCAACAAAAGTCCTGAGGAGTCCAACAAAGTCAGCCAGGTGTTCAACCAACAGGAAGGTTTCCAACAAACTCCTAGAAGTTCCCAACCAAACCCCGTAGATGCCAACTATTCGCATCCTGTGTTCAACTTATCTCCTCAGATTTCCGACGCACTTTGAAATCGTTGGAAACGTGCATCAACTATTCTATTTCATCGATAGAAAAACCCCTCAAATGGCACGTCATAATCCATAAATGCCTCGCTGAATAAAGCCTTGTCGATGAGTTCGCGCAAGACGCCTGAATAATAGCCGGGTAGATTTCGGATGTTTTTCACTTTTGTCGTTTGAATCGAAATACGAAGTGCTTGCATAGCCAATTGCTCGAACAAATCCCCTTTGTCTTCGTGAATACTAAACTTTAGCATTTGCAGGGAATGTTTTCGGTAGACGCCGTAAAAATTACGTGCCAATTTACTTTCTCCGATTGTTGAAGAAAGAAGCGTTTTCATCTTACCGAAAAGTGTAGTAGGCACAATTTCCGGAGGAGACGTTCTTTTAAGATCTTTATTACTTAGCGCTTTAGAAAGAAAAGCTTCGTTTTGCGGTTGAGTGGGTTCCACCTTACTGACAGAAGGCTTTTCGTCATCCTTCGGGGTGTTCAATTTCGACTGGTCATTAGTAGGTTTAATGACATAAATGTTGGCGCCTAGACCGCTCATGACTGGGCGGATATAGTGAATCTTTTCGATGATTTCTAGTTTTTCTAACTTGCGTATTGCACGTCGTACAGTTGCGTTGGATTTCTTGATGGCCTTTTCAATTGTTTCGTGTTTCAAATGTGCAGCACCGTATTTGACGGAGTAACGACGGATCATATCAAGGACAGCCCGCTCTGTTTGATTCATTTCGTTCCAGTGATTGAGTACATGTTGCCTAGTCGCTGCGTCTAAATCATGTTTGTTTGTGAAGTGTGCGTATTCCGTTAGGTAAGTTGTCATAAAGAATATCCCCTTTATTCTTTATAAAGAAGAAAAGTGAGGTTTAGGGGACAATAAATGAAAAAAGTTTTTGTGATTTATTTAAATGTAGGCTAACGCATTAAATAATCAGGGGCTTACTACCGCGTTGGCGGATACTGTGTGTTAATGATAATCCCACAGTATCCGCCACTCACCTTCATCTTCTGCGACATATACTTCTTGTAGGAAACCGAACTTTCCATATTTACCTTCATAGGTTTGAATGACAGTAAATTTGTAAGCGACATCAAATGGTTGTGCTTCTTCAGTCATTGTCCAACCATTGATTTTACTATCTTCATTTATTGTAAATTGGAAAGTTTCGGTGCCAAAATGGCCAACGAAAACATGTAATCGGTCAGTCATGAACTGTGATTTGCTCCATCTCTCTTTCATCAAAGGGTGAAGCAATTCCCATGAATCACCAAAGTCTCCTACTTGTTCATGCATATAAAACGCTTCTACTACTTTTTTAGATTTGTAGCTCGGCGAATACAGGAAATTAATAGAGCCTATCAACACAAGTAAAGAACATATAGATATGAGAACAAAAAGTAAGAGCTTGTTACTTTTCCTTTTTCTCATCATGAATATCCCCTTTGTTAAGTTAATCTATATGAATAGGATATGATTTTAACTAGTTCATTATCAAAAATTACACAGAGAATGGAAATTTCTTAGTTAATTAAAGAAGGATTCTGATTACTTATGTCGAATTGATGATGTAAAGAGGAGGGATTAATGTATGACGGATGAAGAAAGAAATGATATCGCGGATATACTGTTACACAGTCTTTACGACTATCACTTTGCGAATGATGGAGGAAGTTATGCATTGCCCAGAACTGTACTTGCAGACGTCAATAGCAAACAGGCGATTGAATACCTAATCGAACAGGAATATGCCGAGGATAGCGGGCAAGGTTCGGATAATCTGGTTTTAGCGATTACACTGCATGGCATGGATTATGTCAAAAACAATGTACTGGAGGCATTATACATTTAAAAGGAACATCCTCATGCGGCGTTCTTTTTGTTTCATCGATTGAAATAGATAGAGTACTGATTTAGGATATGCCGGAACCTTATGAAGTGGCGATTGGGGGCGCGCGTACCTGCGTAGTTTAGTAAAGAAGGATTCCCATCTCTTCTGTCGAAATGTGTATAGAGAGGAGAGGGATTTAAGCATGATGAATGAAGAAGGACATAAACTCGCGGATGTACTGTTACAGAGTCTTTACGACTATCACTTTGCGAATAATGGAGGAAGTTATACATTGCCCAGAGCAATGGTACAAGCAGATGTCAATAGCAAACTGGCGATTGAACAACTGATCGAAAAGGAATATGCCGTGGATAGCGGGCAAGGTTCGGATAATCTGGTTTTAGCGATTACACCACAAGGTATGGAATATATCAAAAACAAATAACGGTAAGCATTACGTGATTAAAAGGAACGTCCTCATGGGGCGTTCCTTTTTTATCGATTGAAATAGATAGAGTACTGATTTAGGGAGGCGCGCAGCCGCGCGGCAGGAAGAAACGGGGTAGTAATGATAATGGATTAGTTTAGGGTAGCTCACTAGGATGTCCAACCAAGCCCAACGACTGTCCAACGAACTTCAAAAATTGTCCAACCAACAAGGGAGTGTCCAACATAACCGTCGAAGTATCCAACAAAGCAGCTAGCGTCCAACCCCCTTACTAAGGAGATAAACAATTATTTTAAGTGTTTTAGGTACCTGTGCGTGAAAAAATCCGGTATATACGCTACAATTTTATTATAAAATAATCAAAATAAGTGTCTGTCTGACGAACTTGTGTGTTCGTTTAGGAAATACTTTCTACAATATTTCGATTGACTCAGTGGTGCACCCTATCCTTTAAGATTTTAGTAGGGGAGGAATTACATGTATAAAATAAGCGAATTCAGCGAAATGACAGGATTGAGCAAGGAAACCCTACGCTATTATGAGCAGGAACAATTACTGGAACCTGCATTCGTTGATTCATCCAACAACTACCGTTATTATGACGACGGTTCATTTTTTCTGGCAGCGTTGTTGCAAAAACTTCGAAGTTTCGGCTGTACCATTCAGGAAATGAAAGATGTCATGCGTGATGAGTCGTTTGAGAATTTGGAAGAACTTTTACTGAAAAAGAAACAAAGTTTAGAGATTGAGATGGAATTAAAACAACAAAAGATATTGGATATTGAAGCATTTATTCGTACTGGGAGAGAGGAGCATGACGAATGATTTGGAAAGAAGAACGTCTGATTGACGCACCAATTGACGTGATCTGGGCTCTATTTGAAGAAGAACAGGCAACACGTATTATGCCAAAAGTAGTTGAGAATCGCTGGATTGAAAAAAAACCTGAAATGACAGGCTCAACTTACAATCAAACCTATGAAGAAGGGAAACGAAAAGAAACGTATGTGGTGGAAATTACGGAATTTGAGGACACAGTCAATCGAAAGCATAAGCGAATTCAATTTCAGCTGGCACGTGCATTTGAAATGACTTTAGGATTTACATTGGAAAAAGTAAGTGAAACACAGACAAATTTGATTTACTCGGGCTCGAACCGCGGCATCAATTTTGTAGGGCGTGCCATGCTAAAACTTGGTGGTGGAAAAAATGGTGATCAAGTGATTCATGACTTCATGGATCGCGTCAATCTACAAGCCATGCAAGACATGAAATGACGTGTAGCAAAAGCTTTTTATGAGCTCAAAGCTCAGCAAGTGTGCAACCAACCCCCGGAAAGTGTCTAACAAACGGAGAGGTTTCCCATAAACTCTCCGAAGTGTCCAACAAAGCCCGGCGACTGTCTAACGAATCTCGTAAAATGTTCAACCATCCCCTGAAAGTGTCCAACACACAAGGAAGTCTCCAACGAAACCATCGAAGTGTCCAACAATGTCCAGCAAGTGTGCAACCAACCTCGTAAAATGTCCAACCAACCCCTAATTGAGCTATTAAACTTAAAATAGTTAACATACCATAAAAGATGACTGAACTTTTAGTATATAATGAATACAACAGAACAGGGGGGTGTTATTTATGAAAGCGGTTCCGTCAGAAAAAGTAATTCGTTATAGAGGGACAGAATTGAATACAAAAGGCTGGCAGCAAGAAGCAGCTCTTCGTATGTTGATGAATAACTTGGACCCGGAAGTTGCAGAGCATCCCGATAAATTAGTGGTCTATGGTGGGATCGGGAAAGCTGCTCGGAACTGGGAAAGCTTTGATGCGATTGTAAAATCACTGAAAGCGCTAGAAAATGATGAAACGTTACTTGTTCAATCGGGTAAACCGGTCGCTGTTTTTAAATCGCATACCGATGCACCACGCATTCTCATTGCCAATTCAAACATCGTTCCGGCGTATGCAAACTGGGAGACGTTCCATGAACTCGATAAAAAAGGGTTAATGATGTACGGGCAAATGACGGCGGGAAGCTGGATTTACATCGGTTCACAAGGCATTGTGCAAGGCACATACGAGACATTTATTGAGCTTGCGAAAAAGCATTTCAATGGCAGTTTGGCAGGAACAATTACTGTAACTGCAGGGCTTGGCGGCATGGGTGGCGCACAACCGCTTGCAGTGACGATGGCGGGCGGCGTTTGTATCGGCATCGAAGTGGATGAGACTCGAATCGATCGCCGCATTGAAACGCGTTATACAGATGTGAAAACGGATTCACTGGATGAAGCCATCCGTCTGGCAGAAGAAGCTAAAAAAGAAGGAAAAGCATTATCCATTGGTTTACTCGGCAACGCTTCTGAAATTTTACCTGAAATGATTGCGCGCAATTTCACGCCCGATGTGCTGACAGACCAAACGTCTGCACATGATCCATTAAACGGTTATATCCCTACAAACATGTCTTTAGAAGATGCTGAGATCCTGCGTACGAATGATCCGGATGCATATGTGAATAAGTCAAAAGCGTCAATGGCTGTACATGTTCAGGCGATGCTTGACTTGATGGACAAAGGCGCAATCACATTTGACTATGGCAATAACATCCGACAAGTGGCGAAAGATGAAGGCGTAGAAAATGCATTCGATTTCCCAGGATTTGTTCCGGCTTACATCCGTCCACAATTTTGCGAAGGGAAAGGTCCTTTCCGCTGGGTTGCGTTATCAGGTGATCCGGAAGACATTTATAAATTAGATGAAGCGATTTTGCGTGAGTTCAGTTATAACGAACACTTATGCAACTGGATTCGTATGGCACAGGATAAAATTGAATTCCAAGGACTACCAGCCCGCATTTGCTGGTTTGGTTACGGGGAACGCGCGCGCTTCGGGAAAATCATCAATGATATGGTAGCAAGCGGCGAATTAAGTGCACCGATTGTCATCGGTCGTGACCATCTGGATTCAGGATCTGTTGCTTCTCCGAACCGTGAAACAGAAGCGATGAAAGACGGATCAGACGTTGTTGCAGATTGGCCGATTTTAAATTCCATGATCAATGCAGTTGGTGGCGCAACATGGGTTTCATTGCACCACGGTGGGGGTGTTGGCATGGGTTATTCAATTCATTCCGGAATGGTTATTGTGGCAGATGGAACGAAAGAAGCAGAAATTCGACTAGAGCGTGTATTGACGACAGACCCTGGAATGGGCATTGCACGCCATGCGGATGCGGGCTATGAAATTGCTGAAAGAACAGCTCGTGAAAAAGGCGTTAACATTCCAATGCTCGCGAAAGGAAATGATCCACAATGATAAAACCACTCTGGATTAAACATGCAGCTCAGCTAGCGACGCTCACTTCTGCCAATAAAGGACCTCGCTCAAAAGAAGCGATGTCCGAACTTGGCATACTAGAAGACGGCAGTTTATGGATTGAAGATGGCATTATTCAAGCGGTTGGATTAACAAATGATCTTGAAAAGCGCTATGCAGACCGTTTACATGAGGCGGAAATTGTAGACGCTACGAGCCATCTCGTGACTCCTGGGTTAGTGGATCCTCATACGCATGTTGCTTACGGAGGCAGTCGTGAACGTGAATTTGAGATGCGTTTAGAAGGTTCGACATACATGGATATTATGAATGCGGGGGGCGGCATCCATGCGACAACGCGGATGACACGTGCTGCATCGGAAGCGGAATTAATCGAACAAACGACTCGACGCCTCGATTTGTTCCTTGAACACGGGGTTACGACAGTCGAAGGGAAAAGTGGTTATGGAATGGATTTGGAGACGGAGTTAAAGCAACTTCGTGTGATGAAGACATTGCAGGAAACACATGCCATCGATATTGTTCCGACCTTTATGGGGGCGCATGCCGTTCCGGTTGAATACAAAGGGCGGGAAGACGAATTTGTCGATGTAATCATTCATGAAATGTTGCCTGTGATTGCCGAAGAAAAGCTTGCTGTATTTAATGATGTGTTTTGTGAAAAAGGCGTTTATACACCTGAACAATCAGAACGCGTATTGGAAGCCGGTAAACGTTTGGGGTTGATTCCAAAAATCCATGCCGATGAAATTGAATCATACGGCGGGGCAGAGCTTGCAGCAAAGGTCGGTGCCATTTCGGCGGAACATTTACTGAAAGCTTCCGATGAAGGCATCCGAGCAATGGCGAAGGCGGGCACGATTGCTTGCCTGCTTCCTGCAACCGCGCTGTATTTGCGTGAGCAAGCGGCAGACGGACGGAAAATGATTGATGAAGGCGTTGCTGTTGCCATTTCTACGGACTGCAATCCCGGTTCATCTCCAACAACGTCCATGCCACTTGTCATGAACTTAGCTTGTATTTCTATGCGACTGACGCCTGCGGAAGCATTGACAGCGGCTACGTATAACGCAGCTTGCGCCATTCAATGTGAAGACAAGGTGGGTTCTCTTGAAGTGGGGAAACAAGCGGATATCGTCCTATGGAATGCGAAAAACTATCAAGAAATCCAGTACTTCTTTGGCGTGAATCATGTAAAATCTGTGTGGAAAAAAGGCGTATTGGTGGTGGGGGAATGAAACATGCATGGCTTCAACCACCTGAATGGTCGTGGAATGTAGCAGGACAAGAAGTGACACATGTTCATCAATGGGTTCAGCCACTGAACGATGGAGAAGCTAAACCGGGTCTCATTCTATATGGTTCGCCGCTTTCTAGGTCATCGATTAGTGTCTCGGGTGCCTCATTGTACCCGAATGAGTTTCGAAAATTGTGGAAAAGCTTCGCCACTTATAATTTAGATGAAGATATCGACTTAAGTGCTTTTCGGGTTGCTGATGCAGGTGATGTACAGATGCATACGACGGATATCCTGTTATCACATCAACGAATCCAAGAAGCAACGGCCTCTCTTGTAGCGAGCTATCCGAATACGTTGACTTGCATGATTGGCGGAGATCATTCGACGACAGCATGCGCGATTCGAGGGATTAAGGATGTTCATCCAGAGCGAACAATTGGGATTTTACAGTTGGATACGCATCTGGATGTACGGGATCCTGCAGAATTAGGTCCAGCGAATGGAACGCCAATTCGGCAACTGATTGAGGGCGGCGTGGTGAAGGGGAAGCATATCATCAACGTCGGGTTGCACGGCTATTATAATGCAAAACCGCTCGTGGACTATGCCAAGCAGCATCATATTCAAATGGTGACTCTCAAACAAGCTCGCATGCAAGGCATAATCGAAACGATCCAAGCAGCACTTCAACAACTGGCTGCAGAAGTAGATTGCGTGTATGTCACTGTAGATATGGACGTGCTGGATATATCCGTTGCGCCGGGCGTTCCGGCATCTACGCCAGGCGGGATGACGGCGATAGAGCTGTTTGATGCTTTGCTTACGATCGGTCAGCATGAAGCTGTTCAGCATATTGACTTTGTCTGTTTGGATCCAAGCAAAGATTCCGCGGTTTTGGAAACTGTCAAGATTGGGGTTTATGGCTGGTTGCAGTTTGTTACGGGTCGGGTTAGTCGGTTGAAACAAGATGTCCAACGAACTTAGTAAAGTCTCCAACAAAACCCCAAAACTGTCCAACAAACAATTCCCAGGCTCATTCAAAAAAGCCCAACTTCTCATAGAAAATGAGAAATCGGGCTTTTTTCACGCTTACTTTACCTCGGCACCACATGATCTTTCGCCCATTTAGCAAGTGCAGCTGTCGTCAACTTCCCTGCAATTCCGTCTACAACAAGTCCTGATTGCTTCTGAAATGACTGTACCGCAGCCTTTGTAGCGGGCCCGTTTAGGCCATCTACAGCGATCTTGTAACCTACTTTGACGAGCAAACTTTGTATTTTTTTCACTTCATGATTCAAAACATAACATAACGGATCAACGGCATTCGTAAACTTGTTATTCCAACGACCGATGTGGACCTCGAAATGAAGGTGGATTCCTGTACTATTCCCAGTCGACCCTTTCACGCCGATACGTTCGCCCTGTTTGACTGTCTGCCCGACTCTGACACCAATTGACCGTAGATGTGCATACACGGTTTCAAACGTCTTTCCACCAATTGAGTGGACAATCATAACCGTGTTACCATAACCATTTGTAGACTTTGAAAAAGTAACTTTCCCGGCAGCTGCTGCAACAATTGTATTGTTTGATGGCGTATTTCCGTAATCCACACCAAAGTGCATCGTTCGAAAATGCGTAATCGGATGGATGCGGTAACCGAAAGGAGATGTGATACGACCCTCGCATGGTTTAATAAACATTGTTTTCCTCCTTTTTAAAATTATGTTTAACGACCGCTCAAATATCGAGTTCGACCGCCCGAATATGGTATGCAACCGCCCAATCCCCAGGACAGACCGCCCAAATATGGATTGCAACCGCCCAATCCCCACGGCGTACCGCCCGAATCTGGATTGCAACCGCCCAATTCCTGCAGCGTACCGCCCGAATCTGGATTGCAACCGCCCGATTCCTGCGGCGGACCGCCCAAATACGGTTAACAACCGCCCAAACTTTACAACGCGAGCGAGTCGTCCAACTGAAGTTTGATTAACATTCACTGCATTTTTAATGAAACCAACACATCATGGATCGCGACGAGTTTTGTTTCGAGCCGGTGCAAAAGATAGAATGATACGAATATCGGGAAACCGACTTCTTGTATGAGACTCATCCATTGTTCCATCTCGTTTCCTCCTCTCTATTAAAATGAAAAAACCGGTCCCCAGTCCGAAAACTGGTGAACCGGTCGTTGTTGCTTGTTAGGCGTTTACAAGTTCTGTTACATTTCGCTCAATAACCCGAGCGCTAACAACTGTTGCCAGCGGAGCGCCGTTAATTTCGAATACATTCGCAGCAATGATTTCCTGCATCGCAGCCTCGATGCTTTGCGGAGTCAAATCTGCGCGGGGTTCATCCACCGACAAACTCACCCTTTTTCCGCTCGCTGTGTTGAAGTTCAACTGTAGTGTTTTAGCCATTTTTCATTCCTCCTTTCCTGATTAGTTAATTGGTGAATTAGTTAATCAAACTCGATGTTTCCACGATATCCGCTCCGATGAACGGCAAAGTTGAGAGTCGACCCAGTTGCTCCAGCGCTTGGTACAAGTTCTCAGCAGGTGCATTTTCCTTGATGTAGCGGTACGTCTTCGCTTTGCGGATTAGCTTTCCGTCCTCTGTCAAACCACCGTCGAAGAATACGCGGCCCGACGCTTGTTGAAATTCGATTGTTGCTGCCATGTGAATCACCTCCTTTCACCCTCTATATAGAGTAAAAGGGAAGGAAAGGGGACATTAGTTAAAAAAAATTTCCGTTATCACCGTTTAATACTATCTAGACAACTCACTGCTATCCGGTTTGTGGAGACTGTATTTATGTAAGTCTATGAAATCGGAGAAAATCCTCTTGAGTCATTTAGACTTGTAAGGGAGACCGTTCGAAAACCCACGCGAACCGCCCGAATCTTCCACTCGACTTCTATCACCACTTCATACGAACCCTTATCATAATTCAATATAAAATATTGAACCGTCCACAAAAGACACAAAATATACGCTAAATTAACGATGTCTTTACAAATTGAGGATATTCTTAAACTAGGTTACTTATTGTCTCTTATAGGGTCATAGGTTTACGAGCATATATAGAAAAACAACAAAAGGAGGGGGAAAGAAAATTGAATAAGAAATTATTTTCTGTGTTATTAGCATTTTTAATTGTTTTTACGAGTATATTGCCGAGCACGAATCTATACATATCTGCAGAAGAGATTGGTAATGACGCTGTGATTCAGCCAGCGGAGAACGCAGAGGTTAAAGTAACAGACCCCTACATCGTATTAGAGGATTTTGAGAATGGAATTGGCACATGGCATGCAATTGGTTCGAAATTTAACACTGTCAATGCTTCCATTTCAGATGATGTCGTTCGATTTGGTAATCAAGCCCTAAAATTAGATTATGACTTTTTAGGACAACAAGGGACTTCAGGTGTCTATGCTCAGCGAGATGTGAAGTTTGAAATTCCTGGTGATCCAGAGAAAATTGGTATGTGGATTTATGGGGATGGCCATAAACATTGGTTAAGGCAATCATTAGTCGATGCAAATGGTCAAGGTTTTAATATTGATTTTACATCGGATTATCCGAATGGCGTGACATGGAAGGGGTGGAAGTATGTTGAGGCAAGCATTCCTGGCAATTGGGTTGCCCCCTTTAGTGTCAATCAAGCTGTGCGATATATGGCTACAAATGATGGAGGGAAATCAGCGGGTACGATTTATGTAGATAATATCCGTGCGATCTATGGTGAATATGATGAGGACGTTACGAATCCAACGTTAACGAACTTTTCACCAGCTGAACCTGCAGCAAAGAGCCAACCGGAAATTAGTATCGTAGCGACAGATAATGATGGTGGTTCTGGGATCGATGCAGAGCGCATTTTTATGAAAATCGATGGAAAAGACGTTACGCCTCGTTATGATGCTTTAACTGGAGTCGTTTCTTATGTGCCAGAAACACCGTTAGCCGAGGGGCTTCATGAAGTGTATGTTGAAGTGTTTGACAAAGAGGGTAACCACAAGTTCGACACGATGAATTTTCAAGTAAATGCTGGGGGACCTGCGTTTAATTGGGTTGGTCCTGAAGAAGCATATGCAGGAGCAACGTTTGATGTTCAATTAAAAATGAGCAATCTATCTGCATTAAGCGGAGCAGAAGTTGAATTAGCTTTTGATTTTAGCTTATTGGAATTGATAGATGGAGACAAGACAACAGATGGTTTTCAAGTAAAAGTCGCCGATAAATGGAAAAATACTGTCCGTATCAATGAAGTAAATAGGGAAAAAGGCACGATCCATCTTAGCTTTGAAAACCTAAACGCGATTGCAGCAGAAGAAAGTGAAGTACTAGCTACAATTACATTCAAATTAGGCCTTGATGCAAAGGGTGAAGCGGAAGTCGGGCTTACCAAAGGATCGATGACATATGTGGGTTCAAATGAAGCTACACCATTTTTTACAGAATCGTATAGAGCGCCTATTTCCCAGCCGCTCGTTTTATCGATAGAAGGAAAATCAGTAGGAACATCGACGACAATTAAAGTGACCGATCAGCAAGGAAATCCTATTGAAGGTGCAAAAGTAGAAATCGTCAATGCACAAGGGAAAAACTTAATTAAAATAATTAATGATACAACAATCTATCAAGGCGGAAGTGGCGTAAAAGGTGAAGCCCATCAAGAGGTTAAAGTAGGAACATATATGACTTATATGAATCCTCCGACTGGTAGCTTTCCATTTTACCGTGTGTATATGCCAAATGGCGTTGCAAGATACTTCCATGTACCTGCAGCGGATGCGGAGAAAGTAGATTGGAACGCTCTTTTTGCAGAATCAGATGCGAATGGTGAGATCCACACCGATGATTTAACACTTTCACAAGTGCCGTTAAGTCTACAAGCAACGAAGGGTGATTTAGTTAGCCAAGTTGAAACATTCACTCCAGTTCCGCAGTTAGGAATGGAAAAGCCTGAGAATATCACATTAACTTGGACAAATGATCCAAAAACAACGCAACATGTGACATGGCGTACAGGAACCGCAACAAGGGATAGTGTTTTAGAAGTAGTCGAACAAGCAAGTGGTTTTGAAAGTGATACAGTCAAGCGCTTTGAAGGGACAATTGAATTTTATTCAGATGTTACTGGTGAAATGAATATTCATCATGTAGAGGCAAATGGGTTAACACCAGGTGTTACGTATCAATACCGTGTTGGCAATGGTACGAAAGAAGGCTGGAGTGAAGTTAGTACATTTACAACGGAATCAGCTGCAGAAGCCGATCCATTCAGCTTTTTATTCTTCACAGATACGCAATCGGAAAATGCAGCAGGCTTTAGTATATGGACAAAATTATATGAACTGGGATTAGAAAAATATCCAGATACAAAATTTGCACTCCATTCTGGTGATATCGTCGAGGATGGAAGTAGAATGAATCAGTGGGATTTATTCCTAAATGCATCGAAAGGACTTAGCAATCAAATTCCGTTCATGTCTGTATTAGGCAACCATGATGTCTATGGTGATGGTGAGTCGATTTATCAATCATTATTCCCATATCCACAAAATGGACCTGCCGGGAAAGAAGGGTTTGTGTATTCCTTCGAATATGGAAATGCGAAATTCATTATGCTCAATTCAGAATTTGGTGTGCAAGATATGAATGAGCAACAAGCATGGATTCGCGAAGAAGTGGAAAACTCGGATAAGGAATGGACGATTGCAATGTTCCACCGTCCAGCATACAAGAGCAATCCATTAACAGGAACAAATGCGACTGCCGCGACATTTGCACCAATTTTAGAAGAAATGGGTGTTGATGTCGTATTAAATGGTCATGATCATGCTTACATGAGAACCCACGCGATGAAGGATGGACAAGTCCAAGCAAATGGCGAAGGAACAGTTTATGTCATCGGTGGATCTGCAGGACCCAAGTTCTATCCTGTGGAAGACAATGATTATGTAAATGTACAATACGATACAGATAAACAAGTTTTCACATCAATTGCAATTGAAGGAAAGCAGTTAAAAGGTGAAGTGTATACGATTGATAATGAATTGGTAGACTCATTTGTCTTGAAAAAACAGGCGGAAGAAGAGCCAGTACCAGGTCCTGAACCAGATCCAGAATTGCAGAAACCTGAAAAAATATACAACTTAAAAAATTATAAAACTGGAAAACTAATGATCAACAAGCCGAGCGTTTCGATTACGCTAGATGCAGCATCAGAAATTAAAAATGGTGTTGTGTTTACGGGGAATTATGCAGAATTTCATGGCGCAGGATTTGTTGATAAAACGATTACCATTAAACCGAAAAAAGCCGGTGCAATTATCGACTTTAAAGGTACTAAAGTTCAAAAAGTAATTATTGATGGAAAAAACGTAGCAGAAATTAGAGGCGCTGAAAATGCACAGTTTGAATATATAAACGGAGCAGCGGAGAAAGATATCACGTTTGTCGCTTTATCAACGCAAGACAGCGCGACAATTTTATATTTTAATGATGCGCATAATATTAGTCCGGTGAAACCTACCGGTGGCGTTGCGAGATTAGCTACCGTTGTAGAGGATGTCCGAAGCACACAACCAAATACGCTTGTTGCATTCGGTGGAGATTTAGGTGGTGGTTCCGTTTTTGGTGCAGCATTCAAAGGATTTCCACTTGTAGAAGCATTTAACTATATCCCGATTGACTATGCTAATTTTGGTCAGCACGATTTCGATGCGGGTGCAAGTAATACGAAGGAATTAGTGAAGAGTTCTGAGTTTACTTGGATTTCATCCAATCTAAAGAATGAAGTGGGCAATCCGTTTGCAGATGTGCCAACGTATGCAATCGAAGAAATGTCTGGACTGAAAATCGCTTTTATTGGTTTAACGGACAGAATGGTTACGACAAGTGTATCGAATGAAGTATTTCAAGAGGATGTTATTGAATCAGCGAAAGCAGCAGTAGAATCAATTAAAGAGAATGAAGAAAGTGTCGATATCATAATTGCCTTAACACAACAGGCTCAAGAATTTGATAAACAGTTGCTTGAAGCTGTTCCAGAAATTGTTTATATTTTCTCAGAGGAAGAATTTGAAAATGAATCAACAGTAAATGAATATGATGGTCGATTTGTTGCGAAACCTCAAGGTAATATCGGTTCGGTTATTCGATTAGATATTACAAAAGAAAATGGGGAAATTAATTTAGACACAATTGTTATCGATTTGGATGATACGATTGCAAACCATCCTGAACTTCATGTGATGGCAGAAGGTTATCAAACGGAGCTTCAAGAACGACTTGGAGATACGATTGCAGAACTGGCTCACGATATGCCACGCGATGGTAGACTGACAGAGGAGCAAGCAATCGGAAACTTTATTACCGATAGTTATAGAGATTATTACAAAGCAGATATCTCCTTTTTAAATGGTGGAGGAATCCGGGAAGAAGCGAAAGCGGGAAACTTCACAATGCTGGATGCCTATGCAATCTTACCATTCGGCAATAAGCCAATTCTAACCGATGTCTTGGGCAAAAGTATTCGACTCGCACTTGAAAATGGTGTGAGTCAAGCAGCGTATAATGGTTTCTTACATGTCTCTGGTATGACTTATGAATTTGATCTTCGTAAACCAGTTGGAGAACGGGTTAGCAATGTAACTGTTGGCGGTCAGCCACTTGATGAAAACAAGGTATACAAAGCAGTCATGCCGAACTTTATATTCAACGGTGGTGACGGATTTACAATGTTTAGTGAAGATGAAATACTTGTCGACGAAGGAAATGCGATCACAGATGCAGAACTCTTAATTCAATATGCGAAGCAATTAGGCGTTATCGATACACAAGTAGAAGGTCGAATTACGGAGTTGAAGTAGAGGAATAGTTTTTAAAAAAATGTAAAGCCTGCTGTGGAGGGAATTGCTCTTCAGTGGGCTTTTTTAATCTCCAGCTCGTCCCAGAATTTTTATCATTTACGCTGTATCGTTTCGAAATTGCTGTCCGTTACGCAACAATCCTCGGATTAGTGGGTGCAGGTGGAATTGGGACGCCGTTGATTTTCGCCTTGAATGCACGTGCGTGGGAAAGTGTGGGCATTATCCTGCTCGGCATTATTATCATGGTGACCATTATTGACATTATTTCTGGTAGACTGAGACGGAAATTAGTGTAATTTGAATGAATGCAAAGGTGGGGAATGAAAATTAGTAGAATTGAGATTGTTATTCTAGAAACAAGCGATATTCATGGAAATATTTATCCAATCCATTACGGAACAAATAACTATGTACATAGCGGCCTTGGTAAAATGGCAACCCTTATCAAACAAGAAAGGGAAAAGCACGAGCATGTCCTCTTAATTGACAATGGGGATTTGATCCAAGGGACACCCCTCGCGTATCATTCTATTAAAATGAAAAAAAGTGACCCGAATCCAATGGTGCTCATTGCGAATGAATTAAACTATGATGCGGCGGTTTTTGGTAATCATGAGTTCAACTATGGCCAAGAAATCGTGCAGAAGGTAGTGAACCAGTCTACATTTCCTTGGATTTCTGCCAATTTGTTGGATGAACGAACGGGCGAACCATTTTATGGAAAGCCGTACATTATAAAAGTGTTCCCCGGGAATTTGAAAGTAGGCATCCTCGGACTGACCACACCCTATATCCCGAACTGGGAACGTCCAGAGTTCATTGCGGGCATTGAATTTGCAGATCCTGTTACGGAAGCGAAAAAGTGGGTCGACTACCTTCGTAATCACGAAAAAGTGGACATCGTCGTAGTCTCTTATCATGGCGGTTTTGAAAGGAATCTAGATACTTTTGAACCGAGTGAAGCATTGACCGGTGAGAATCAAGGAACTCAATTGTGTATGGAAGTCGAAGGGATCGATGTTTTGCTGACCGGTCATCAGCACCGTCAGATTTCAGGAATGTATATAAATAACGTCATTGTCGTACAACCCGGACATCATGGACAGGCGCTTGGAAAAGTGACGTTGTGTCTTGAAAAACATGACAACAAGTGGAAATGCATTGAGGGAAGTTCCAGCCTTTTGCTTGCGTCGGAAGTGGAAGCAGATGAAGCGATTCTCGCGTTAACCGCACCGTATGAAAATGAAACGCAGGAGTGGCTTGATCAGCCGATTGGGAAAATTGAAGGGGATATGCTGATTCATGATCCAATTGATATTCGTTTGAAGGATAATCCGTTAATTGAATTTATTAATCAAGTTCAAATGGCGGCGTCGGGTGCAACGATTTCGAATACTGCTCTGTTTGACAACCACTCGCTTGGATTTCCTGAAAATGTGACGATGCGAGACATTGTGTCTAACTATGTTTACCCAAACACGTTAACAGTGATTCGGATAAGTGGACAAGACATAAAAGACGCATTGGAACGGTCAGCTTCCTATTTCAAGCAATACACGGATGGGCAGATTGAAGTGAATCCTGCATTTATCAATCCAAAGCCCCAGCACTATAATTATGATATGTGGGAGGGCATTGACTACCTAATCGATATCTCAAGACCTGTCGGCGAACGCATCGTAAAGCTTGATTACCAAGGTGGTCCAGTTGATATGCAGGTGGAATATGACGTAGTCATGAATAATTACCGGGCGGGTGGAGGAGGCAATTACTGGATGTTCAAAGGGAAACCTGTGGTCAAAGACATACCTGTGGATGTAACAGAATTGATTGCGGATTATTTTTTAAAAGAGAAAGTAGTACGTGCCAATGTAAATACTAACTGGAGAGTGATTCATGATTGATCACTTTCTTTCTAGTAGGGCTTTCGAAGTACCTTCGCGGAGAGCGCTCGAAAACCCTCGCGCACCGCTTGAATTTCCCGTACGACCGCCCGAACCCCCTCGCGCACCGCCCGAATCCACCGCCCGACCGCCCGAACCCCCTCGCGCACCGCTCGAATCCCCCGCGCGACCGCCCGAACCCTCTCACGCACCGCTCGAATCCCCCGCGCGACCGCCCGAACCCCCTCGCGCACCGCTCGAATCCCCCGCGCGACCGCCCGCACCCTCTCGCGAACTGCTCGAATTCTTCGCGTGACCGCCCGAAGCCCCACGCGAACCGCTCGAATCCATCGCGGGACCGCCCGAAACCCCACGCGAACCGCTCGAATTCTCCGCGTGACCGCCTAAAAACCCTCAACAACCGCCCAACGCTAAGGTATACCACTTATGCTATACTTAAATAAAATCAGAATAATGGCTAGATTACTAGTCAACTAATCAATCAGGCGAATAAAAGTCTACTAGAAGTACAAAAAAGTAGCTCTCAAAGATCGAATTTAGAAGGAAGTGTCAATCTAGTATGGCTAAAGTGAAAAAAGAAGTGAAGTTACATAAGTTTTGGATTGTCCTCTTACTAGGATCCCTTACTGCCATCGGGCCGCTATCAATGGATATGTATTTGCCGGCGCTTCCGATCGTTGCAACTGATTTACATACCTCAACATCGCTTGCACAATTAAGTTTGACCGCGTGTTTAATAGGGCTTGCCGTCGGACAGCTGATTTTCGGTCCATTGAGTGATATTCGGGGGAGACGCAAACCGCTCATATTTACGCTAATCGTATACGCGACTGCCTCTGTTTTATGTGCATTCAGTACGACGATTTGGGTTTTTATCGGGTTGCGATTTATCCAAGGGGTATCAGGTGCGGCGGGAATCGTTATCGCACGTGCGTCTGCCCGGGATATGTATTCTGGTAAAGACTTGACGAAGTTTATTGCTTTACTGGCACTTGTAAACGGTGCAGCGCCGATTCTTGCGCCCATTTCAGGTGGATTTGTTTTAAACTTCGCATCATGGAACGCCGTGTTTATCATATTAGGTGTAATTGGTCTTCTTATGTTTTTGGCAGTTACGTTCTTTCTCCCTGAGACGTTACCTGAAGAAAAAAGGTCTGAGGGAAGTATGCTGGCGGTCGTCAAGACATTCGGGAATTTATTTAAAGACCGTGTGTTTCTGGGGATATCGGGCACACTAGCCTTGATCATGTCGAGTATGTTTGCATACATAGCGGGGTCTCCTTTTGTCCTGCAAAACCTTTACAATGTCACACCTCAACAGTTTTCCATGTTGTTTGCACTAAATGGTTTAGGCATTATCATCGCCGCGCAAGTGACAGGTAGATTAGCAAGCACCGTTGACGAAGTGAAATTGCTTTTTACAGGGGTTTTATTGTCATTCACAGGAAGTATATTACTCTTTATCGTTGTTTCAAATGACCTTTCTTTATTCGCAATGACCGTAGCCCTTTTCCTCGTCGTTTCAAGCGTCGGGATGGTATCGACGTCCGCATTTTCGCTCGGCATGCAAAGCCAAGAAAAAGCGGCTGGAAGTGCTTCAGCCTTTCTGGGACTGCTCCCATTTATCGGTGGGGCGATCGTTGCGCCACTTGTAGGAATAGCAGGGGACCAAACGGCGTGGCCGATGGGCATCATAATTATGACTTGTAGCAGTGGTGCGCTTGTCCTGTTTTTGCTATTCGTGAGAAAAAGGTAAGTTTATTACGAGGGGTAGGTATTCATTTTCAGGAGAGAAAAGGTTAGGCCTGCAATTGTATAATGAAAAAGTTGAAACCAGACAAAGTGGCTTTTGTCTGGTTTTTTATGATGTATGGAATTTCAGGGATGCTGTGTATGATATTACTCAGTTAATTCACTTCAATTTCATAATTGCTTATTTTAATTGGAAAACCTAACATTAACGAAATTTCGTTATCAATTATTAACTTGCACGGATGAGTTCCGTTGATTGTAACGGAAGGCGGCGACTCCAGCGGGAACAGCGCGAGCGGAAAGCCCCGCAGGAACGCAGTGACGAGGAGATTGAAGCCGTGCCCGCGGAAAGCGTCCGCCTGGAGTGTAAATCAACCTTGTTTGGATTTTAATTCGAAATCCTCTAGTATGAAATTGACTCAATTACATACTTATTAGGGAAATTTTAGTCAAATAAGAGCATTTTTAGCTGTCTAAAATGTAATAAAACTGAAAACTTTTATTCAGGTTGAAAACTTGTTATAATTAAAACAGACCGGTTGGTATGTAGGGAGGAATACATCAATTATGGATACAAAATCGATATTAATTGATACGGCGACGACCCTTTTTCAACAAAAAGGGTATAAAAGTGTCGGACTTAATGAGATTTTAACAGCCTGTAATGTTACAAAAGGAGCGCTCTATCATCATTTCCCAAATGGAAAAGAAGAATTATTGATTACTTGTTTACACGGTTTAAACGAAGTCATTACCACAGATATTGAGGCTATATTCAGTAGGCATGAAGCAACGGAGGACGCGATACTGTCAATGATTGATAAGTTGGTTCACAACTTTGAAAGAGACGGCACCATTATCGCCTATACATTTAGCAGCATTGTCAGTGAAATGGCAACGATGAGTGAACCAGTCCGCACTGCTTGTAGTGCTCTATATGAAAACATTCAACAGCTTTACTATGAGAAACTTGTAACGGAAGGCTATTCGAATGAATCGGCTTCCGCTTGCGCGTTGTTGCTGACAGTTTCGATTGAGGGTGCAATGATGCTTTGTTTAACGCAAAAATCCGCATTACCTTTGAAAACAATTGCGACATTATTGCCGAGTATTTTAAAAGTAAACAGATAAAGTAGACAGAGCTCTTTACGATTGGGTTGTTTAACTGAGTGCATTTTTAGTGCAAATTGCATTTACGGCAGCTTCATTGATTTGCGTTAAGTTCATAACTGTATTTGCTTTTGTATTTAGAGTAGGTCCAATACGAATTTTGAAAGGAAGAGAAATCAAACGATGCATCAAGAAAACAGACTACCCAAAAACGCTAAAGAGGGCGCGTTATTCGGCGCTATCATCGTAACACTATCCGTATTATTAATAGGATCAATCAACATAATCCTTTCGGCTGGAGGATTCAACAAAGACGTTGCAATGAGCATGTTAATCACGTTACCTATTATTTGGGTTATCGTTATGATTATTGAACCTGTCGCAATCGGTCGTTTTGCAGAATTTTTATCGTCAAAATTCATTTCACCAACAGATGGTTTTGCTGCTCGTATCATGTTCCGTACGATTTTTACAGTATTGGGTATGTCATTCACAATGACAATTATTGGAGACATCGTTGGAAATGGTTTTAGAGATGATTTCGTTGCTCACTTCCTACAAACTTGGCCTCGTAACTTCTTAATCGCTCTATTTTTAGAGAGCTTAGTTATCCAGCCAATTGCACGCTTTGTAATGGTTAAAATGCACGCAGCGCAAGATAGAAAAGCTGCAGTTCAAGCGAAAACACAAAACGTTTAAAAAAATGGCTCAGACTTTTATCAAAAGTCTGTTGTGACCCCTTAAAGTTAGAGTTTTATATTATGCAGCTAA